>NZ_CP100416.1:2848973-2999467 GCF_026017845.1 Amycolatopsis mediterranei
GGGGGCGGGGGTGGGGTTGGTTTGGTTCCCGACGGGGGCTGGCCCCCTTCACCCGCGGGGCGGGGCCGCGCCCCCCGCGGGCGGGCCCCGGCCCGGTCCCCACCCAGGAGAAAGCCCATCCATGAGTGAGCCCATTCTCGAGATCAAGGGCCTGAACAAGAGTTTCGGCCCGGTCCACGTCCTCCACGACGTGGATTTCGACGTGCGTGCGGGCGAAGTGACCGCCCTGGTCGGCGACAACGGCGCCGGCAAGTCGACGCTCGTCAAGTGCATCGCCGGCATTCACCCGTACGACTCGGGGGCCGTGCGGTTCAACGGCGAGGACACCCACATCCGCGGCCCGCGCGACGCCGCGGACCTCGGCATCGAGGTCGTTTACCAGGACCTCGCGCTCGCCGACAACCTCGACATCGTCCAGAACATGTTCCTCGGCCGCGAGCGCGGCAATTCGTGGAAGCTCGACGAAGCCAGCATGGAGAAGGCCGCCCGCGAGACGCTGGCCTCCCTGTCCGTGCGGACCGTGAAGTCGGTCCGCACGCCGGTCTCCTCGCTGTCCGGTGGTCAGCGGCAGACCGTCGCCATCGCGAAATCGGTGCTGTGGAACAGCAAGGTCGTCGTGCTCGACGAGCCGACCGCCGCCCTCGGTGTCGCGCAGACCCGGCAGGTGCTGGATCTGGTCCGGCGGCTGGCCGAGCAGGGCCTGGGGGTCGTGCTCATCAGCCACAACATGGCCGACGTGTTCGAGGTCGCCGACCGCATCGCCGTGCTCTACCTCGGCCGGCTCGTCGCCGAGGTGCACACGAAGGACGTCTCCCACGGCCAGGTCGTGGAGCTGATCACCGCGGGTCGCTCCGGTGACCTCGGCCTGGCCCGGCCCGAAGCCGTGGTCCTGTGAGCGGGAAGAAAGAACCGGAAATGACTGAAACCCCTGCCAAGCACGAGGTCGGCACCCCCGCCGAAGCGCTCGCGCAGACCCAGAACCCGTCCGCGGCGATCACCGACTTCGGGATCGACACGACATCGATGTCAACCGGCGAGGCGATCCGCGACTACTTCGCCCGCCTGCGGGCCGGCGAGCTCGGCGCGCTGCCGTCGCTGTTCGGCCTGCTCGTGCTCGTCATCCTGTTCAGCGCGCTGTCGGACAACTTCTTCACGCTGGCCAACATCGCCAACGTGTTCCCGCAGGGTGCGGGCGTCATCATCATCGCGATGGGCATCGTGTTCGTGCTGCTGCTCGGCGAGATCGACCTCGCCGCCGGTGTGGCCTCCGGTGTCGCCGCTTCCGTGATGGCCCTGCACTACGTGCACGCCGGGAACCTGCTGGGCACCCTCGGGACCGGCGTGTTCATCACGTTCATCGGCGTCCTCGCCGTCGCCATGCTGCTGTCGGCCTACCAGCGGATCTGGGCCGGTGCCGCGCTTTCGCTGCTTGGCCTGCTGATCGTCGCGATCGGCGTGCCCGCCAACGCCTGGCTCGAGATCCTGCTGGCCATCTGCGTCGGCACCGCGATCGGCAGCATCACCGGCTTCCTCGTGTCGAAGATCGGCATGCCGTCCTTCGTCGTGACGCTGGCGCTGTTCATCGTGTGGCAGGGCGTCCTGCTGCAGTTCATCGGTGAGGGCGGCACGATCGGCATCAGCAACTCGGACCTCCTGAACAAGATCGCCAACGGCAACCTGGACATCTTGGGCAGCTGGATCTTCTTCCTGATCGCCGCCGGCGGCTTCGCGGTGATCACGCTGATCAGCCACTTCAGGCGGCTCCAGCGCGGCCTGGTCGTCCAGCCGACGGCGCTGGTGATGGTCAAGGTCGGCGCGCTCGTCGTGCTGTCGGCGCTGGGCACCTGGCTGCTGACGATCAACCGCTCGGTGAACAAGGCGGTCGTCACGATCGAGGGCGTTCCGTACGTCATCCCGATCATGCTGGCGCTGCTGGTGGCCGGGACCTACGTGCTCAACCGGACCAGGTACGGCCGGTACGTCTACGCGGTCGGCGGCAACAAGGAAGCCGCCCGCCGCGCCGGTATCGACGTGCCCAAGATCCGGGCGAGTGTGTTCATCATCGGCTCCGCGGTCGCGGCCATCGGCGGCATCGTCACCGCGTCGAAGGTCGGTTCGGTCAGCCCGCAGTCCGGTGGCCTCAACACGCTGCTGTTCGCGGTGGGTTCGGCGGTCATCGGCGGCACGTCGCTGTTCGGCGGCAAGGGACGGGTCGCCGACGCCGTCGTCGGCGGCCTCGTCATCGCGGTGGTCATCAACGGCCTGGGCCTGCTCCACCAGACTGCCGCCGTGGTGAACATCGTCACCGGTCTGGTCCTCCTGCTCGCCGCCACGGTCGACGCGCTGTCCCGGCGCCGCGCGGCTGCGTCGACGCGCTGAACCAGCATGGGATGATCAAGTCCGTGTCCAGCTCACCCGTCGCGCGACCGGACGAGGTGCGCCGGCACAACCGCACGACCCTGCTCCGCCTGCTGCACGTCGGCGGGCCGAGCACCCGGGCGACCCTGGCCGCCGAGCTGGGGCTCAACCGGAGCACGATCAAGACCCTCGTCGACGGGCTCGCCGAAGCCGGCGTCGTCGAGGAGAAGGTGCCGAGGCCGGGACGAGGGGCGGGCCGCCCCTCGCTCCTGGTCCTGCCCCAGCCCCACGCGGCGGTCGTGCTCGCGGTCGACCTGCAGGTCGAGCACGTCGCCATCGCCCTCGTCGGGCTCGGCGGGCAGATCCTGGGCCGCAACAGCTGGAACCTGCGCGGCCGGATGGGCCAGCCGGACGAGGTCATCACCCACATCATCGAGTCGACGGCCATCCTGGCCGGCGACCTCGACGTGAGCCCGGTGGCGGCCGGGGTGTCGGTGCCCGGCGTCGTGCGGCGCGCGGACGGGCACGTGCACGAAGCCCCGAACCTGCGCTGGACCGACGTCGCCCTCGGGGAGCGGCTCGGCGGGGTGCTGCAGATCCCGATCCTGGTCGGCAACGACGCCGAGTTCGGCGCGGTCGCCGAGCACCTGCGCGGGGCCGCCCGCGGGGCGTCCGACGTGGTGTACATCTCGGCGGACGTCGGGGTCGGCGGCGGCGTCATCGCCGAAGGCTCGGCGTTGCGCGGCGGCTCGGGGTACGTCGGCGAGATCGGGCACATGGTGATCCGCCCCGACGGGCGCCCCTGCTACTGCGGCAGCAGCGGCTGCTGGGAGACCGAGGTCGGTGAGGCGGCGCTGTGCCGGGCGCTCGGCCTGGCCGAGGACACCGCCCGCGGGGCGATCCTGTTCGAGCTGCGCGAGCTGGGCCGCGATCCGGAGGCGTCGATGACGCGGCTCGCGGAGTTCGCCGAGTGGCTGACGCTCGGGCTGATCAACGTCGTCAACCTGCTGGGGCCGCAGCTGGTGATCCTCGGCGACCTGCTGACGGTGCTGCCGGAGCCGGTGCTGCGGTACGTCGGCACGGAGGTGCGCCGGCGCAGCCTGGTGAGCCGGGCGGTCGGGGGCACGCGGATCATCAGCTCGGCGCTGGGGGCCGACGGGAAGCTGCTCGGCGCCGCCGAGGTGGCGTTCGAAGTCGTGCTGGATTCTGTCTGATTTCCTGTCCGCTTTCGTGTCCGGAATCACGACATTTCGCGGCCGGGCCGTGACATTCATCGCGCTGATTGGGGATCCGGCACAGTGCAAGTTGCAGAAAAACGAAGGCGGCCGGTGCCTGTGCGCACCGGCCGCCTTCGGGCGTTTCGGGGTCGTTACCGCTGGATGTCGGCGGACAGTTCCTTCAGCTTGGCCTCGTGCTCGCGGGCGTGGTGCCCGCAGAAGAGCAGTTCGCCGCCCGTGCTGAGGACGGCGCGTACCTGAGCTGCAGCTCCGCACCGGTCACAGCGGTCGGCAGCGGTCAGTTCGGGGCGGGTGAGCGTCGGCGTTGTCATGGGGGTCTCCCTCCGTCCCGGCACCGGTCGCCCGGTGCCATCGATCCAGCTACGCCCACATCGGGACTGCTGCCGGTGACGGCGATCGCCTCCGGCTCCGCGGTGTTCGTGCTTCCACTCTTCCAGACGTTTCGCGGCTCGCAAGTGTTCCCGCGCCGGTGGGACCTGAGTCACGTCGATTTACCCCGGATGCCGTAGCGCTGTCCCGCATTCCAGGAGACGATTACCCGGAGAGTTACGTTTTCCGTGGTCAGGCACCATGGGTTGGTGAGTACGGTGACTTCCCCACGACGGCTTTCCGCGGTGCCCGCCCCGCTCTTGTTCGTTCTCAGCGGAATTTCGATGTACGCCGGAGCGGCGGTCGCGGTCGACCTTTTCGGCCACGCGACCCCGGCGGGGGTGGCCTGGCTCCGCTGCCTCGGCGCGGCGGTGGTCCTGCTGGCCTGGCGCCGCCCGGGCCGCGCGGCGCGGCGGGGCAGGCGGCTGCTGCTGGCGATCGTGTTCGGCATCGTGACGGCGGGCATGAACGTGCTGTTCTACGAGGCCATCGCCCGCCTGCCCCTGGGCACGGCGGTGGCGGTGGAGTTCGCCGGCCCGGTGGTGGTGGCGGCCCTGGGGTCCCGAACGCTGCGCGACGTGTTCGCGCTGCTCCTGGTGGCGGCGGGCGTGGTGGCGATCGCGGACGTCCGCCTCGCCGGGAGTTTCTGGGGAGTGGTGTTCGCCCTGGGGGCGGCGTTGGCCTGGGCGGGCTACATCCTGCTGGGCAAGAGGGTCGCGGTGGGCGGCGACGGCATCGACAGCCTGGCGATCGGCTTCGCTGCGGGGACGGTCGTGTTGTCCCCGCTGGCGCTGGGGACGGGCCCCGTGTGGTCTTCGCCACGGTTGCTGCTGCTGGGGATCGGGGTGGGGGTGCTGTCGACGGTGGTGCCGTACGCGCTGGACCAGGTGGTGCTGCGTCGGGTGGGCCAGGCACGGTTCGCCACGCTCTTGGCCCTTCTGCCGGTGACGGCGGGGGTGATGGGGTTCGCGCTGCTGGGGCAGGTGCCGAGCGTGCCGGAGGCGGTGGGGACGCTGGCCGTGGTGGCCGGGGTGGCGTTGCGGAGCCGGGAGGGTTCGGAGGCGCGGGCGGTGGAGCCGCCGGGGTGATTCGAGGCTCGGGGTCGGGTGCTCGAGTTGGGTGCTTTGGTGTGCCCGGCGCACTCGGTTCGGGCGCTCGAAGCGAGTTGCCCACAGGTCGCCCCCCTGTTGTGGACAACCTGACCGCGGTCAGCGCTTTTCGGCAGTTTCCGTCGGTTGCCGCGGATAGGCTGAAGCGGGGCGGATCCCCCAGGGAGGGTGGGCTCTGCTGCGGGGCTCTGCTGCGGGGCTCTGCTGCGGGGCTCTGCTGCGGGGCTCTGCTGACCTCCCCATGTGCCCGGCCGGGCCCGGTCCGGGCCGCTGAAGGCGGGCGCTCCTGCCCAGGCGGTCTCCTCCCACGTTCTGACCGAGCCTCGGTCAGAAGCCACAGGAAGCGGCTGTTCCTGCCCAGGCGACCCCCCTCACCGTCCGACCCGGAGGCGGCCGCCCCGGCCGAGGCGGCCCCGACCTCGCCGTCCCCGCCCCGAGCCGGCCCCTCGGATGCCCTCGCCCCACTCCAGGATCGGTTCGTGATGGCCCCCGCCGCACCTGGCCGGGATACTGGGCGCGGGCAGCAGGAAGCGGGTGGCCATGACCAAGGCGGCGTCGGCCGCGGCGAAGGACTTCGCCGCGGCCGGAGTTTGTGGGGTTCACCTTGCCTGGGCGGACAACAACGGCATCCCGCGCTCGCGGATCGTCCCCGTCGCCGGGCTGGCCGATGCCGCCACCCGCGGTGTCGGGGCGACCTCGCTCTTCGCCGTCTTCGACACCCATGACTCCATCACCTACCAGCACGAAGACCTCGGCACGCCGTCCGGGGACATCCGGCTCGTGCCCGTCGTCGAACGGCTGCGGCGGCTCGCCGGGCAGCCCGCGCTCGCCTGGGCGCCCGTGCGGCAGCTCACCCGGGACGGCGATCCCTGGCCCTACTGCCAGCGCGCCGTCCTCGAAGCGCAGGTGGCCGAGGCCGGACGGCGCGGGCTCGAATTCCGGGCCGGCTACGAGCTGGAGTTCGCCGTCGCCCCCGCCGGCAGCGCCGACGTCCTGGCCGCTCCCGGGCACCCCGGGCCCGCCTACAGCCCGCACGCCCTCGTCGGGCTCGACGGCTTCGTCGCGGCCCTCCTGCACGACTTCGCGGCCAACGGCCTGCGGATCGGCCAGCTCCACGCCGAGTACGGCGTCGCCCAGCTCGAACTGTCGCTGGCCGCCACCGATCCCGTCTCCGCCGCCGACGACCAGCTGCTCGCCCGGCAGACCATCCACGCCGCCGCGCGGGTGCACGGTCTCGCCGTCAGCTTCGCGCCGCTGATCGGCCTCGGCGCCGCCGGCAACGGGTGGCACCTGCACACCTCCGTCCGCCGCCAAGGCCGCAATCTTCTCGAAACCGGCCAAACCGGGCGACCGGCCGGGGAAGGCGCCGGCTACCTCGCCGGGCTGCTGCGCGACCTGCCGGCCCTGACCGCGATCACCGCGCCGAGCGTGCCTTCGACGCTGCGGCTGCGGCCCGGCTACTTCGCGGGCGCGTACGCGTTCTGGGGTGTCGAGAACCGGGAGGCGCCGCTGCGGTACGTCCCCGGCTCGGCCCTGCTGGGCGAGGGCCACGCGAACGTCGAGCTCAAGACGTCCGACGCCTCGGCCAACCCGTACCTCGCGCTGGCCGCGGTGCTCGCCGCCGGGATGGCCGGCATCGAGGACGCGCCCGCGCTGCCCGAGCCGATCGGCGAAGACCCGGGTGGCTGGCCGGACGAAGACCGGGAGGCCCGCGGGGTGGACCGGCTGCCGGCGAACCCCGCCGAACAGGACGCCGCGCTCGTGGCGTCGCCGCGGATCGCCGGTGTGCTCGGTGCCGAGCTGCTGGGCGCCTTCCGCGCCGTCCGGGCCTCCGACGCGGCTTGGGCGGCCGAACGCACGGCCGACGAGATCGTCGCCGCTCACCTTTGGCGCTACTGAGGGGACCGATGACTTCGGGGATCGACGGCGGGCAGCTCGACCTGTCCGGGGTGCGGTGGCTGCCGGGCGGCGCCCGGCTGGCCGCGGTGGCCCAGGCGGAACTGCCCCAGAAGGACGGCCTGGCCGCGGCGTTCTGCGGGCTCGCCGCGCTGCGGGCGGCCGGGCTCGACGTGCCGGACCAGGATGCCGTCGCGGCGGCCGCGGGCACGGTCCGGGGTCCGGCCGTGCGGCCGCCGGGCGAGCCGGGCCGCCACGACTTCCGCCTCCCGCTGCCGGTCGTCGACGACCCGGCCGCGGCCGGCACGCGGGTTTCCCGGCTCGCGGCGGCCGTCGGGTCGCTGTCGCGGGGCGCCCTCGTGGCCGTGCCGGTGACGGGGGAGTGGACCACCGAGACCCTGTTCGACCTGCTCGTCGGGCTGTGGGACGTCCCGCGCGTAGCGGTGCTAGCCCGGATCGACGGCGCCGAGCTCGGCGCCCACGACACCCCGCACCGCGCCCTGCTCGACTACCTCGACACCGGCGTCCCGCCACTGTGGACGTCCCGCTGGCGCCCGCCCGGTGGCCACTTCGTGCTCCTGGCGGGCATCCGCATCGGCGCCGAGGGCACCCTGCTGTCTATTGTGGACACTTATCCGGCCCTCGGCGACCACGGCCGTCACGACCAGCCGGTCGAATGGGTGACGGCGGCGCTGGCCGGCCTCGGTGTGCTCGTGGTCGTCGACGCCGGCCAGGCCGGCGTGGTGCGCGCGGCGGCTCGCACCGCCGGGCTCAGTCCGTCCTTTTGGGACTGACCGGCGTCCCGGGCGCGAAGCGGGAGTGGCGGCGGCCGTAGGCGAAGTAGATCACCAGGCCGATCCCCAGCCACACGGCGAACCGGATCCACGTCAGCACGTTCAGGTTGAGCATCAGGTACAAGCAGGCCAGCGCGGCCACGACCGGGATCGCCGGGGAGAACGGCACCCGGAACGGCCGGTCGAGGTCGGGACGGCGGCGGCGCAGCACCGGGACCGCCACGGCCACGATGATCATCGCCGACAGCGCGCCGATGCTCACCATGTCGGCCAGCTCCGAAATCGGGATGAACGCGGCCAGCACCGCGATCAGGACGGCGCCCCCGATGGTCATCCGGTGCGGGGTGCCCCAGCGCGGGTGCGCGGTGCCGAGCGCCTTCGGCAGCAGGCCGTCGCGGCCCATGGCGAACCCGATCCGCCCGATCGTGACCAGCTCGACCATCATCACCGACGTCAGCCCGGTCACCGCGCCGAGCGAGATCAGCGCGCCCACCCAGTGCTGGCCGACCCGGTCGAACGCGTCGGCCAGCGGCGCGCCCGTGTCGATGTCGGTGAACGGGATCATGCCGGTCAGCACGATCGAGACGCCGATGTAGAGCAGCGCGCACACGCCCAGCGCGCCGAGGATGCCGACGCGCAGGTCCTTGCGCGGGTTCAGCGTCTCCTCGCCGAGGTTCGCGAGCGCCTCGAAACCGGTGTAGGCGAAGAAGACCACGGCGGCCGCGGTGATCATCCCGGCGATGCCGTACACCGACTGCTCCAGCCCCAGCGCCGCCTGGACCGCCGGTTGTTCCAGCACCGTCGTGCCGGCTTCGGGTGCCTTCGCCGCCGGGATGAACGGCGTCAGGTTCGCGCCCTTGACGAAGAACAGGCCGACCGCGAGCACCAGCACGCACACCGCGACCTTGACGCACACCAGCAGGTTGGTCAGCCAGGCCGACTCCTTGATGCCCAGCACGGCGACGACGGTCAGCACGGCGATGACGAGCACCGCGCCGACGTTGACCTTCGCGTCTTCGCCGAACCACTCCGGCGACAGCCCGAGCAGGTTCGCCAGGTACCCCGACCAGCCCCGCGACACCACGGCGGCGCCGAGCGCGAACTCCAGCAGCAGGTCCCAGCCGATGATCCAGGCGAACACCTCGCCGAGGGTGGCGAACGCGTAGGTGTAAGCGCTTCCCGCCGTCGGGACGCTGGAGGCCAGCTCGGCGTAGCACAGCGCCGCGAGCCCGGCGACGACCGCGCCGAGCACGAACGACAGCGTCACGGCGGGCCCCGCGTGGGTCTTCGCCTCGACGCCCGCCAAGGTGAAGATGCCGGTGCCGATGATGATCCCGACGCCGAACCCGACCAGGTCGCGCCCGCGCAGCCGCCGTTTGAGCTCGCCGGAGTCCTGGCGTTCGAGGACCTCGTCCACGTTCAGTGTTCGCCGCTCACCCATGAGGAGAAGTTAGAAGGTCACGGACCCTCCCGCAGATCGGCGCCGGAGGCACCCGCGAGCGGCAACCGGACTCCGCGCTCCGCCGGCGCCGGCGTGACGTGGCTCGCGCAGATGGCGGGAACGGCCGGGCACCGGAATGCTGGTCCCGTGCCCGAAGAGATCCCCGCCCGCAGCGCCCTGCACGAGCTCGCCGACCTCCACGGGGTCGCCACCCGGTACCAGAACGCCGATCGGGTCTGGGTCGACGTGGACGACGACGTCGTCGTCGCCGTCCTCGGCCAGTTCGGCGTCGATGCGACCGGCGACCAGGCCATCGCCGCCGCTCTGAGCGCCGCGCGGGAGGCGCCGGCCGCGCTGCCGCCGACCATCGTCGTGCGGGAGGGCACCGGCAAGGCGCTGGGCGTCGACGCCGAAGTCGTCCTCGAGGACGGGACGCGGCGGCGCGCCGACGGTCACCTGCCCGCGGACCTGCCGCTCGGCTGGCACCGGGTCGTCACCGCCGACCAGGACGTCGTGCTGGCCGTGGTGCCGGCGAAGCTGCCGCGAGTCCCGCCCGCCTGGGGGTGGATGCTGCAGCTCTACGCCCTGCACTCGGCCGGGTCCTGGGGCATCGGCGACTACGCCGACCTCGCCACCTTCGCCGCCCGGTCGGCCGCGGAACTGGATGCCGGCGTCCTGCTGGTGAACCCGGTGCAGGCGATCAGCCCCGCGCACCCGATCGAACGATCGCCGTACTCGCCGGCAAGCCGGCGGTTCGCCAACCCGGTCTACCTGCGCGTCACGGCCACCGAGACGTTCGAACAGGCCGACGAGGCGACCCGGGCGGCCGTCGAGTCCCTGGCCCCGGAGCGCGAAGGCGAGCTGATCGACTACGACGCCGTCTGGACCGCCAAGCGGGCCGCGCTCGAGCTGCTGTGGCCGCACCGCGTCGAAGAGGTGCCCGAAGACGGCGACCTGCGCGCTTTCGCCCTCTTCTGCGCCCTGGCCGAGCAGCACGGCGCCGACTGGCGGGACTGGCCGGAGGACCTGCACGACCCGGCCGGAGCGGCCACCGCAAAGGCGCGCGAAGAGCTCGAAGACCGCGTCGCCTTCCACGCGTGGCTCCAGCACCTCTGCCGGGTTCAGCTGGAAGCGGCGCGGACGGCTGCGCGCGGGGCCGGGATGACCGCCGGGATCGTGCACGACCTGCCGGTGGGGGTGCACCCCGGCGGGGCCGACACGTGGGCCGTGCGGGACGTCTTCGCCGCCGACGTGCGGGTCGGCGCCCCACCCGACGCCTTCAACCAGCAGGGCCAGGACTGGAACCTGCCGCCGTGGCGGCCGGACAAGCTGGCCGAGGCCGGGTACGCGCCGTTCCGGGACGTCATCCGGGGCGTCCTGCGCTTCGCCGACGGCATCCGCGTCGACCACATCGCCGGCCTGTGGCGGCTCTGGTGGATCCCGCCGGGCGAGCCCGCGCACCGCGGCACGTACGTCCATTACGACGCCGAAGCGATGGTCGGCGTGCTCGCGCTCGAAGCGCACCGCGCCGGGGCCATCGTGGTGGGGGAGGACCTCGGGACCGTCGAGGAGGTCGTCACCGACACCATGCACGAACGGGGGATGCTCAGCTCGGCCGTGCTGTGGTTCGAGCGCGACTGGGACGCGCCCGGCCAGCCGTTCACACCGCCGGAGAGCTGGGACCCGGACGCCATGGCCAGCATCTCCACGCACGACCTGCCGACGGTGTCGGGCTGGCTGAAGAGCGAGCACGTCCGGGTCCGGGCCGAGCTGGGACTGCTGGACCGCGGGGTCGAAGCCGAGGAAGAAGCGGCCGCCGGCGAGCGCAAGGCGCTGCTGGAACTCGTTGCCCGGGAAGGGATCCCCGGCGACGACCCGGTCGTCGCGCTGCACACCCTGCTCGCGAAGGCCGCTTCGCGGCTCGTGCTGACCTCGCCGGCCGACGTCGCGGGCCAGGTGCGGCAGCCGAATCTGCCCGGAACCGTCGACCAGTACCCTAACTGGCGGATTCGCCTGCCCGTCAGCGTGGACGGCTTCTTCACCGCGCAGGGGGTCCGCGCAGCGGTCGCACCGCTGGCGGCGGCCCGGCCGCTGCCCCGGTAACGACCACACCGCCGCGCGCGACCCCCGGTGATACGCGGACGCCACCGGCACGACCCAAGCTCGAGGAGAAACCCAGTGCGGCCCTGGCCCGGAACGCCCTACCCGCTCGGCGCCACCTACGACGGAGTCGGGACGAACTTCGCCCTGTTCTCCGAGGTGGCCGAGCGCGTCGAACTGTGCCTGTTCGACGCCGAGGGCAAGGAGACGCGGTATGCGCTCGAAGAGGTCGACGGCTTCGTCCACCACGGCTACCTGCTCAACGTCGGACCCGGCCAGCGCTACGGGTTCCGCGTGCACGGCCCCTACGACCCGAAGCGCGGCCTGCGCTGCAACCCGAACAAGCTGCTCATCGACCCGTACGCGAAGGCCGTCTCGCACGGCGTGAAGTGGGATGAGTCGCTGTTCGGCTACCAGTTCGACAACCCGGACGAGCGCAACGACGACGACAGCGCCGGCCACGTGCCGTATTCGCTGGTCGCGAACCCGTTCTTCGACTGGGGCAACGACCGGCAGCCGAAGCGGCCGTACAACGAGACGGTCATCTACGAGGCCCACGTCAAGGGCATGACCGTGCATCACCCGTTCGTGCCCGAAGCGCTGCGGGGCACGTACGCCGGGCTCGCGCACCCCGCCGTCGTCGAGCACCTGCAGAAACTCGGCGTGACCGCCGTCGAACTGCTGCCGGTGCACCAGTTCGTCACCGACCACGGCCTCGACGGGAAGGGACTGACGAACTACTGGGGCTACAACACGATCGGGTACTTCGCGCCGCACGACTCCTACTCGGCCATGCCCGGCGAGGGCGGCCAGGTCCAGGAGTTCAAGGGCATGGTCAAAGCCCTCCACGAGGCCGGCATCGAAGTGATCCTCGACGTGGTTTACAACCACACCGCCGAGGGCAACCACCTCGGGCCGACCCTGTCGATGCGCGGCATCGACAACGAGGCCTACTACCGGCTGGTCGAGGGGGAGCCCGAGTACTACATGGACTACACCGGCACCGGGAACTCGCTGAACGTGCGCAACCCGCACACGCTGCAGCTGATCATGGACTCGCTGCGGTACTGGGTGACCGAGATGCACGTCGACGGCTTCCGGTTCGACCTCGCCTCGGCGCTGGCGCGTGAGTTCTACGACGTCGACCGGCTGTCCACGTTCTTCGACCTCGTCCAGCAGGACCCGATCGTCAGCCAGGTGAAGCTGATCGCCGAGCCGTGGGACGTCGGCCCCGGTGGCTACCAGGTCGGCAACTTCCCGCCGCTGTGGACGGAGTGGAACGGGCAGTTCCGCGACACCGTCCGGGACTTCTGGCGCGGCGAGCCCTCGACGCTGGGGGAGTTCGCCTCGCGCATCACCGGCTCGTCGGACCTCTACCAGGACGACGGCCGCCGCCCGTTCGCGTCGATCAACTTCGTCACCGCGCACGACGGCTTCACGCTGCGGGACCTGGTGTCCTACAACGAAAAGCACAACGAGGCCAACGGCGAGGACGGCCGCGACGGCGCCGACGACAACCGGTCGTGGAACTGCGGGGTCGAGGGCGAGACCGACGATCCCCAGGTCCTCGCCCTGCGCGTCCGGCAGCAGCGGAACATGCTGGCCACGCTGCTGCTGTCCCAAGGCGTGCCGATGATCCTGCACGGCGACGAGTTCGGCCGCACCCAGCAGGGCAACAACAACGTCTACTGCCAGGACTCGGAACTGTCCTGGATGGACTGGGAACTGGCCAAGGAGAACGCGGACCTGGTCAAGTTCACCGGCGGGCTGGGCGCGTTCCGGCACCGGCACCCGGTCTTCCGCCGCCGCCGCTTCTTCCAGGGCGGCCCGGTCGGCAAGGGCGAAAAGCTCGGCGACATCGCCTGGTTCACCCCGGCCGGCGAGGAGATGACCGAGCAGAACTGGGACGACGGCTTCGGCAAGGCGGTCGTCGTCTTCCTCAACGGCAAGGCGATCCCCGACCTCGACCAGCGCGGGATGACGGTCGAGGACGACTCGTTCCTGCTCGCCTTCAACGCCCACTACGAAGACATCGACGCCACGCTCCCGGGCAACGGCTACGGGGAAAGCTGGACCGTCGTGGTCGACACCGCGACCGGGGAGGTGGAGCCCGCCGACGCGAAGCCGATCGAAGGCGGCGGCCGGCTCACCCTCCCCGCCCGGTCCCTGATCGTGCTGCAACGGACGGAGACGGAAGCCGAATGACGGTGCCGGAGTCGACCTACCGGGTGCAGCTGCGCCCGGAGTTCACCTTCGCCGACGCGGCCGGCATCGCCGGCTACCTGCGCGACCTCGGCATCGGCGCGCTGTACGCGTCGCCGGTGCTGGACGCCGCGCCGGGCTCGACACACGGCTACGACGTCGTCGACCCGACGCGGGCGCGGCCCGCGCTCGGCGGCGAGGGGGCGCGCCAGGAGCTCGCCGCGCTGCTGAAGGAGCTCGGACTGGGCCTGGTGGTCGACATCGTGCCGAACCACATGTCGGTCGAGGTGCCGAAGGCGAACCGCTGGTGGTGGGACGTGCTCGAGCACGGCCGCGACTCGGAGTACGCATCCTTCTTCGACGTCGACTGGGACCGCGGCCCGATCCTGCTGCCGGTCCTCGGTGACGATGACGCCGTCGGTGAGCTGTCGGTCGAAGGCGACGAACTGGTCTACTACGACCACCGGTTCCCGATCGCCCCCGGCACCGGAACCGGGACGCCGCAAGAGATCCACGAGCGCCAGCACTACCGCCTGGTCGGCTGGCGCCGCGGCAACGCCGAGCTGACCTACCGCCGCTTCTTCGACATCACGACCCTGGCCGCGGTCCGCGTCGAAGACCCCAAGGTGTTCGCCGAGACGCACGGCGAGGTGCTGCGCTGGGTCGCCGACGGCGACGTCACCGGCCTGCGCGTCGACCACCCGGACGGCCTCGCCGACCCGGGCGGCTACTTCCGGCGGCTGCGGGAGAACGCGCCGGACGCGTGGATCGTGGCCGAGAAGATCCTGCACCCGGGCGAACCGCTGCCGCAGAGCTGGCCGGTCGACGGCACCACCGGCTACGACGCCCTGCGCGAGATCGCCGGCGTCTTCATCGACCCGGCGGGCGAGCCCGGCTTCACCGCGCTGGCGAACGAACTGGGTGTGAAGACCGGCTACCACCGCGTCGAGGCCGAGGCCCGGCGCCTGGTCACCGACCGCATCCTGGTCGCCGAGGTCCGGCGGATCGCGGCGCTGCTGCCCGACATCGATCCCGAAGCCGCGCGGCAGGCGGTCGCCGAGACGATGGTCGCCTTCCCGGTCTACCGCTCCTACCTCCCCGAGGGCGGGGCGAACTGGGCGGCCGCGATCGACGGAGCGCGGCGGGCCCGGCCCGACCTCGCCGACGCGCTGATCATCCTCGACGCCTACGTCCGCAGGAATCCCGGAAGCGAGCTGGCCACCCGGATCCAGCAGACGTCCGGCATGGTCGTGGCGAAGGGCACCGAGGACACCACCTTCTACCGCTACACCCGCTTCGCCGCGCTCAACGAGGTCGGCGGCAACCCGGACCGGTTCGGTCTCGGCGTCGGGGAGTTCCACCGGCTGGCCGCCGAGCGGGAGGCCGGCCACCCGGCCGCGATGACGACGCTGACCACGCACGACACCAAGCGCTCCGAGGACACCCGCGCCCGGATGGCGGTGCTGGCCGAAGTCCCCGGCGAGTTCGCCCAGGCCGTCCGGCGGTGGACCGCCCGGCGGGGGATCGACGAACCCTCGCTCAACCTGCTGGCCTGGCAGACGCTGGTGTCGACCTGGCCGATCGAGCCGCCGCGGCTGCGGGACTACCTGGACAAGGCGGCCAAGGAAGCCAAGCTCCGGACCAGCTGGACCGACCACGACGAGGCCTTCGAGGCCGACGTCGCCGCGTGGCCCGAAGACGTCGTGAACGACGCGGAGCTGGCCGCCGACGTCGAGGCGTTCGTCAACCGCATCGAGGGCCCCGGTTACGCGAACTCGCTCGGCCAGAAGCTCGTCCAGCTGACCGCGCCCGGCGTCCCGGACGTCTACCAGGGCACCGAGCTGTGGGACTTCTCGCTGGTGGACCCGGACAACCGCCGCCCGGTCGACTACGCCGCGCGCCGCGAGCTGCTGGCCCGGATCGCCGACGGCGAGCTGCCGGAGATCGACGCTTCCGGCGCGGCCAAGCTGCTGGTCGTGCACAAGGCGCTGCGGCTGCGCCGTGAGCACCCGGCGCTGTTCCGCGGGTACCGGCCGCTGCGGGCCGAAGGGGCCGCCGCGGCCCATTGCCTGGCCTACACCCGCAGCGCCGACCTCGCCGTGGCGGTGACCCGGCTGCCCGTCGGCCTCGAAGCCGGCGGCGGCTGGCGCGACACGGTCCTCCCGCTGCCCGCCGGCGTCTGGACCGACGTCCTGACCGGCCGGGAGGTCACCGGCGACCTGGCCACCCTGTTCGAGCGGTACCCCGTCGCGTTGCTGGTGCGAGGAGACGTATGAGGTTCAGCGTGTGGGCCCCGGCGGCCCGCCGGGTCCGGGTGAGCGTCGACGCCGGCGTGCACGAGATGACCGCGGCCGACGGCGGCTGGTGGCACGCCGAGGCCGAGGGCATCAACTACGCCTTCCTGCTCGACGACGAAAAGCCGCTGCCCGACCCCCGGTCGCGGTGGCAGCCGCACGGCGTCCACGCGGAGTCGCGCGTCTACGACCACGGCGAGTTCGCCTGGACCGACGACGCCTGGACCGGGCGGCAGCTGCCCGGCGCCGTGCTCTACGAACTGCACGTCGGCACCTTCACCGAGGGCGGCACCTTCGACGCGGCCATCGACCGGCTCGACCACCTCGTCGACCTCGGCATCACGCACGTCGAGCTGCTGCCGGTCAACGCCTTCGACGGCACCGCGGGCTGGGGCTACGACGGCGTCCTCTGGGGCGCGGTCCACCAGCCCTACGGCGGGCCGGACGGGCTCAAGCGGTTCGTCGACGCGGCCCACGCGCGCGGCCTGGCCGTCGTGCTCGACGTCGTCTACAACCACCTCGGGCCCTCCGGCGCCTACCTCGACAAGTTCGGGCCGTACTTCGCCGGCCAGAACGACTGGGGCCCCGGCCTCAACCTCGACGGCCCCGGCTCCGACGAGGTCCGCCGGTACGTGATCGACAACGCGCTGAGCTGGCTGCGCGACTTCCACATCGACGCGCTGCGCCTGGACGCCGTGCACGCGCTGCTCGACCGGCGAGCGGTCCACCTGCTCGAACAGCTCGCCACCGAGGTCGACGCGCTGTCGGCGGCGCTGAACCGGCCACTGACCCTGATCGCCGAGTCCGACCTCAACGACCCGCGGCTCGTGACGCCCCGTGAGCGCGGCGGCTACGGCCTGCACGCCCAGTGGTCGGACGACCTCCACCACGTCCTGCACGTCAAGCTGACCGGCGAGACGAGCGGGTACTACACGGACTTCGCCGCGCCGGACGCCCTCGAGCGGGTGCTGCGCGAGGTGTTCTTCCACGCCGGCACCTGGTCGTCCTTCCGGGAGCGGACCCACGGCCGCCCGGTCGACACGCGGACCGTGCCCGGCCACCGCTTCCTCGGCTACCTGCAGAACCACGACCAGATCGGCAACCGCGCGACCGGCGACCGGCTGGCGGCGACGGTCGCGCCGGGCCGGCTGGCCTGCGGCGCGGCGATCCTGTTCTGCTCGCCGTACACGCCGATGGTGTTCATGGGGGAGGAGTGGGCGGCGAGCACGCCGTGGCAGTTCTTCGCCTCCTTCCCGGACCCGGAGCTGGCCGAAGCCGTCCGCACGGGCCGCCGTCGCGAGTTCTCCCGGCACGGCTGGGGCGAATCGGACGTGCCGGACCCGATGGACCCGGCCACCGTCGAACGCTCGCGGCTCGATTGGGAGGAGGTCGAGCGGCCCGGTCACCGGGAGGTGCTGGACCTCTACCGCGCGTTGATCCGGCTGCGCCGGGAGCGGCCCGAGCTGGCCGACCCGTGGGTCGCCGACCTGCGCGTCGACTCCGCGCCGGACGGGTCCTGGCTCGTGCTGCACCGCGGCGGGCTGCGGCTGGCCGTCAACTTCGGTCCCGGCCCGGTGACGCTGCCGCTCGGGGCGACGGTGTCGCTGCTCACGTGGGGAGAAGCCACGGTGGACGGTGGGGCCGCGCACCTGCCTCCGGACAGCTTCGTGATCGCCGAAACGACGGCCTGACGTCTGTTACCTCCCGGTAACTGTCCGGTATTGGCGCGCGCGGGCCACCTCCGATCTGGGACGATTCAGGAATGGCCACACGACCCTCCGCCGACCACGTCCTCGCCGGCCGCCCCTTCCCGCTCGGAGCCCACCCCGAGGCCGGCGGGGTGCGGTTCGCGATCACGTCCGCCGTCGCGGACGCCGTCGAGCTGTGCCTGATCGACGCCGACGGGTCGGAACGCCGGATCGCGCTGACCGAGCGCACCTTCGGCGTCTGGCACGGCCTGGTGCCCGGGGTGACGCCGGGGCAGCGGTACGGCTACCGGATCCACGGCCCGTACGACCCGGCCCGCGGCCTGCGGTGCAACCCGCACAAGCTGCTGGTCGACCCGTACGCCCGGCAGATCACCGGCGGGCTCACCGACCTGGGCGCGGCCCAGGGCTTCACCGGCGACCCGGAGCGCGGGCCGATGTCCACTGTGGATTCCCTGGGCAGCGTGCCGCTGTCGGTGGTCAGCTCGCCGGGCGGCCCGGACACCGGGACGAACCCGGAGGTCCCGTTCGAAGAGGCGGTGGTCTACGAGCTGCACGTCAAGGGGTTCACGCAGCAGCACCCGTTCATCCCGGAGGCGCTGCGCGGGACCTACCTCGGCCTGGCCCACCCGGTCGCGATCGAGTACCTGACCCGCCTCGGCGTCACGTCGGTGGAGCTGCTGCCGGTGCACTCGTTCCTCGACGAGCCGTCGCTGGTCCGCGCCGGGCGGCACAACTACTGGGGCTACTCGCCGCTCGGCTTCTTCGCCCCGCACGCCGCCTACGCCAGCGAACCGGGCCACGAGGTCGAGGAGTTCCGGCTGATGGTGGCCGCCCTGCACGCGGCCGGCATCGAAGTGATCCTCGACGTCGTGTTCAACCACACCTGCGAGGGCGGCCCGGACGGGCCGACGCTGAGCTTCCGCGGGCTGAACGCGCCGGTGTACTACCTGCACACCGAGCGTGGCCACATGGCCGACATCACCGGCTGCGGCAACACCCTCGAAGCCGGGTCGCCGACCGTGGTCCGGCTGGTGACCGACTCGCTGCGGTACTGGACGCAGGAGATGGGCGTCGACGGCTTCCGGTTCGACCTCGCCAGCACGCTCGGGCGGCCGCGCGGTGGCGCGTTCGACCCGGCGTCGACGCTGCTCACCGCGATCACCACCGATCCGGTGCTCTCGCGCTGCAAGCTGATCGCCGAGCCGTGGGACGCGACCGGCGAGGGCTACCGCGTCGGCGGCTTCGGCGCCCAGTGGGCCGAGTGGAACGGCCGCTACCGCGACACGATCCGCGACTTCTGGCGCGGCGCGACCGGCGTCCGCGACCTCGCCTACCGGCTGTCCGGTTCGTCGGACCTCTACGACCACAACCTGCGGCGGCCGTGGCAGTCGATCAACTTCGTCACCGCGCACGACGGCTTCACGCTGCGGGACCTGGTGTCCTACAACGAAAAGCACAACGAACCCAACGGCGAAGAAAACCGCGACGGCACCAACGACAACCGCTCGTGGAACCACGGCGCCGAGGGCGACACGGCCGACCCGGCGATCCGGGACCTGCGGACCCGGCAGGCGCGCAACATGTTCGCCACGCTGCTGCTGTCCACCGGCACCCCGATGCTGACGGCCGGTGACGAGTTCTGGCGGACCCAGGGCGGCAACAACAACGCGTACTGCCTCGACGACGAGACGTCGTGGTTCGACTGGACCCCGGACGCCCCCGAGGCCGAGGCCATGCTCGCGTTCGCCCGCCGGGTGGTGCGGCTGCGCGCGAACAGCCCGGCGCTGCGGCAGCCGGAGTTCTTCGAAGGCCGGACGACGCCGACCGGCAAGCCGGACCTGGTCTGGTTCCGCCCGGACGGCGAGGAGTTCGGCGAGAGCGACTGGTTCGAGGACCGCCACACGCTCGGCATGTGGATCGACGGCTCGAACAGCCAGGCGCGCAACCGCGAGGGCGCGCTGGTGCCCGACCACTCGTGGCTGCTGTGGCTGCACGCGGGCGACGCGCCGGGCGAGGTCGTCCTGCCCGGCCGCGAGTACGGCGAGACGTTCAAGCCGACCCTCGACACGAGCACCGCCGACGGCAGCCCGGCCAACCCGGGCCCCCTCGAAGCCAAGAGCCGGCTGACCCTCCAGTCCCGCTCCCTGCTCCTGCTCCGCGCCCCCCGCCTGGCCGCCGAACCCCACCCCGAGCCCTACTGACCCGTACCCAGCCGGACGACACGCGTACCCAGCCGGACGACACGCGTACCTGGGTGGACGACACGGCGAGCGGCGAGCCCGGCGTCGTGTCGTCCATCGGCGTACGCGTGTCGTCCGTGCAGGTACGCGAGTCGTCCGTTGGGGTACGGGTTTCGGCCGTTCGGGTTCGCGTGTCGTCGCGGTGCCCGGGGTGCGTCCGGCCGTAACCTGCCGGACACGTGGCCGGAACTCGTTGCGCCGAAAGCGTTTCAGTTGATCCGTTTTGGGTACAGGGATAGAGAACCCTGCCTCGTGGGCGCTTGATCGAGTCAGGCAGACTGTCGCCGTCTGCGTCCAACCGACATATCGAAGGGCGTTGCCCATGACCGGCCGGCTCGGCATCGACGACGTCTCCCCCAGTGTGGCCTGTGGCCGGTATCCGGCCAAAGCCGTTGTGGGGGAACACATCCCGGTCTTCGCGACCGTCTGGCGCGAGGGTCACGACGCCGTCGCGGCCACCGTCGCGTGGCGCGGGCCGGAAGACCGGCTCACGCGCCAGACGCGGATGGTGCCGCGCGGTCCCGACCACCCCGACGAGTTCGCCGCGGTGATCGCCCCGGACACCACCGGCCTCTGGACGTTCCGGGTCGACGCCTGGGGCGATCCCTGGGCGACGTGGGAGCACAACGTCGAGGTGAAGGTCGCGGCCGGGCAGGGGCCCGAGGACCTCGCGAACGACATCGAGAACGGCGCCCGGCTGATCGAGCGCGTCTCCCGCCGCCCGGACCGCCGGGGCGACAAGGCGCTGCTGATCGGCGCGGTGAAGGCCCTGCGCGACGAAGAGCGCAGCCTCGCCGAGCGCATCGGGCCCGCGCTCTCGCCCGAGGTCCGCCAGGTCATGCACGAGTTCCCGGTGCGGGAGCTGATCACCAAGGGCAAGCCGCACAAGGTGTGGGTGGACCGCCGCCGCGCCGCGTACGGCTCCTGGTACGAGCTGTTCCCCCGCTCGACCGGCGGGCTCGACGCCGAGGGCAAGGCGGTGCACGGCACCTTCGCCACCGCCGAGAAGGCGCTCGACCGCGTCGCGAAGATGGGCTTCGACGTCGTCTACCTTCCGCCGATTCACCCGATCGGGCGAGTGAATCGCAAGGGACCCAACAACACGCTCGACGCCAAGCCGGAAGACGTCGGATCGCCGTGGGCGATCGGCGCCGACGAGGGCGGCCACGACGCCATCCACCCCGACCTCGGCACCTTCGACGACTTCGACGCCTTCGTGGCGCGGGCCGGCGAGCTCGGCATGGAGGTGGCGCTCGACTTCGCGCTGCAGGCCGCGCCCGACCACCCGTGGGTCTTGAAGAACCCGGAGTTCTTCACCACCCGCCCGGACGGCTCGATCGCGTACGCGGAGAACCCGCCGAAGAAGTACCAGGACATCTACCCGATCAACTTCGACAACGACCCCAAGGCCGTCTACGAAGAGATGCTGCGGGTCATCACCGTCTGGATCGACCACGGGGTGAAGATCTTCCGGGTCGACAACCCGCACACCAAGCCGCCGGACTTCTGGGCCTGGCTGATCCAGTCGGTCAAGGACGCCCACCCGGACGTGCTGTTCCTCGCCGAGGCGTTCACCCGCCCGGCGCGCCTGTGGGGCCTGGCCCGGCTCGGCTTCACCCAGAGCTACACCTACTTCACCTGGCGCACCGGCAAGCAGGAGCTGATCGACTTCGCCATCGACCTGCGCGAACACTGGAACGAGGGCCGGCCGAACCTGTTCGTCAACACCCCGGACATCCTCCACGAGTCGCTGCAGCGCGGCGGCCCCGGCATGTTCGCGCTGCGGGCGGCGCTGGCGGCGACGATCTCGCCGACGTGGGGCGTCTACTCCGGCTACGAGCTGTTCGAGCACGTCCCGGTCCGCGAAGGCAGCGAGGAGTACCTCGACTCCGAGAAGTACCAGCTGCGCCCGCGCGACTTCGAGCGCGCGCTCGAAGAAGGGCGTTCGCTGGAGCCGTGGCTGGCGAAGCTGAACGCCGTCCGGCGCGCGCACCCGGCGCTGCAGCAGATGCGCACCCTGCACTTCCACCACATCGACAACGACGCGCTGCTGGCCTACTCCAAACAGGACCCGGCCACCGGCGACACCGTGGTCACGGTCGTCACCCTCGACCCGTACGGGACCCAAGAGGGCACGCTCTGGCTCGACACCGCCGCGCTCGGGTTCGAAGCGCACGAACGGCTCATCGCCCACGACGAGGTCACCGGGGACACCTGGGACTGGGGTCCGGCGAACTACGTCCGGCTCGAACCCTGGCGGGCGGTCGCGCACGTGGTGTCGGTGAGACGCCGGCTGGCCGGCTGAGGTGGAAGGACAGGGACTCGAGGGACGAGGTGGAACACATGGCGGAAGAAGCCCGGCCCGACGCGGCGTTGGGGCTGGACGGTGTGCCGCACACCGGTGAGGCGATGACCGCCGACGGCATGCTGGTCGAACCGCAGGCCGGGGACTTCCGGTCGGCGCAGCAGGCGCCGAGCAACCCGGAGTGGTTCAAGGGCGCGGTGTTCTACGAAGTGCTGGTGCGCGCGTTCGCCGACTCCAACGGCGACGGCACCGGCGATCTGCGCGGCCTGGCCGGCCGGCTCGACTACCTGGCCTGGCTGGGCATCGACTGCCTGTGGCTGCCGCCGTTCTACGCCTCGCCGCTGCGCGACGGCGGGTACGACATCAGTGACTTCCGCGCGGTGCTGCCGGAGTTCGGCAGCGTCGAGGACTTCGTCTTCCTGCTCAACGAGGCCCACCGGCGGGGCATCCGGGTGATCACCGACCTGGTGCTCAACCACACCTCGGACGCGCACCCGTGGTTCCAGCAGTCCCGCAGCGACCCCGACGGCCCGTACGGCGACTACTACGTGTGGAGCGACGACGACTCGCGCTACGCCGACGCCCGGATCATCTTCGTCGACACCGAGACGTCGAACTGGACCTACGATCCGGTGCGCGGCCAGTTCTACTGGCACCGGTTCTTCTCCCACCAGCCCGACCTGAACTTCGAGAACGTCGACGTCCAGAACGCGATGATCGACACCCTGCGGTTCTGGCTGGACCTGGGCATCGACGGGTTCCGCCTGGACGCCGTGCCGTACCTGTTCGAGCAGGAGGGCACCAACTGCGAGAACCTGCCGCGCACGCACGAGTTCCTCAAGCGCTGCCGCAAGGTCGTCGACGACGAGTACCCGGGCCGGATCCTGCTGGCCGAGGCGAACCAGTGGCCCTCGGACGTCGTCGAGTACTTCGGCGACCCGGCGGTCGGCGGCGACGAGTGCCACATGGCGTTCCACTTCCCGCTGATGCCCCGGATCTTCATGGCGGTGCGGCGTGAGTCCCGGTTCCCGATCTCGGAGATCCTCACCCAGACCCCGACCATCCCCAGCGGGGCCCAGTGGGGCATCTTCCTGCGCAACCACGACGAGCTGACCCTCGAGATGGTCACCGACGAAGAGCGCGACTACATGTACGCGGAGTACGCCAAGGACCCGCGCATGAAGGCCAACATCGGCATCCGCCGCCGGCTGGCCCCGCTGCTGGACAACGACCGGAACCAGCAGGAGCTGTTCACGGCGATGCTGCTGTCCCTCCCCGGTTCGCCCGTTCTGTACTACGGTGACGAGATCGGCATGGGAGACAACATCTGGCTCGGCGATCGCGACGCGGTGCGAACCCCCATGCAGTGGACCCCGGACCGCAACGCCGGGTTCTCCTCCTGCGACCCGGGCCGCATCTACCTGCCGGTGATCATGGACCCGGTGTACGGCTACCAGGGCCTGAACGTCGAGGCGCAGTCGAACAACGCGTCTTCGCTGCTCAACTGGACCCGCCGGATGATCGAGGTGCGCAAGCAGCACCACGCGTTCGCCGAGGGCGAGTTCGTCGACCTCGGCGGCTCCAACCCGAGCGTGCTGGCCTACAAGCGCCAGTGGCGGCGCCCGGACGGCGGCGAAGACGTCGTGCTCTGCGTGAACAACCTCTCCCGGTTCCCGCAGCCGGTGGAGCTGGATCTGTCCGCGCACCGCGGGTGCACGCCGGTGGAGCTCACCGGCGGCGTGCGGTTCCCCAGCATCGGGGACCTGTCGTACCTGCTGACGCTGCCCGGGCACGGCTTCTACTGGTTCCAGCTGACGAGCCCGGGAGACGAAGGCGAAGCGAGGTGAGTCCCTTGTCCGACCCGCGCGAGCTGGTCGACGACCTGACCGGTGACCTGAAGCGCTGGCTGCCGGAACAGCGGTGGTTCGCCGGCAAGGACCGGCCGGTGACCGGCGTCCGGACGCTCGGCGTGACCGAGCTGGTCTCCGGCGATCCGCAGCTGCTGCACGTCGTGATCGAGGTAGCCCAGGACGACCGGCGCGAGCCCTACCAGCTGCTGGTGGGCCGGCGGACGCACCCGCCGGAGATCGCCTCGACGAGCTGGATCGGCGCCGTCGGGGACCTCAACGCCTACGAGGCGTCCGGCGACCTGGACGTCACCGGCGTGCTGCTGGACCTGATGGCCCGCGAGGAGCGGGTCGGTTCGATGGTCTTCGAACACGAGCCGGGCGTGGAGCTGGAGACCGGCCTGCGCGCCCGGCCGATCACGTCGGAGCAGAGCAACACGTCCCTGGTCTACGGCGGGCAGTACATCCTCAAGCTGTTCCGGAAGCTGACACCGGGCAAGAACAAGGACCTGCTGCTGCACCGCGCGCTGCAGGGGGTGGGCAGCAAGCACATCGCGCAGCCGCTGGGGTCGATCACCGGCGACCTGGACGGCGAGCCGACCACGGTCGGCATGCTCCAGCAGTTCGTCTCGGACGCGGTCGACGGCTGGGCGATGGCCACCACCAGCGTCCGCGACCTGATGGCCGCGCCGGAACTGCACGCCGGCGAGGTCGGCGGCGACTTCGCGGGCGAGGCGGAGCGGCTCGGCCGCGCCGTCGCCGAGGTGCACGCGGACCTGGCCCAGGCCCTCGGCACCGAGCCGGTCGACGCCGACGAGCTGGAACGCTCGGCCAAGGCGATGCTCGACCGGCTCGACACGATCGCCGCGCGGGTGCCGGAGCTGGCCGAGCACGCCCCGAAGCTGCGGGCGGCGTTCGAGAAGCTGCGCACCCTGCCCACCGGCTCGGTGACCATGCAGTACATCCACGGCGACCTGCACCTCGGCCAGGTGCTGCGGACCGTCGGCGGCTGGCTGCTGATCGACTTCGAGGGCGAGCCCGCGGCTCCGGTCGAGGAACGCCACGCGCTCCGGTCGCCGTTGCGCGACGTCGCGGGCATGCTGAGGTCGTTCGACTACGCGGCCCAGCAGATGCTGGTCGGCCAGCCGGACGAGCCGGCACTGGCCGAGCGCGCCCACGAGTGGTCGGAGCGCAACCGGGCGGCGTTCTGCGAGGGCTACGCCGCGATCGCGGCCGACCCGCGGGAGCAGGGCGAGCTGCTGCGCGCATTCGAACTGGACAAGGCGGTCTACGAGGTGGGCTACGAGCACGCGAACCGGCCGGACTGGCTGGGTGTGCCGCTCGCCTCGATCGCCCGGATCACTAGCGGAGGGACGAAACCGTGAACGCGGCTCCCGAAGGCCTCCCGGCCGCGGCCCCGCCGGCCGCGGACATCGACCGGCTGCTCGCCGGTTCCCACCACGACCCGCACTCGGTGCTGGGCGTGCACGCCGTCGGCAAGGGCTTCGCGGCCCGGGCGCTGCTGCCCGGCGCGAAAGCCGTCACGCTGTGCGCGGGCTCGAACCGGTACCCGATGGAGCCGGTGATCGACGCGCTGTTCGCCGTCGCCGTACCCGAGCACCCCGGCGACTACCGGCTGGAAGTCGAGTACGACGGGCACACCGCCACCTCCGACGACCCGTACCGCTGGCTGCCCACGGTGGGCGAGCTGGACCTGCACCTGATCGGCGAGGGCCGGCACGAGCGGCTCTGGGAAGTGCTCGGCGCGCACGTCCGCTCGTACGAGACGCCGAACGGCGTCGTCGAGGGCACGTCGTTCGCGGTTTGGGCGCCCAACGCCCGCGGCATCCGCGTGATCGGCGACTTCAACGGCTGGGACGGGCGCGGGCACCCGATGCGCTCGCTCGGTTCGTCCGGGGTCTGGGAGCTGTTCGTGCCGGGCGTCGGCGTGGGCACCTGCTACAAGTTCCGGATCCTCGGCGCCGACGGCAACTGGCACGAAAAGGCCGACCCGATGGCGTTCGGCACGGAGCAGCCGCCGGCGACGGCCTCGGTCGTCACCACCTCGGCGCACCTGTGGGAAGACGACGAGTGGGTCGCTCAGCGCGAAGCCACGCAGTGGGCCGCGGCGCCGATGAGCATCTACGAGGTGCACCTCGGTTCGTGGCGGCCCGGCCTGGACTACCGGGAACTGGCCGACCAGCTGGGCGACTACCTCGTCGAAACCGGGTTCACGCACGTGGAGCTGCTGCCGGTGTCGGAGCACCCGTTCGGCGGCTCGTGGGGCTACCAGGTGACGTCGTACTACGCGCCGACGTCCCGCTTCGGTTCGCCGGACGACTTCCGCTACTTCGTCGACCGCCTGCACCAGCGGGGGATCGGCGTGCTGGTGGACTGGGTGCCCGCGCATTTCCCGAAGGACAGCTGGGCGCTGGCGAAGTTCGACGGCACCGCGCTCTACGAGCACGCGGACCCGCGCCGCGGCGAGCAGCCCGACTGGGGCACGCTCGTGTTCGACTTCGGCCGCAACGAGGTCCGCAACTTCCTGGTCGCCAACGCGCTGTACTGGATCGAGGAGTTCCACCTCGACGGCCTGCGCGTCGACGCGGTGGCGTCGATGCTCTACCTCGACTACTCCCGCAACGAAGGGGAGTGGCTGCCCAACCAGTACGGCGGGCGGGAAAACCTCGACGCCGTGCGGTTCCTGCAGGAGCTGAACGCGACCGTCTACAAGCGACACCCGGGCATCGTGATGGTGGCCGAGGAGTCGACGGCTTGGCCGGGCGTCACGCGCCCGACCCACCTCGGCGGGCTCGGGTTCGGCTTCAAGTGGAACATGGGCTGGATGCACGACACGCTCCGGTACCTCTCGCACGAGCCGATCCACCGGGCGTACCACCACAACGAGATGACGTTTTCGCTCGTGTACGCGTGGAGCGAGAACTTCGTGCTGCCGCTGTCGCACGACGAAGTGGTGCACGGCAAGGGCTCCCTGTGGGGCCGGATGCCGGGCGACGCCTGGAACAAGGCGGCCGGGCTGCGGTCGCTGCTGGCGTTCATGTGGGCGCACCCGGGCAAGCAGCTGCTGTTCATGGGCGGCGAGTTCGGT
This sequence comes from Amycolatopsis mediterranei, assembly GCF_026017845.1. Taxonomy (NCBI): domain Bacteria; kingdom Bacillati; phylum Actinomycetota; class Actinomycetes; order Pseudonocardiales; family Pseudonocardiaceae; genus Amycolatopsis; species Amycolatopsis mediterranei. Next base: position 2,875,985 of record NZ_CP100416.1, read on the forward strand.
CAGCCGGGGGAGTGGTCGGAGTCGAAGTCGCTCGACTGGCACCTGATGGACGAGCCGCTGCACCTCGGCGTCTGGGAGCTGCTGCGGTCGCTGAACGCGGTGTACCGGTCGTCGCCGGCGTTGTACAGCCAGGACACCTCGCCGGACGGCTTCCGCTGGATCGACGCGAACGACTCGAGCGGCAACGTGCTGAGCTTCCTCCGCATCGGCACCGACGGCTCGCGGCTGGCCTGCGTGGCCAACTTCGCGGGCGTCCCGCACCACGACTACCGGGTGGGCCTGCCCGCGGCGGGCCGCTGGCGCGAGGTCGTCAACACCGACGCGGAGGCGTACGGCGGGTCCGGCGTCGGCAACCTGGGCGCGGTGGAGGCCACGGAGGAGCCGTGGCACGGCCAACCGGCCTCCGCAGTCCTCCAGCTCCCCCCGGCCGGCGTCCTCTGGCTGGTCGAAGAAACCCCACCGAACCCCGACTTGGCGTGACCCGAGGGTCGACACACGTGATCCGGAGGTCGACACGCGTGATCGAGGGGACGACACGGCAACGGCATCGTGTCGACCCTTCAATCACGCGAGTCGACCCTCCAATCACGGGTGCTGACCTCTCGATCACGTGAAAAGGGCTCCGCGGGGAGGGCGTGGCGGGCTTACCATCGGGGGATGGACGGCACGGGTGGCGTCCTTGCGAACCTGATCCTCTTCGCCGTGGTCTGCCTCGCTCCCACGGTGCTGTTCTGGTGCGCGCTGCGCGTCCCCAAGGTGGTCGGCCGGCTCCGGGAGAAGCGGGCGCGGCCGCAGCCGGAAAGCCCGCCGATCGAACGCGTCGCCGCGGACCTGCGGCGGGTGCACCGGCTGCTCGTGGACTACCCGTCCGGGACGCCGGCCGCGCGCCGGATCGGCACCCGGCAGGCGTACGACGAACTCCTGACCGTGGCCTGCCGCCAGGTCGGTGTTCCGCACCGCCTCGGGGAGCTGCCCGAGGGGATGGACCGCGAGATCGAACGCCTGCGCGTCGAGCAGTCGCTGCGGGAGCGCGGGCTGGCCGTGCCCTGAGCCCGCCCTCGAGCCACCACGGGAAAACCCCGCCACCGGAGCCGGTGGCGGGGTTTCCGTTGTCCCGTAAGGAAACTCAGTCCAGGTAGTCCCGCAGGACCTGGGACCGCGACGGGTGGCGCAGCTTCGACATCGTCTTCGACTCGATCTGCCGGATGCGCTCCCGGGTCACCCCGTACACCTGGCCGATCTCGTCGAGCGTGCGCGGCTGGCCGTCCGTGAGGCCGAAGCGCAGCCGGACCACGCCCGCCTCGCGCTCGGACAGCGTCTGCAGCACCGACTGGAGCTGGTCCTGCAGCAGCGTGAACGACACCGCGTCGACCGCGACGACCGCTTCGGAGTCCTCGATGAAGTCACCGAGCTGGCTGTCGCCCTCGTCGCCGATCGTCTGGTCGAGCGAGATCGGCTCACGCGCGTACTGCTGGATCTCCAGGACCTTCTCCGGGGAGATGTCCATCTCCTTCGCGAGCTCTTCCGGGGTCGGCTCGCGGCCGAGGTCCTGGAGCAGTTCGCGCTGGATGCGGCCCAGCTTGTTGATGACCTCGACCATGTGCACCGGGATGCGGATGGTGCGCGCCTGGTCGGCCATCGCGCGGGTGATCGCCTGGCGGATCCACCACGTGGCGTACGTCGAGAACTTGTAGCCCTTGGTGTAGTCGAACTTCTCCACCGCGCGGATCAGGCCGAGGTTGCCCTCCTGGATCAGGTCCAGGAACGCCATGCCGCGGCCGGTGTAGCGCTTGGCCAGCGACACCACCAGCCGGAGGTTCGCCTCGAGCAGGTGGTTCTTGGCGCGCTCGCCGTCACGCACGATCCACTTGAGATCGCGGCGCATCTGGGTGACGAGCTTCTCGCCCTCCTCCTCGGCGGTGCGCACGCGCTCGGCGGCGTAGAGCCCGGCCTCGATCCGCTTGGCCAGCTCCACCTCCTCCTCCGCGTTCAGCAGCGCGACCTTGCCGATCTGCTTGAGGTAGGCACGCACGGAGTCGGCGGAGGCGGTGAGCTCGGCGTCCTTGCGCGCTTGACGCAGCGCCTCGGACTCCTCCTCGTCCCAGACGAAGTCCGGGTTGTCGCTCTTGGCCGCGGCCTTGTCGGCCGCCGCGCCGCGACGCCGCTGCGCCGGAGTCTCCTCGTCCGACTCCTCGTCGTCATCGTCGTCTTCGGCCGTGTCGGCGTCCGGCTCCTCGGCGACCGTCTCCTCGACGACGTCGACCTCGACCTCTTCCAGGTCCGACAGGTCGGGCGTGCCCAGTTCGTCGTCCTCGAGGTCCGCGGGACCGTCCGGCTCGCCGTCTTCGGTCTTGGCGCCCTTGGTCACGGCCTTCTTGGCCGGAGCCTTTTTGGCCGGGGCCTTCTTGGCGGTGGTGGTGGTCTTGCGGGCCGCCGGCTTCGCCGTCCCGGTGGCTGCCTCTTCGGCCGGCTCGCCGGCTGCGGTCGCTGTCTTCGTCCCGCCTCGGGTTGCGGTTCTTGCGGCTGCCACTTACGCCCTTTCGCAGCGGTCGATCACGACGAGCAACGGCCTGGGGCCATTGCTGCCTCACATTCGGGGATCACGCCTCGGCCTGCGGTTTTGACCTCCGCAGCCGTGGGCCGTGTTCCATTGTAACGACGGTACGCGCATGCGGTGCGAAGCGATCACCCTCAGAGCCGAATCAGTGCTGGATGCCCTCCGCCGCGGCGGCCGCGGCGCCGACGATCCCGGCGTTGTTCTGCAGGCTCGCCACCAGCACCGGAGTGCGGATGTCCAGCAGCGGCACCCATTTCTCGGCCTTCTTGCTGACGCCGCCGCCGACGATGAACAGGTCGGGCCAGATCAGGTTCTCCAGCACGGTCAGGTAACGGTGCACGCGCTTGGCCCATTCGGGGTAGGAGAGCCCCTCGTTGTCCTTCACCGAAGCGGCCGCGCGCTTCTCGGCGTCGTGGCCGTCGATCTCGAGGTGGCCGAATTCGGTGTTGGGGACGAGCTTGCCGTCCTGGAACACCGCGCTGCCGATGCCGGTGCCGAAGGTGAGCAGCGCCGTCACGCCCGTGCGCGCGACCGGGTCGCCGAAGCGGATCTCCGCCATGCCCGCCGCGTCGGCGTCGTTCAGCATCGCGACCTGGTCGACGCTCCGGCCGAGCCGCTTGGCGAACAGCGCGTCGGCGTCGGTGCCGATCCACTGCTTGTCGATGTTGGCCGCGGTGTGCGCGACGCCCTTCTTGACGACCGCCGGCAGGGTCACGCCGACCGGGCCGTCCCAGCCCGCCTGCGTGACGACGTCGTGCACGACGTCCGCCACCGCCGACGGCGTGGACGGTTTCGGCGTCTCGATCCGGATGCGGTCGCCGATGAGCTGGCCGGAGTCCAGGTCGACCAAGGCGCCCTTGATCCCGCTGCCGCCGATGTCGATGCCGAAACCTCGGCGGGTCGCCTCCACCACGGACGTGGTCCCTTCTCGCACGATTCAGAAGCCTGCTTCGGAGACTTTAACCGGATGTGGTGACATGTCGGACGTGGGAGTTGACGAGTCGTTGCTGAAAAGCGTCGCGGTGCAGGTCGCGACGGAAGCCGCCGCCCTGGTCCGCGAGGCCTGGGAAGGTATGGCGGCCGGCCGTTCGGTGGCCGTGGGCACCAAGTCCGGGGCCACCGACGTGGTGACCGCGGTCGACCACGAATCCGAACGCCTGGTGCGCGCGCGGCTGGCCGAGCTGCGGCCGGGGGAGCCGGTGCTGGGCGAGGAAGGCGGCGGCGCGGCGGGCGACGGCGTGACGTGGGTGGTCGACCCGATCGACGGGACGGTCAACTTCCTCTACGGGCTGCCGTGGTTCGGGGTGTCGGTCGCCGCGCAGGTCGGCGGCGTGTCGGTGGCCGGCGCGGTGGTCGAGCCGGCGAGCGGCCGCGTCTGGTCGGCGGCCCGCGGTCAGGGCGCGTTCCTGGACGGACGGCGGCTGGCGGTGTCGGCGCCGGACCGCCTGGAGGTGACGCTGGTCGGAACCGGTTTCGCGTACTCGCCCGAGCGGCGGAGGCGGCAGTCGCGGTTCGCGGCGGAGCTGCTGGGCCGGGTGCGGGACATCCGCCGCAACGGCGCCGCGTCGCTCGACCTCTGCGCGGTGGCGGCGGGCTGGCTGGACGCGTACGTCGAGCACGGCCTCAACCGCTGGGACTGGGCGGCGGGGGCGCTGATCGCGGCCGAGGCGGGCGCGCAGGTGTCCCTCCCGGGCGCGGCACCGGAGCTGGGCGCGGACGCGACGTACGCGGCGGCCCCGTCGATCGCGGACCCGCTGCGGAAGGTGCTGGCGGACTGCGGCGCGGCGGAGGTCTGAGCCGGGTCTCGCCGACCGGGACGGCCGGTTCGCGTACCGGGACAGCCGGCTCGCGTTCCCGAGGGTGTGGGGCGTTGGGCGGCGGGGACCTGCGTCCGGCCGAAAATGTCGGTGCCCTCCGGTAGCGTGGAAAACGGGGGGCGCCCCCGCGGCCGAGTGATTCGGTGCGGCTCGGTGGGGTTCAGCCCGGCCGGGGCCAGTGGGGGCGAGCCGCGTTCAGCGCGGCCCGGCAGGGTTCACCGGGGGGCTCAGCCGGAATCCAGCGACCTACGGGGCCGGGTCAGCAGGCGACGTCGCGGGCCGCGGCCAGCAGCGTCTGGTCGACGACCGGGGCCTGCGCGCCCGCGGACTGCTCGTTGCCGCCGCCGCCCTGGTGGGCCTTCGACCAGTCGGCGAGCTGGGTGATGATCTGCCGGGCTTCGGCGCGGGGCCGGAGGTCGCCGAACAGCGTGCCGGTGACCACGTCGACGCTCGCGTCCTTGCGGTTGTCCTGGACCAGCTCGGCGCACGGCACCACGAGGCTGAGCGTCCGGGCCGCGGTGGCGCCGTTTTCGCCGAAGCGGATCTGGCCGCGGCACTTGGCCTCGCGGTTCTCGTACGCCGGGTCGTTGGCCGGATCGGCGGCGCCGGTGAAGCCGAGCTCGCGCAGCGCCGTCGTGGTGATGCCGCCCTGGCCGCGGCTGCCCGAGGCGTTGAGGACCCGGTAGGCGACCTTGTCCGGCGGGATGGGGGCGCGGTCGTCGAGCGCGTTGTGGGACACGCTGCTGAACGTCACGCCCGGCGGCGGGCTCGCCGGCGGGTCGCACTTGACGGCCTCGTCGACGTCGCCCTTGCCGATGGCGGCGTGCACCCAGACGACGATCGCGCCCACGGCGAGCACGCCGATGACGATCAGCGCCGGCAGCGGCTTGTGCTTGCGATACGGCCGCGTCCCACGGTCCCCGATGCCGTTCCCCGACGCCACCTGCCCGTCCCTTCCCGAACACCGAAACCGGCCGTGCCGAACCGGGCACCGCCGAGGCCGGTCAGCCTAGGCGCTGCGACCGACGCACACGGTCCCGGGTCACCCGGTGGGTTCCCGTGGTTCTGCCTGCGGTACCGGGCCCCAGCCGGACCGATCCCCGTGCAGCGATCGCACCACGGCGGGGCCGGGCGGGGCAAGCGGACACGGGCCCCGCGTGAAGTTCTCCACCCCCGGGCAACCCGAACGGACGACAACGCGTCTTACCTGCGGGTTCCCCCTGTCGGGTGACGATTCCCCGGCAATGTCTGACTCGTTGCAGAACCCGGACAGCGGTGAGCTACCCTTCCCGGGCTCCGGCCGCAGGAAGAGGCGCAAAAAGAAGAGACCTCGGTCACTTCGGCCGTCGGGCACAAACGAGGGCCCTGGAACGTTGACCAGCGGCACGGCGGACTCACGGGCGCATCCGGGGGTCCGGGAAAACGACTACACAAGCTGATCGCAGGGGTGAGGGACACATGGCTACCGACTACGACGCTCCGCGCCGCAGCGAAGCCGACGAGCTGGCCGAAGACTCGTTGGAGGAGCTCAAGGCCCGGCGGAACGAGAACCAGTCCGGCGTCGTCGACGTCGACGAGGACGCGACCGCCGAGAACTTCGAGCTGCCGGGTGCCGACCTCTCCGGGCTTTCCGGTGAGGACATGACCGTGAAGGTGGTGCCGAAGCAGGCGGACGAGTTCACCTGCTCCGTGTGCTTCCTGGTGCACCACCGCAGCCGGCTGGCCGAGGACAACGGCGGACGCCTGATCTGCCGCGACTGCGCCTGAGGGCACGGGGATCTCGGACAGGGCTTCAGGGGACGAACAGACGCGACGGAGAGCCTCGAGGGCACTGCTCGGCAAGGAGTGAGGGCGAGGCTCGAAGCGCGCTGGGGACAAGGGGGCCGGCCGGCAGGCCGGCCCCCTTCCATATCTGGGTTCAGGCGCCTTTGAGCAGCTCGGCGACCCGTTCCGGGTGCCGGGTGCTGAACAGCCAGTACGGCGTCGGGTCGTTCGCGTCCGTCAGCCGGACCTTGACGACCGGGCCGACCCAGCCGCGGTGCAGCACGTAGGCGGCCGGGTCGCCGTCGCGGCCCAGTGCCTTGCGCTTGGCTTCCTTGTCGAAGATCTCCACCTCGCCGGCGTAGCGCAGCGGCAGGTGCGCGTCGCCGACCCACAGCTCCGGCTCGTCACCGCCGGTGATCCGGACCTTCGACCGGCCCAGCGACAGCAGCAGCGCCACGACCACCGGCAAGGCGATCACGTACGGCAGCCACGCCCGGATCCCGGGGTACCCGAGGTCGATCTCGGCGGCGAGCAGGACCGCCCCCAGCACCGGCAGCGGCCAGCCCCACCACGGGACGTACAGCCGTTCGGAGTGCCGCACCGCCGCGTTCGCGGCCGTCTTCGCTGATTCACCCACGGGTAGAGAGTAATCTCGCCGCCCGTGTCCAGCGTTCAGGTACTCCTCTCCCGGATCGACCCGGATGTCCCGCTGCCCGCCTACGCCCGGCCGGGCGACGCGGGCGCCGATCTCGTCACCACCTCGGATATCGTCCTCGAGCCCGGCGAACGCGGGGTCGTCGGCACCGGCGTCGCGATCGCGCTCCCGCCCGGGTACGCGGGGTTCGTCCACCCGCGGTCCGGCCTGGCGGCCCGGGTCGGCCTCTCGGTGGTGAACACCCCGGGCACGATCGACGCGGGCTACCGCGGCGAGATCAAGGTCTGCCTGATCAACCACGACCCGGTGCACTCGGTGAAGCTGACGCGCGGCGACCGCATCGCCCAGCTGGTCGTGCAGCGGGTCGAGCACGCGGAGTTCGTCGAGGTGGCCGAGCTCGACGCGACCGAGCGGGGCGACGGAGGCTACGGCTCGACGGGTGGACACGCCACACTGGGAGCACCGGCGCTCGCCGCGAGCGCCGCCACGGGGGAAGGAACGGAGAAGTAGTGGGGATTTTCGGACGCAAGCGACGGACCGAGGGCGGGTCCGCCGGACGGCACGCCGCGCCCGAGGCCGACGACACTTTCGAGGACGAGGAGCACGACGAGGACGGCCCGGAGCTGTCGGACGTCTCCGACGGCCCGTTCGACGTGACCGACTTCGACGACGACGGCATCCCGCGGATCGACCTCGGCTCGGTGAAGGTGCCGGTGCCCGACGGTTCCCAGGTCCAGGTCGAGATGGACCCGGAGGCCGGCGGTGTGCGCGCCGTGCACGTCGTCACCGAGCAGGGCCAGATCACGGTCAGCGCGTACGCCGCGCCGCGCTCCGGCGGGCTGTGGCGGGAGGTCAGCTCCGAGCTGGCCGACCAGCTGCGGGCCGACGGCGCCAAGGTCACCATCGGCCGCGGCGTCTGGGGCCTGGAGATTTCGGCCATCATCGGCGACGTCGCCCTGCGCTTCGTCGGCGTCGACCGGCCCCGCTGGATGCTGCGCGGCGTCATCGCCGGGCCGCAGTCGGAGGCCGCCGGGGCCGTCGAGGTGCTGCGCGAGATCGTCCGGCGGACCATCGTCGACCGCGGCGACGCGCCCATGCCGGTCCGGACCCCGCTGACGATCACGCTGCCCGAAGCGGTCGCCGAGCACATCGCGGCCCAGCAGCAGCAAGGCTGACGCTTTCACCCGTGACGGCCACCTCGCGACCCTCGAGGTGGCCGTCACGGGTGTGTCAGGGCCCTCAGGAACGCGAGGACGGTCGCCCGGCCGAGTGACTCGCGGTCCGCGCCCAGCGCCGTGAGCGTCGTCTCGCCCAGGGCCGCGCGGGGGAGTGCGCCCGCCCACTCCGCTGCGACTTTCGTCGGGTGGATCGGGTCGTCGGTGCAGGTGCCGATCCCGGCCGGGACGGCCAGCGCCGCCAGTTCGGCCGAGGTCGGCGCGGCCCGGCCCGCCGCGACGCGCAGGCTGTCCGCCAGGCCGTCGCCGTGCCGCCGCCACGCCCGGTCCAGCTCCCCCCGCAGCCAGCCCGGGCTGCCGTCGGTCTGCGCCAGTGCCGCGCCGACGCCGGAACCGGCCACCAGATCGGCCGTCAGCGTCGCGGCCAGCGATGCGGGTGCCGGGCCCGGGACGCCGTTCCAGGCCGGGAGGGCGGCCAGCAGGCCCCCGCAACGCCCCGGATTGCGCACGGCCCACTCCGCGGCGAGGTGCGCGCCGAACGAAATGCCGCCTACGAGCAGTTCGCCGTGTTCGTCCGCCAGCGCGTCCAGGATGGCCAGGTAGCCCTCGGCGAGCGCCGCGCCCGGGGGCGGGGGTGGCGCGATGAGCGGGACACCCAGGGCGCGCAGGGGCCGCTCGAAGACGGTTCGGACGAACACCTCGTCCGAACCGGTACCGGGCAGCAGCACCGCGGCGGGAACTCTGATTGCGGACGTCACGTTGCGATCTTTGCGCAAAGGCGTTTCCCTGGCGGGGACCGCAGTACGCTGGAATCGCACGGGCCGCAAGCAATTTGTCACCGGCCCCGGAGCACAGGAGCACCTATGTCCGCCAAAGACGGCGGCTACTTCAGCCGGTTGGTACGCAAGCTGACCAGCGACGTCGAGGAACTCGACGCCGACGAGATGTCGATGAGGTCCGGCGCCGAAGGGGCGCAGCGGGCCTGTGACTGCCGTTCCGGCGAAGAGGTCACCGTGATGGGGCGGCTCCGCAGCGTCGAGCTCTGCCCGACCAACGAGGCCGCCACGCTGGAGGCCGAGCTGTTCGACGGAACACAGGGCGTGACGCTAATCTGGCTCGGCCGCCGCCGGATCCCGGGCATCGAGCCTGGCCGGACGATCAAGGTGCGTGGTCGGATGGCCGAGCGTGACGGCCAGAAGGTGCTGTACAACCCCTATTACGAGCTCCAGAGCCCAGTGAGTTGATCACCCATCGTGACTGAACCCGCCCCGAGCGAGAAGAAGACCGACGAGGACGAGCCGCAGCCGACCCTGCTTGAGCAGATGGGCGGCGTGTCCGGCCTGATCTACTCGTCGGTGCCGGTGATCGTCTTCGTGCTGGCGAACTCGTTCTTCGGCTTGACCGCGGCCATCTGGACCTCGATCGGCAGCGCCGTGGCCATCACGGTGCTGCGGCTGGTCCGCAAGGAGCCCCTGCAGCCGGCGATCTCGGGCTTCTTCGGCGTCGCGATCGCGGCGTTCATCGCCTACCGCACGGGGTCGGCGAAGGGGTTCTTCCTCTTCGGGATCTACGCGAGCTTGGTCTACTGCGGCATCTTCGTGCTGTCGGTGGTGGTGCGCTGGCCGATCGCGGGCGTGGTCTGGAACATGCTCAACGGCACCGGCCAGGCGTGGCGCAAGGACAAGCCGTCCCGCTACGGCTACGACGTCGCCACGCTGGCGATGGCGCTCATCTTCGCCGCCCGGTTCGTGGTGCAGCGGTGGCTCTACCAGGAGGACTACACCGGCTGGCTGGCCTTCGCGAAGATCGCGATGGGCTACCCGCTCTACGCGCTGGGCCTGCTGGTGGTCGTCTGGGCGGTCCGCCGGTCGGACAAGCGCCTGAAGGCGATGGCCGAGGAGGAGCCCGCGCCGGAGACGGACGCGCAGGTCGAAGCCCGGCTGCGCGAGAAGTACGCCCAGGCGCCCGAAGCCTGAGCAACCCGCGCGTGGGGGCGCCCCCCGGTTTCCACTCTACCGGCAGGCACCGACAGTTTCGGTCGCCGTGCGCCGTGAATGACTCATTCACGGCGTCGGAGGTCCCGAATGAGTCATTCACGGCACCAGCCGGACACGAAAGGGCCCGGGCAAGCTCGCCCGGGCCCCCTTCGTGGGATTCAGTACCCGAGCGCCGTCCGGATCTCCGGCTCGACGTCCGCGGTCGCCACGAACAGCAGCTCGTCGCCCGGCTCCAGCGGGTCTTCCGGCTGCGGCACGATCACCCGGTCGCCCCGGAGGATCGTCACCAGAGCCGCGTCGCGCGGCAGCGTCAGCTCGCTCACCGGCTTCCCGGCCAGCGGTGTCTCCGCCGGCAGCGTCAGCTCGACCAGGTTCGCGTTGCTCTGCCGGAACGTCATCAGCCGCACCAGGTCGCCGACGCTCACCGCCTCCTCGACCATCGCCGCCAGCATGCGGGGGGTCGAGACCGCGACGTCGACGCCCCAGGCGTCGGTGAACAGCCACTCGTTGGCCGGGTTGTTCACCCGGGCCACCACGCGCCGCACCGCGAACTCCGTCTTGGCCAGCAGGGACACCACCAGGTTCGCCTTGTCGTCGCCGGTCGCGGCGATGACGACGTCGCACTGCTCGATCCCGGACTCCTCCAGGATCGACACCTCGCAGGCGTCGCCCAGCACCCAGTCGGCCTGCTCGACCGCGTGCGGCTCGAACTGGTCGGCCTCGCGCTCGATCAGCATCACCTGGTGCCTGCCGTCGATCAGCTCGGCGGCGATGGAGCGGCCGACCGCCCCGGCGCCGGCAATCGCGACCCTCATGCCTCGTCCTCCGGTTCGCGCTGGGCCACACTGGTCACGTCGGTGACGGTGCCGGACCGCGCGGCCACCCACACGACGTCGTCGGCCTGCAGCACCGTCTTGGTGTCGGGCAGCACGCCGGTGCCGAAGCGCATGATGAACGCCACCCGCGCGCCGGTCGCCTCCTGCAGCGACTTCACCGAGTGCCCGACCCAGCCCTCGTGCAGCGGCAGCTGCAGCAGCGCGACGTTGCCCGACGGGTCCCGCCACGCCGACGCGACACCGTCCGGCAGCAGGCTGCGCAGGAACCGGTCGGTCGTCCACGGCACGGTCGCGACCGTCGGGATGCCCAGCCGCTCGTACACGGCCGCGCGCTTGTGGTCGTAGATGCGCGCGACGACGTGCTCGACGCCGAAGTTCTCGCGCGCGACTCGAGCCGAGATGATGTTCGAGTTGTCGCCGCTGGACACCGCCGCGAACGCGCCGGCCCGCTCGATGCCGGCTTCGATCTGCACCCGGCGGTCGAAGCCGACGCCGACGACCTGCTGGCCGTGGAAGTCGCTGCCGAGCCGGCGGAACGCCTGCTGGTTCTTGTCGATGACGGCCACCTCGTGGCCGAGCCGCTCCAGCGCAGCGGCCAGGGACGCGCCGACCCGGCCGCATCCCATGATCACCACGTGCACGCCCTGCCTCCTCCTTGGCGGTTTACCCGTCCGTCGTACCCCCGACATGCCAGGGCCGAACCTACCGTGCCCCCTACGGTTAGGCTTTCGTGGTGTCGAAGTTCCCGACCGTGCTGAAACGCCTGGTCCTCGGACGTCCGTTCCGCAGTGACAGGCTCGCTCACACGCTCCTGCCCAAGCGCATCGCGCTGCCGATCTTCGCGTCGGACGCGCTCTCGAGCGTCGCCTACGCCCCGGAAGAGATCTTCCTGACCCTCAGCGTCGCCGGGCTGTCCGCGTACGCGCTGGCGCCGTGGATCGGCATCATGGTCGCCCTGGTCATGCTGGTCGTCGTCGCCTCCTACCGGCAGAACGTGCACGCCTACCCGAGCGGGGGCGGTGACTACGAGGTCGCCAACACGAACCTGGGCGGCAAGTTCGGGCTCACCGTCGCCAGTGCCCTGCTGGTCGACTACGTCCTGACGGTCGCGGTGTCCACTTCGTCCGGTGTCGCCAACATCGGCTCGGCCGTGCCGTGGGTGGCCCAGCACAAGGTGCTCGCCTCGATCGTCATCGTGGTGGTGCTGACGTCGCTGAACCTGCGCGGCATCCGCGAGTCGGGGAAGGCCTTCGCGATCCCGACATACGGCTTCATCCTGGGCATCTTGGTCATGGTCGCGTGGGGCCTGGTGCAGGCGGCCACCGGCACCGAGATGAAGGCGGAGAGCGCCGGGTTCACGCTGAACGCCGAAGGCACTTTCGCCGGCGTCGCGTACGCGTTCCTGGTGCTGCGGGCGTTTTCCTCCGGTGCGGCGGCGCTGACCGGGGTCGAGGCGATCAGCAACGGCGTCCCGGCGTTCCAGAAGCCCAAGTCGAAGAACGCGGCCACCACGCTGCTGATGATGGGCCTGCTCGCGGTCACCATGCTGGTCGGCATCATCACGCTGGCCTCGATCACCGACGTCAAGTTCGCCGAGGACCCGGCGCGCCAGCTCGCCGGCGCGCCCGCCGGCTACGAGCAGAAGACGATCGTCGCGCAGATCGCGCACGCGGTGTTCGCCGACTTCCCGCCGGCGTTCTACTACATCTCCTTCTCCACCGGCATCATCCTGCTGCTGGCCGCGAACACCGCGTTCAACGGCTTCCCGGTGCTGGGCTCGATCCTGGCGCAGGACCGCTACCTGCCGCGGCAGCTGCACACCCGCGGCGACCGGCTGGCGTTCTCCAACGGGATCCTGTTCCTGTCGGCCTTCGCGCTCGTGCTGATCATCGCGTTCGACGCCGAGGTCACCCGGCTCATCCAGCTCTACATCGTGGGCGTGTTCGTGTCGTTCACGGTGAGCCAGGCCGGCATGATCCGGCACTGGAACCGGTTGCTGGCGAAGGAAACCGACCCCGCGAAGCGGCGGCGGATGCGGCGCTCGCAGACGGTCAACGCGGTCGGCCTGACGATGACCGGCATCGTGCTGGTGATCGTGCTCATCACCAAGTTCCTGCTCGGCGCGTGGATCGCGATCGCGGCGATGGTGGCGATCTTCGTGCTGATGACCGCGATCCGGCGGCACTACGACCGCGTCGCCGACGAGCTGAAGGACCTCGGCGACACCCCGACCGTGCTGCCGTCGCGCAACCACGCCATCGTCCTGGTGTCCAAATTGCACCGTCCGACGCTGCGCGCGCTGGCCTACGCCAAGGCGATGCGCCCGGACGTCCTCGAAGCCGTGACGGTCAATGTGGACGATGCGGACACCCGCCGGCTGACCGCCGAGTGGGACGCGCACAACTTCAAGGTGCCGCTGAAGGTCGTCGAATCGCCCTACCGCGAGATCACAAAGCCCGTTCTCGACTACGTGAAACGAGTGCGCGGGGACAACCCGCGCAACGTGGTCACCGTGTTCATCCCCGAGTACGTGGTCGGGCACTGGTGGGAACAGGTGCTGCACAACCAGAGCGCGCTGCGGCTCAAGGGCCGGCTGCTGTTCCAGTCCGGCGTGATCGTGGCGAGCGTCCCGTGGCAGCTGGAGTCGTCGGCGAAGGCGGCCGCGCGGGTCCGCAACGAGCGCCCGGCCGCGGGCGACGTCCGCCGCGGGTTCTCGCCCAACGGGCAGCCGATCGCGACCCCGAAGCCCAAGGAGCCGGCCGAATGACCAGCTGGCTGGGCCGCGTCCTCGAGGTCGAGGTCGGCGCGGTGGCGCACGGCGGCCACTGCGTCGCCCGCGCGGAAGGGCGGGTCGTGTTCGTCCGGCACGCGCTGCCGGGCGAGCAGGTCCGCGTCGAGGTCACCGAGGACAACGGCGGCTCGTTCTGCCGCGGGGACGCCGTCGAGGTGCTCAGCCCGTCCCCGCACCGGGTCACGCCGCCGTGCCCGCTGGCCGTGCCGGGCGGCTGCGGCGGCTGCGACTGGCAGCACGCCGACCCGGACCACCAGCGGGCGCTGAAGGCGGCGGTGGTGGCCGAACAGCTGCAGCGGCTGGCGGGTATCGAACGTGACGTCGTCGTCGAGGCGCTCGACGGCGGGCCCCTGGACTGGCGCAGCCGCGTCCGGCTGGTCGCCGGGCACGACGGCCGCGCCGGGCTGCGCGCCCACCACAGCCACCGGGTGGTGGCCCTGGACGATTGCCCGATCGCCGTCCCGGGCGAGCTCGACGACGTCCTGGCGCGGCGCTGGCGGCCAGGTAGCGAGCTGGAAGTCACCCAGGACGGTGACGGTGGGGTCCACGTCCGCGAGCTGTCGACGGTGCGCGGGAAGGTCCGGGCGCGGCAGCTGGCCGGCGGGGTCGCGGTCCAGCACGCGGCGGGCCGCGACTGGCGCCTCGACGCGCACGGTTTCTGGCAGGTCCACCCGGCGGCGGCGTCGACGCTGGCCGCGGTCGTGGCGGAGTGGGCCGAGGCGCCGGTGGGCGGCTCGGCCTGGGACCTCTACGCCGGGGTCGGGCTGTTCGCGTCGGTGCTGGCGACCCAGGTCGGGACGTCGGGCCGGGTGCTGGCGATCGAGTCCGGCAGGCGCGCGGTCGCCGACGGCGAGCGCAACCTCGCGGACCTGCCCCAGGTTTCGTGGCACGCCGGGCGCGTCGAGCACGTGCTGGAGTCGGCGGCCAAGCCGGTCGACGTCGTGGTCCTGGACCCGCCGCGCAAGGGCGCGGGCAAGGCGGTCGTGGAGTCGATCGTGGCGGGCGCCCCGGACCGGATCGTGTACGTGGCCTGCGACCCGGCGGCGCTGGCGCGCGATGTGGCGACCTTCGCGGCCCACGGGTATTCGCTGACGGACCTGCGGGCGTTCGACGCGTTCCCGATGACCCACCACGTGGAGTGCGTGGCGCTGCTGTCCTGAGTTTTGTCGGTGGTGATCGGCACACTCGGTGCATGACTCCTCTCGACGAGTTCGACCTGGCGGCTTCGACGGTGCGTGCGCTGGTGTCCGCGGTCCGCGCCGACCAGTGGGCGCTCCCGACGGCGTGCGCGGACTGGGACGTGCGCGCGGTGATCAATCACCTGGCGCACGGCAACGCGAAGGTGGCCTTCTGGGCGGGCACGGGCCCACCGGCCCCGGACGGTGACTACCTCGGTTCGGCGCCGGTCGAGGCGTTCGCCGCATCGGTGACGGCGGCCCGTGCGGTGCTGGCCGCGCCGGGGCTGTTTTCCCGGCAGGTGACGACGCCGCTCGGTGAGGTGCCGGGGGTGTTCTTGGTGCACATGCGGGTGAATGAGTACCTCGCCCACGGCTGGGACATCGCGGACGCGACCGGACGGCCGACGGACCTGGCGCCCGAGCTGGCGGCCCGGGCGCTGGAGCAGTGGCGGTCCCGGTTCGCCGCGACGCCGCGGCAGCCGGGCGGCCCGTTCGGGCCGGAGCTCCCACCGCCCCGGGACGCCACGGCGGCTGATGAGCTGGCGGCGTTCCTGGGCCGGAAGGCGGTGAACGGGTAGGGCGGAGCCGGTCGCGGCGGGAACCTCGGCTTGCTCGGCACGTTGCGGGTGCCGCATGTGCCCGGGCTGCCCCGGGTCGGCCTGCCCGGCGCGCCCCGAACCCCACCCGGCCCCGCCACCCGGCCGAGGCCACCGGCCGCGAGCAGAGCGCTCCCGGTGGCCTCGGCATGCCCGGCGCGCCCCGAATCGCCACCCAGCCGAGGCGGCTGGTCGCGAGCAGAGCGCTGCAGGGGCCTCAGCCTGCCCGGCGCACCGCGAACGCCGCCGCGAGGCCGGTTGCCGTCATCGCCACTCCCGACGCCAGCGGCACCAGGCCCCGGGACCACCTTCGCCGCCGGCTGGAGGCGTGTTACTCCCGGCAACGTCTCTGGTCCACTCCGGCCTCCCTGCCTCGCGGTGGAGGCAGCATGAGGCGCGGACCGGGCGCTCAGCCCGAGAACCAGCGCTGCGGTGCCGGCCGGAGGTTCTGGTAGATGTGCTTGACCTCGGTGTACTCGGCCAGCCCCGTCGGGCCCAGCTCGCGGCCGAAGCCGGACTGCTTGTAGCCGCCCCACTCGGCCTGGGGCAGGTACGGGTGGAAGTCGTTGATCCACACCGTCCCGTGGCGCAGCCGCGCCGCCACCCGCTGCGCCCGCGAAGCGTCGTTCGTGAACACCGCTCCCGCCAGGCCGTAGTGGGTGTCGTTGGCGATGCGGACCGCGTCGTCCTCGTCGGTGAACGTCTCGACCGTCAGTACCGGCCCGAACGACTCGTCGACCACCGCCGACGAACCCTGTTTCACCTGATCGAGGATGGTCGGCAGGTAGTAGAAGCCGTCGGCCAGCGCCGGGTCGTCCGGACGGCGGCCGCCCGTGCGCAGCACCGCGCCCTCGGCCAGCGCCGCCGCCACGTACGCCTCGACCTTCTCCCGGTGGGCCGCCGAGATCAGCGGGCCGGTTTCCGCATGCGAGTCGAACGGGCCGCCCAGGCGGATCCGCTCGGCCCGGCGCACCAGCTCGCCGACGAACTCGTCGTGCCACTCCCGCTGCACGATCAGCCGCGCGCCCGCCGAACACACCTGGCCGGAGTGGAGGAACACCGCCGTCAGCGCGTAGTCGACCGCGGTCTCGAAGTCGGCGTCGGCGAACACCACGTTCGGGTTCTTGCCGCCCAGCTCCAGGGCCACTTTCTTGACCGTCCCGGCGGCCGCGGCGGCAATGCCGCGACCGGTCGCCAGCCCGCCGGTGAACGACACGAGGTCGACGTCCGGATGGGACGCCAGGGGCGCGCCGGCCTCGGCGCCCGCGCCCAGCACCAGGTTCCCCACGCCCGGCGGCAGGCCCGCCTCGGTGAGCAGCTTCAGGAACAGGATCGCGGTGTGCGGGGTCAGCTCGCTCGGCTTGAGCACGAACGTGTTGCCCGCGGCCAGCGCCGGCGCGATCTTCCACACGGTCTGCAGCAGCGGGTAGTTCCAGGGCGTGATCAGCCCGCAGACGCCGACCGGCTCGTGCACGATCCGGCTGATCGCGTCCGGGCTGCCGGTGTCGACGACGCGCCCGGCGTCCTGCGCCGCGAGCTTGCCGAAGTAGCGCAGGCAGGCGGCGATGTCGGCCATGTCGTACCGGCTCTCGACCAGGCGCTTGCCGGTGTCGAGCGACTCGGCGCGGGCGAACGCCTCCGCGTCGCGGTCCAGCAGGTCCGCCGCCCGCAGCAGCAGGTCCCCGCGCAGGTGGGCGGGGGTGCCGGGCCAGGGGCCGGTGTCGAAGGCCCGGCGCGCCGCCGCGATGGCGGCCTCGGTGTCCTTGGCGGTGCCCTCGGCGACCGTCGCGACCAGGGAGCCGTCGGCCGGGCAGCGGATTTCCCGCCGGCCGCCGTCCACCGCATCGACCCATTCGCCTCCGATGAAGAAATCCGCCATGCGGCCCATTCTCGTGGCCACGCCGCGTGACCGCCACAGCGACGCCGGGAGACGAGGTTCACCCTGGGTGCTGACCGGCGGTTGCGCTCCGGTTGTGACGCCGGACGCGGCCTGCGGTCCCGCCCTGGCGGGTCTCCGTAGACTGGCCGGAACCGAGCGAGTGAGGTGGAGACGAGTGACGATGCTGGAGTCCCTGAGCGGGCCGGCGGACCTGAAGCGCATGAGTGTCGAGGACCTCGGCGAACTGGCCGCCGAGATCCGGGACTTCCTCGTCGACAAGGTGCGCCGGGCGGGCGGCCACCTGGGGCCGAACCTCGGCGTCGTCGAGCTGACCCTGGCATTGCACCGCGTGTTCGACTCGCCGCGCGACGCGCTCGTGTGGGACGTCGGTCACCAGGCGTACGTCCACAAGCTCGTCACCGGCCGCGCGGCCGGGTTCGACCTGCTGCGCCAGACCGGCGGGGTCACCGGTTACCCGTCGCGCGCGGAGAGTGAGCACGACTGGGTGGAGAGCAGCCACGCGTCGTCCGGTCTGTCCTACGTGGACGGCCTGGCGAAGGCGTTCGAGCTGGCCGGCGGCGGGCGGCACGCGATCGCCGTCGTCGGCGACGGCGCGCTCACCGGCGGCATGTGCTGGGAGGCGCTCAACAACATCGCCGCGCACAAGGACCGCCCGGTCGTCATCGTGATCAACGACAACGGCCGCTCCTACTCGCCGACGATCGGCGGCCTGGCCGACCACCTCGCGGCGCTGCGCCTGCAGCCCGGCTACGAGCGGCTCCTCGACGGCGGCCGCGAGATCCTCAAGCACACCCCGGTCGTCGGCAGGCCGATCTACGCCGCGCTGCACGCCGCGAAGGCCGGCCTGAAGGACGCGCTGAGCCCGCAGGCGATGTTCTCCGACCTGGGCCTGAAGTACCTCGGCCCGGTCGACGGCCACGACCAGGTGGCGCTGGAGAAGGCGCTGCACAGCGCGCGCACCTTCGGCGGCGCCGTGATCGTGCACGTGGTCACCGAGAAGGGCCACGGCTACGCGCCGGCGGTCAACAACGAGCACGACCAGATGCACCAGACCGACCCGATCGACCCGGAGACCGGCCTGCCGCCGGTGAAGGGCCCGAGCTGGACCGGCGTGTTCGGCTCCGAGCTGGCGGCGATCGGCGCCGAGCGTGAGGACGTCGTCGCGATCACTGCGGCGATGCTGCGTTCCACCGGGCTGGACAAGTTCGCCGAGGCGTTCCCGGACCGCTGGTACGACGTCGGTATCGCCGAGCAGCACGCCGTCACCTCGGCGGCGGGGCTGGCCATGGGCGGGTTGCACCCGGTCGTCGCGATCTACTCGACGTTCCTGAACCGGGCGTTCGACCAGGTGCTGATGGACGTCGCTCTGCACCGGCTGCCGGTGACGCTGGTGCTGGACCGGGCCGGGATCACCGGGCCGGACGGGCCGAGCCACCACGGCATGTGGGACCTCTCGCTGCTCGGCATGGTGCCGGGGATGCGGGTGGCGGCGCCGCGTGATCCGGGGACGCTGCGGGAGGAGCTGCGCGAGGCGGTTGCTGTTGCCGACGGGCCGACTGCGCTGCGGTTCTCCAAGGGGAAGGTCGGCACGGATGTGGCGGCTGTGGAGCGGATCGGCACGGTCGATGTGCTGCGTCGTCCTGGTGAAGGTGCCGACGTGTTGCTCGTGACGGTCGGGGCCTTTGCAACGCTGGGTCTCGCTGCTGCGGATCGGCTTGCTGATCAGGGGATCGGGGTGACCGTGGTGGATCCTCGGTGGGTGCTTCCGGTTCCTGCAGAGTTGGTTGCGTTGGCTTCGCAGCACAAGCTTGTGGTGACTGTGGAAGACAGTGGGCGGCATGGGGGGTTCGGGTCGGCTTTGGCCGCGATGTTCCGGGATGCCGAGTGTGATGTTCCTCTGCGGGATTTGGCTGTGCCTCAGGCTTTCCATGATTTGGGGAGCCGGGATGAGGTGCTGGGGCGGATCGGGCTGACTGCTCAGGATGTGGCTCGGCGGGTTACCGAGTGGGCCTCGGGCCGGCTGGGCACTTCGGAAGAGCCGGTGAAGAAGAACGCCGACCGCAGCTGAGTGCAGTGAGCCTGTGACCGAGTGGTGACCTCAAGTCACTAGATGTCGATCAGCTTGCGGCGTAGCGTAATCAACGCGTGTAGACGACACGTGTCGATTCCAAAGGGTGATCGAAATGGTTACTCGTCGTGATGTCGCACTGAGGGCCGGCACCTCCGAAGCCGTAGTCAGCTACGTCGTCAACAACGGCCCGCGCAACGTCGCGCCGGCGACACGGGAGCGGGTCCAGGCCGCTATCAGCGAATTGGGCTACCGTGCGAACTCCGTGGCGCGCTCGCTCAGAACGAACCGCACGATGTCCATCGGGGTGGTCACTCCGGACTCGTCGAACGAGTTCTTCGGGTACCTGACCCGCGCCATCGAGAGCGTCGCTTTCGACTTCGGCTACACAACCCTGCTCGGCAACGCGATGGAGGACCCGGAGCGGGAAGGGCGGTACGTCCGCACGCTGCTCGATCGCCAAGTCGATGGGCTCATCGTCATTCCGGTGCCGGGTTCGACAGTTCTGGAAGCGGAGCTCGACCGTGCCCCCGTTCCGTTCGTGATCCTCGATCGAAGTCTCGACGACGAACACGCGGTGGAAATTACGGTGGACAACGAGCAGGCCGCCTATCTGGCGACGGGTCACCTGCTGGGGCACGGCAACACGCGGATCGCCTGTGTCGCCGGGCCGGAGAGCGCCCGGACCACGATCGCCCGTGTGGCGGGCTGGCGCCGTGGGCTGGTCGATCAGGGCATCGATCCGGCGACGTTACCGCTCGAGTACGGCACCTTCCGTCTTGATGACGGCTACCGTGCCGGCATGGAAATCCTCGCGAGAGAAGCACGTCCCGACGCGATCTTCGCCACCAGCGATGAGCAGGCGATGGGCGTGCTGCGCGCGGCTGCCGAACGGGGCCTGCGCGTGCCGGACGATCTCGCCGTGCTGGGATTCGACGGGATCGAGCGCGGCCGCTTCAGCGTTCCTTCTCTGAGCACTGTTCAGCAGCCCATGGAACAGTTGGCCGACTGCGCATTTCGGCACCTCGAACGCCGCATCCGGAACAGCGGGGCTGACGCGCTGCCGAAGACCTTCTCGACCAAGCTCGTGCTGAGGGAATCGTGTGGGTGCCGGAGCAGTCCGTGAACCGCACGGACGGATGACTGCTGCGATTGCCGATGGACAACGTGGCG
This sequence comes from Amycolatopsis mediterranei, assembly GCF_026017845.1. Lineage (NCBI taxonomy): Bacteria > Bacillati > Actinomycetota > Actinomycetes > Pseudonocardiales > Pseudonocardiaceae > Amycolatopsis > Amycolatopsis mediterranei. The sequence goes on from NZ_CP100416.1 coordinate 2,896,492, forward strand.
TGGACGCCGCCGGGCCGGCGGTCCACGTGCCGTTCCCTTGACCGAGTGGCCCGGTTTGTCCGGCGGAGGCTCCCATGCCGTTTCCCTTGGTGCCGTTGAGACATGCGGAAGCATGGGGTCAGCTCGCGCGCTCGGTGGCGGTCTTGTTGGCGTTCCTGCCGATGCTCGTGGTGGTAATCTGCGCGATTCCCGCCCTCGTCGTGGGACATTTCGTTCCGTCGATGCGAAAGCCCATGACGGATCTGGTCTCGGGATTCATCAGGTGGACCGAGAAGATCTTGTGCATCGTCACCGCGGTCTCGGCGACTCCGCCGGTCGATGTGCCTCGGCAACGTCGTCATGTCTCGGATCGTGAGCGCGGCGACTCTGTGGAGACCTAGTTCCAAGGCCGGGTACTTAAGGTTTTCCTCTGCCGCGCAAGCGGTCAACGGCCGGCCGTGAATGGCCCATTCACGGCTTCTTAGTCCCTGAATGGGCCATTCACGGCATGGGGCGAGCACCTGGAAATCGGACCAATCGGGCAGCTTGACAGCACGCTGCCACAGCTAACTACCCGGCTTTGCGGTTAGTTCTCGACGGGCACGCCCATCAACGGCGCCGAAACAAGGCACGCGGGCGATCAGGCGAACCTTGTCATCACGTGCTTGACTCGGGTGTACTCGGTGAATGCGTACGTCGAGAGGTCCTTGCCGTGGCCTGAGTGGGCGAAGCCTCCGTGGGGCATCTCCGCTACCAACGGTCCGTGCGTGTTGACCCACACGCAGCCGAAGTTCAGCTCCGCTGTCACCCGTGCGGCGACGGCTAAGTCCTTCGTCCACACCGAGGATGCCAGTCCGTAGGGGACGTCGTTGGCCAGTGCGACCGCCGCGGCTTCGTCCGAAAAGGACTGGACCGTGATGACCGGGCCGAAGATCTCCTCCTGGACGATCTCGTCGTCCTGCCGCACTCCCGAAATCACCGTGGGGGAGAAGTAGAACCCGCGAGAGCTGTACCGGGTGCCGCCGGTCTCGATGCGCGCGTGTGATGGCAGCCTTGCGATGAGGTCCTCGACGCGTGAGAACTGCGCCGCACTGTTCAACGGCCCGTAGTCGACGCCCGGTGTCTGGGCCGATGCGGCCTTCGCCAGCGAAGCGACGAAGTCGTCGTGGATCGACTCGTGTACCAGCACCCGGCTGCCCGCTGTGCAGTCCTGGCCCGCGTTGTAGAACGCCGCGCCCACTATGCCCTCCACTGCCTCGGCGAGGTCGGCGTCCGGGAAGACCAGCAGTGGTGCGTTGCCGCCCAGTTCCAGGTGGGTGCGCTTGAGGTCGGCGGCCGCCACCGTGGCGACGTCGATGCCTGCCCGGGTCGAGCCGGTGATCGAGACCAGGTCCGTCGCCGGGTGCCGGACCAGTGCTCGGCCGGTGTCGCGGTCGCCCGTCAGGACCGTGAACGCCCCCGGCGGCAGGAACTCCGCCGCGATGCGGGCCAGCAGCACGGCCGTCGACGGGGTGGTCTCGGCCGGCTTGAGCACCACCGTGTTGCCCGCCGCCAGGGCCGGTGCGATCTTCCAGACCGCCATCATCAGCGGGTAGTTCCACGGCGCGATCTGCGCGCAGACGCCCACCGGCTCGCGGCGGATCACCGACGTGTGCCCGGGCGTGTACTCGCCGGCCGCGGTGCCCTCCAGGTGCCGGGCGGCTCCGGCGAAGAACCGCAGGGCGCTCACGCACTCCGGGATCTCCTCGTCGAGGACCACGGACCGGATCTTGCCGGTCTCCCGGACTTCGAGGTCGGCGAACTCGGACGCCCGGGCTTCCAGCGTGTCGGCGATCTTCAGCAGGGCCAGCTGCCGCTGCGCCGGGGTGCTGCGCCGCCAGATCGCAAACGCTTGCGCGGCCGATTCGAGCGCCATGTCCACTTCGGACTGCTCGGCGATGGGGCTGGTGCCGAACACCTCGCCGGTCGCCGGGTCGGTCAGGTCGAGCGTGCGGGTCATGCCTGCTCCAGGTGGGTCGGCGCGAACAGTTTCAGCACGGCCGGCAGGACGACGACAGACGGGCCCGGTGTCCGCAGCGCGCCGGCCAGGTCCGCGCCCACCGTGTCCAACGAAGACAATCGAGCGGGAACGCCGAAGGAGGTGGCCAAAGCGACGAAGTCCGGCCGGGTCAGCTCCGTGGCCGTGGTGTGGCCGAACGTGTCGGTGAGGTACTCGCGCAAGATGCCGTAGCCGCCGTCGTCGATGATCAGCCAGGTGACGTCGAGGCCGTGCTGCACCACGGTGGCCAGCTCGGCGACGCCGTACATCGCGCCGCCGTCCCCGGACACCGCCAACGTGGTGCCGCCGGCGGCCGCGCCGCCGAGCGCGCCCGGCAAGCCGTAACCCAGCCCGCCCGCGCCCTGCGCCGTGTGGATCGGCGCGCCCTCGGGGTTCCACGCCGACCAGGCCCAGTACGCGGCGATCGTCATGTCCCAGAACGTCTGCGTGCCCTCGGGCAGCGCCGTGCGGATGTCGTCGATCAGCTTCCGTTCGGCGGCCAGGTCCTGACCGTCCAACCGGGACTCCACCGCGGACACCAGCGAAGAAACCGCCTTCTCGGCCCGGCCGTCGGACGCCCGCATCGGCACCCACTCCAGCAGCGCCTGCAGCGTGAGCCGCACGTCGGCGTGGATGCCGAGCCCGGCGTAGTTCGACTCCAGCTTGCCGAGGTCGGCCTCGACCTGGATCACCCGGCCGCGCGGGGCGAACTCGCGGTAGTTGCTGGACAGCTCGCCGAGCCCGGAGCCGAGTACGAGGAGCACGTCGGCGGAAGCGAGGAACTCCGTGGTGTGCCAGTCCTCCAGCCACGACCGCCCGGACAGCTCGTGGTCCCAGCCGAAGACGCCCTTGCCGCCGAACGTCGAGATCACCGGTGCGCGCAGCGCTTCCGCGAGGGCCGTCAGCTCGGCGTGTGCCCCGGACCGCAGCGCTCCACCCCCGGCGAGGATCACCGGATTCGACGCCGCGCCCAGCAGGTCCGCCGCGGCGGTGACCAGCTCCGGAAGGGGTTCCAGCGGAAAAGGAGAGGCCGACACCGACGTGATCGGCGGGACCCCGGCCGGGCCGAGCAGCACGTCCTGGGGGATCTCGACCCACACCGGGCCGTAGGGCGCGGTCGCGGCCGACGTCCACGCCTCCCGCAGGGCCGTCGGAAGCTGGCTCGCGCGGCGCACGACGTGCACGGACTTCACCACGTCCCGGAAGCTCGCCTGCTGATCGGGCAGTTCGTGCAGGTAGCCGTGCCGGCCGCCGCCCAGCCCGGCGACCGGGACCTGGCTGGAGATCCCGAGCACCGGCACCGAGGCGGCGCGGGACTCCTGCAGCGAAGCCAGCGTCAGGAGCGCGCCCGGGCCGGTCGAGACCACCAGCGGCGTCACCGGCACCGGGCCGTCCGGGTTCGCGGCGAGCCGCGCGCGGGCGAAACCGTCGGCGGCGAAGGCGAGGTTGTTCTCCACCCGCCCGCTGATCACCCGCAGGTCGCCGGCCCGCCGCAGTGCCTCGAACAGGCCCAGCGCGTGCTGGCCGGGCAGGCCGAACACCGTGTCGGCGCCCAGCGCCCGCAGGGTTTCGACGACGACGTCGCCGCCGATCCGCGTCATTCGCCCTTCCCCAAGGTCAGCAGGCTCACCAGGTCGTAGGCGATGTGGGAGGCCGCGATGGCGGTGATCTCGGCGTGGTCGTAGGCCGGGGCCAGCTCGACGACGTCCGCGCCGACCAGGTTGAGGTCGCGCAGCCCGCGCAGGATCTCCAGCAGCTCGCGGCTGGTCATCCCGCCCGCCTCGGGCGTCCCGGTGCCGGGGGCGTGGGCCGGGTCGAGCACGTCGATGTCGACCGAGACGTACAGCGGCCGGTCGCCGATGCGCTGCCGCAGCGCGTCGACGGTCTCGGCGACGCCGCGGCGCAGGACGTCGCCGGAGGTGACGATGCCGAAGCCGAGCCGGCGGTCCTCTTCGAGGTCCCGCTTGCCGTACAGCGGCCCGCGCGTGCCGACGTGCGACAGCGCGCTCGTGTCGAGGATGCCTTCCTCCGACGCCCGCCGGAACGGCGTGCCGTGCGTGTACGGCTCGCCGAAGTAGGTGTCCCACGTGTCCAGGTGGGCGTCGAAGTGCAGCAGGGCAACGGGTCCGTGCTTCTTGGCCGCGGCGCGCAGCAGCGGCAGCGCGATGGTGTGGTCGCCGCCGACGGTCACCAGCCGCGTCCCGTCCGCCTGTAGCGCCTCGGCTTCCTGCTGCAGCGTCTCGATCGCTTCGCCGATGTTGAACGGGTTGACCGCGATGTCGCCTGCGTCGACGACCTGCTTTTCGGCGAACGGCGAGACGTCCAGCTCCGGGTGGTACGGCCGCAGCAGCCGGCTCGCCTCGCGGACGGCCGCCGGGCCGAACCGCGCGCCGGGCCGGTAGGACACGCCGGAGTCGAAGGGCACCCCGACGACGGCGACGTCGGCGCGCTCGACCTGGTCGATCCGCGGCAGCCGCGCGAAGGTCGCGAAGCCGGCGAACCGGGGGATGCGCGACGAGTCGAGGGGGCCGGTGTTAGGCACTGGTGGGCTCCTGTTCCCGAATCGAGGGGTGGGTGTCTTCGCCGTCGAGACGGCGGGTCCAGACGGAAAGGATCGAGGCGTCCGTGCGGGGCGTCGCGAAGCTGACCGCCAGGTAGACGACCAGGCTCGCGCCGAGGCCCCAGTAGATCGGGGTGTTGGCGTCGACGCCGTCGATGATCATGAAGGCGATCACGGACACCGTGCCGGCGACCATCGACGCGTACGCGCCCTGCCGGGTGCCGCGCTTCCAGAACAGCGCGCCGACGATTGCGACGAGCAGGCCGCCGACCAGGATGTCGTAGGCGATGGTGAGGGCGTTGACGACGTCGTCGACGATCATCGCGATGCCGATGGCCAGCAGGCCGAGCACGAGCGTGGCGAGCCGGTTGCGGCTGACCTCGCCGCCCTTCTTGAGGCCCAGCTTGGTGAGCAGGTCCGACGTCGTCGTGGTGGAGCAGGCGATCAGCGCGCCGCTCGCCGTCGACATCATCGCCGAGAGCGCGGCGGCCAGGACCAGGCCGCGGACGCCGGTGGGCAGCAGCCGCTCGACGATCGTCGCGAAGGCGTCCTGCGCGCTGGCGATGTCCGGGTAGAGCGCGTGCGCGGCGGTGCCGATCAGGGCGCCCGCGAGGCCGTAGACCAGGCAGTAGACGCCGGAGGTGATGCCGCCGGACGTCGCGATCGCGGGCGTGCGGGCGGTGAACACGCGCTGCCAGATGTCCTGGCCGATCAGCAGGCCGAAGGTGTAGATCACGAAGTACGTGATGATCGTGTCGGTGCCGATCGAGGTGAAGCTGAAGAAGCTCGCGTCGAGCTTTTCGCTCATGCCGTCGAACCCGCCGGCCGAGCTGATCGCGACCGGCAGCAGGATGGCCAGGATGCCGATGGTCTTGATGACGAACTGGGCGATGTCGGTGAGCGTGATCGACCACATGCCGCCGAGCACCGAGTAGAGCACCACGATCGAGCCGCCGATGGCGATCCCGGCCCAGTTCGGCAGGGCGAACAGCACCTTGAAGATGGTCGCGAAGGCCAGCGTCGAGGTGACCGTGAGCATCAGGGTGTAGCCCCACATCACGATGCCGGACACCGCGCTGGTGCGGCCGCCGTAGCGCAGGTCGAGCATCTCGCCGACGGTGTAGACCCGCAGCCGCACCAGCCGCCGCGCGAACAGCGCGTGCAGCACCAGGATGCCGACGCCGATGCTGACCACCAGCCACATGCCGGAGATGCCGTAGGTGTAGCCGAGCTTCACGCCGCCGACCGTGGACGCGCCGCCGAGGACGACGGCCGACATCGTGCCGGAGTACATGAACCAGCCCAGCCGCCGCCCGGCCACCAGGTAGTCGGACTTCGTCTTCGCGAGCCGGAGGCCGTACCAGCCGACCCCGAGCATGCCCGCGATGTACAGCGCGATCACCGCGTAGTCGCCGGTCACGGTGTCCTCCTCACGTCGGTTTCGGGTCACCGTAGGTTCGCCCGCCACCTCCTCGGCATGGGATGATTCGTCCCCAAGTCGACTTTGTTAGGGACGAAATGGCCACGATCGCGGATTCTTTGCCCACGGAGGTGAATGTCCCGTTACGGGACGTGCTCGGCAACCGGGAGCTCGCGCTCGACGTCGTCCCCGAGACGCTGCGGCCGGGCGCGCTGGACGCGCCGGTGCACTGGGCCCACGTGAGCGAGCTGCAGGACCCCGCCCCCTACCTGCTGGGCGGCGAGCTGATCCTCACCGCGGGCGTCAACCTGCCGGAGCAGCTCGACCGGTACGTGCGCGGCCTGCGCGACGCCGGCGTGACGGCGCTGGGGTTCGGCCTCACCCCGACGGTGCACGAGACCCTGCCGGAGCCCCTGCGCCGGGCGTGCGCGCGGCGCGGGCTGCCGCTGCTGGTGGTGCCCGCGCGCACGCCGTTCCTGGCGGTCAACCGGGCGGTCTCGGTCGCGCTGACCGAGGCGGGGCAGCGGGAGCAGCGGCGGATCACCGCGGCACGCGAGACGCTGACGCGCGCCGCCGGTGGCGGCCTCGGCGAGCTGACGTCGGCGCTGGCGGCGGTGCTGCGGTCCTGGGTCGCCCTGGTCGGCGCCGGGGACGTGCTGGCCTCGGCGCACGACGCGCCTTCGCCGCTGCCGCGCCCGGTGCGGGAGCTGATGGCGACCGTGCGGGCGGGCAGCGGGATCCGGAGCGCGACCACCGAGCTCGACGGCGGGTTCGCCGTCGTCCAGCCGGTGTACCCCCAGGCCACGGCCTCGCACCTGGTGGTCGTCGGCCGGCCCCGGCGGCTCGACGGCGCCGAGCGGGCGATCCTCGCCGTCGGCGCGGCCCTGCTCGGTCTCGTCGGCCGCGCGGGCTCGGACGCGGCCGAGCTGGGCGCGGCGGCCACCGGCCTGCTGCTCGGCCGCACGTCTCCCGGGGAAGTGGCCCGCTCGCTGCTGGGGTCGGAGGTCGTCCGGCTGGTCGCCGGGGCGGCGTACCGGCGTGGCCCGGACGAAGTGGCCCAGCGCCCGGACTGGTTGCGGGCCCGGCTGGACACGCCGTTGGTCTCGGTGCGGCCCGGGCCGTCCTTCGTGGCCGTCGCCGGGGCGGTGTCGCGGCCGGTGCTGGAGGACCTGCGCGAACACGGCTGGCTTGCGGCGGTGGGATCGCCGGGGCCCGCTGCCCGGGCGGCTTCGGCTGGGGCCGAGGTGGAGCTGCTGCTCTCGCGGGCACTCGCCCTCGGCCGGCCGATCGTGGCCGGGAGCGAGCCGCTGGACTTCGACGCGCTCCTGGACCCGGACGCTTCCCGGGGGTTCGCTGCGAAGGCGCTGGAGCCGTTGGTGGCGCTGGATCGCGCGGGGGACCGGTCCCTGGTGCCGACGTTGCGGACGTGGCTGGCCCACCACGGCGGCTGGGAACCGACGGCGGCGGAGCTGGGCGTCCACCGCAACAGCGTCCGGCACCGGATCGCCCAGGTGGAGAAGGCGCTGGGGGTGGATCTGGCGGATCCGGAGGTGCGGATGCGGCTGTGGTTCGCGCTGCGCTGGGCGACGCCCGGTCCTTAAAGGGCACTCTCAGGAAAATATGGGATTGTGGGCTGGTGCGAGTTTTGGTAGTCGAGGACGAAGAGCCCCTGGCCGACGCGATCGCCCGTGGCCTGCGCCGCGAGGGCATGGCGGTGGACGTCGCGCTCACCGGGGACGACGGGCACGAGAAGGCCGCTGTCACGCGGTACGACGTCGTGCTGCTGGACCGGGACCTGCCGGGGATGTCCGGTGACGAGCTGTGCCGGGAGATCGTCGCGTCCGGGGAGCTGACCCGGGTGCTGATGCTCACCGCGAGCAGTTCGGTGTCCGACCGCGTCGAGGGGCTTTCGCTCGGCGCCGACGACTACCTCGCCAAGCCGTTCGCCTTCCCCGAGCTGGTCGCGCGGGTGCGGGCGCTGGGCCGGCGGGCCACGCCGGCCGCGCCGCCGCTGCTCACCGCCGGGGACGTCGAACTGGACCCGGCCAAGCGGACCGTGCGGCGGGCGAGCGGGCCGGTCGAGCTGACCCGCAAGGAGTTCGGCGTCCTCGAGGTCCTGCTGCAGGCCGCCGGGTCGGTCGTCAGCAGCGAGGAGCTGCTCGAACGCGTGTGGGACGAGAACGCCGACCCGTTCACCACGACCGTCCGGGTCACCGTGATGACGCTGCGCAAGAAGCTCGGCGAGCCGGGGATCATCGAGACCGTCGTCGGCTCCGGGTACCGGGTGCCGGAGCCCGGCGCTTCGCGCGCGTGAACCTGCCGGGCACCCGCACCCTTCGCGCCCGGATCACCCTGCTGGCGACCGTGCTGGTCGCCGCCGTCAGCCTGCTGCTGCTCTGGCTGGCCTGGACGCTGGTGCGGGACTCGCTCGACGCCGTCCCGCAGATGCCGCCGGGCAGCACGGTGGTGGTCGACGGCGTCGAGGTCGACGCCTCGACGCTCGCCGAGCACCTGCGCGTGCACGCCCGCGACCGGATGCTGCTGTTCGGGTCGCTGGCGTTCCTGCTGGTCGTCGCGGCCGCGGCGATCCTCGCGTGGACGTTCACCTCCCGCGTGCTGCTGCCGCTGCGCGAAATCACCGGCACCGCGCGGCGGCTGTCGGTCGAGTCGATGGGGGAGCGGATCGGCGAAATCCGCTCCCGCGACGAGCTGGCCGAGCTGGCGAGCACGTTCGACGACATGCTCGACCGGCTCCAGGCCGCGTTCGACGCGCAACGCCACTTCGTCGCCAACGCGAGTCACGAGCTGCGGACGCCGTTGTCGGTGATCCGCACGGAACTCGACGTCACCCTGGCCGACGACGACGCCGACGAAGCCGAGCTGCGCCGGATGGGCGGGGTGGTCCGCGACGCGACCGAGCGCGCCGGCCAGCTGGTCAACTCGCTGCTCCTGCTGGCCCGCACCGACGGCGCCGGGCTCGGTGTGCACGAGCCGGTGGACCTCGCAGTGCTCGTCGACCGGGCATGGCGTGCCGTGCAGCGCGAAGCCGGGGAGCGCGGGATCCGGACGTCGTTCACGACGCCGCCGGCGTCGGCCTTCGGTGACCCGGCACTGCTGGAGCGGATCGCGGGCAACCTGCTGGAAAACGCGGTCCGCCACAACGTCGAGGGTGGCTGGCTGGAGGTCGTGACGCAGCCGGGGCCGCGGTGGTCGATGCTGCGGGTCCGTTCCTCGGGCGGCCTGGTCGACCCGGCGGCGGTGCCGGAGCTGTTCGAGCCGTTCCGCCGGGCCGGGGTGGCCCGCACGGCCCGCCACGGCGCCGGTCTGGGCCTCTCGATCGTCCGGGCCGCGGTGGCGGCGCACGGCGGAACGGTGACGGCCGAGCCGATCGTGGGCGGCGGCCTCGGCGTGACGGTCCACCTCCCGGCCCACTGACCCGTGATCGACGGGTCAGCACGCGTGGTGGGAGAGTCATCTCCCGTGATTGGAAGGTCGACACTCCGCGGCTCGCTCGATTCGCCGTGTCGTCCCCTCAATCACGCGTGTCGACCCTTCAATCACGCGTGTCGTCTTCCTGATCACGGTCCAGGCTGAGGGCCAGGCCGGCGCGGAGGACTCCGGCGGCGTGGAGCATGGCTGCGCGGGCGTCCGGGTCCACGCCGACTCGGTTGGCGAAGCCGTGGAGCTGGCCTTCGTGGCGTCGGTGGACCAAGGGGACTCCGGCGGCGGCGAGCCGGGCCGCGTAGGCCTCGCCTTCGTCGCGGAGGAGGTCGAAGCCGCAGGTGGCCACGAAGGTCGGGGGCAGGCCGTCGAGGCTTTCGTCGTAGAGGACCGAGGCTCGCGGGTCCCGGTACAGGGCCGGGTCGCGGAGGTACTGCGCGCGGTACCAGGCCCATTCGTCCCGGTCGAGGCGGAAGCCCGAGCCGAACTGGCGGTGTGACGCCGACTCGCCGAGCGCGTCCGTCGCCGGGGTGAGCAGGAGGCTGAACGCCGGCCGGGACAGCTCGCCGCGGGCCGCCGCGTGGGCGACCACCGCCGCGAGGTTGCCGCCGCTGCTGTCGCCGCCCACCGCCAGCCGGGCCGGGTCCACGCCGAACTCCGCCGCGTGCGAAACCACGTGGGCGAACGCCGCGACCGCGTCCGACGCCGCCGCGGGGAACGGGTGTTCCGGCGCGAGCCGGTAGCCGATCGACACCACCCGCACCCCGGCTTCCTCGGCGAGCAGCCGGCACGCGCCCTCGTGCGTGTCGAGGCTGCCGAGGACGAACCCGCCGCCGTGGAAGTACACGATCGCCGGGCCCGGCGCCGGGACGCCGGCCGGTTCGTACAGCCGCAGCGGCAGCGGCCCGCCCGGCCCGGGCCACGAAGCGTCGCTGGTCCGCACGCCCGGGCAGATCCCGGCGCCGGCGAGCGCGCCCGCCAGGTTCAGCTCGGTCCGGGCCCGCGAAAGGCTGCCGTTGTGGTGCGGCGCGTCGAACGGCGCGAAGCGCGCCACCCGCATGAGCACCCGGGCGGTGGGGACCGGCTGACGGCTGTCCACCACCACCGGCCGCCCCGCGATCACGCGCAGTACGGGCGACGGCAGCCGGAGCAGGAAGCGCAAGCCGGCCATGATCGACCGCACGAGCAGCCGCCGGGACAGTCCATTCAGCACAGGTCCACGAAAATCGGGTTCGCGTACAACCACAAGTCCTCGAACGGGTTCGCCTGCCCGACGACGTCCGGCGTCGGCTCGCCGTCGCCGTTCGACCCGCGCACCCGCAGGTAGAACGGTTCCCGGACGTTCCGGAAGGTGTGCCGGTAGCCGACCTGCCGCCCCGGCGCCCAGCGCGGCTCGAACGATTCCACGACCCGCGTGCCCGGCGCCGTCATCGTGTCGCGGTCGGCGGCCGGGCCGGTGACCGGGCCCGCGACGACGTCCAGGCGCGCCAGCCGCGGCACCGAGCCGCCGCCGTTCGGCCGCGACGCGAGCCGCGCCGAAACCACGACCGTGACGTCCGACCCCCGCCGCACCCGCAGCCGGCCGCCGAGCGTCGCCGACGCACCACCGCCGTACGCGCCGACCTGCAGGTCCTGCGCGAGACCGCCGTGCGACAGCCAGATCCGTCCGGCCCGCAGGCCGTCCAGGACGCCTTCGAGGCTTCGCCGCGTGACGCCGACGTACGTGCGGCTGAACTCGCCGGGGTAGAAGTCCGCGTACGGCGCGAGCAGCTGCGGCGTGCCGGTGTCGAGGGGGTCGGGGAACTTCCCGTGCGTGTCGTACCAGTCACCCGGCACGTCCGGCCGGACCAGCGTGTCGCCGCGGTTGTAGTGCGAGTCGGAGTTCGTGGTGATCCACCACGGCTTGCCCTCGGCCAGCATTGAGTCCCAGAGCCCGCCGACCTTCGCCGTCGCCCAGTCCCAGCCGCCGTGCGTCCGGTACGCCTCGGCCGGGAAGCCGGGCCAGGAGTTCGGGCCGGGGCTGTTGGCGTAGCCGCCGCGCGCGCCGCCGTTGCCGAGCGGCTTGGGGAAGCCGTCCGCCTGCGCGCCCGGCGCCCCTTCCATGCCGATGACGATGCCCGGTGCGGCGTCGCGGTAGGCACGCAGCTCGTGCGGGGCGACGCGGCCGTTGCGCAGCGGGTGGTTGATCAGCACGACCGGGGCGTGGATCCGCCGCGCCTGCTCTTCCGCGGCGAGCCAGCGCAACGCCCGGAGCGCGAGGGCCTCGTTCGCCGGGCTCGACGCCTCCGAGTTCGTCAGCCGCCAATCGAAGTTCCGCTCGAACTCGCGCAGCTTGGCCGCCTGCCCCGAACCGGCCTGGAAGAACACGGTCGCGTGCTCGGCGCCCGGGACGTTCCACTCCATGCCGTGCCACAGCAGCAGGTCCGGGTACTTCCGCCGGGCGGCGAGGAAGTCGGCTTCGGTGGGTTCGACCGAGGCCTTCTCGTGCTCGGCGTGGCCGTGGTCGGTGAAGACGATCCAGTCCGCGCCGTGCGCCCGCCCGCCGGCGGCGATCTGGTCGATCCGGTACATCGCGTCGTACGAGTACTGGCTGTGCGTGTGGTGGTCGCCCACCAGCCACTGGTAGCGGCCGCACACCCGGCTCAGGTCGGAATCGGCGAAGGCGGGGGCCGGGAGGGGCACGCCCGCGGCGGCGGCCGCGAGCCCGGCGCCCTTGAGGAACCGGCGTCTGTCGGTGGTCACCGCGCGGACGCTAAGCCGCCGGGGTGAACGGGCGGTGTCCCGGCGGCCAACGTGTGCTGTGATCTTCGGTGTGGAGCAGAAGCCCCTGACCCGCGTCCTGGTGCCGGTGAGTGCGCTGGCCCTGGCCGCCGGCGCCGGGCTCGCGTTCTTCATCGCCGCGCTCGTCCGGCCGCCCGAGCTGCCGGTGGACCCGAACCCGGCTCCGCTGGCCGGGCACACGCTGTGCGCGGCGGTCGTGGTGACCTATTCGTCCGAAGAGGACATGCGGGCCGCGGTGCCGTCCTTGCGCGGCGACCCGAAGGTCCGGCGGGTGTTCGTCGACCCGCCGTCGGTCTCCCTGCTCGCCGTCCCGGGCACCGACCTGAAGGCGTGGGCGCAGGAGCTGCACGCCCGCTACCGGAAGGCCGAGCGGGTGACGGTGATCGATTCGGACGCGACGGCGGCGCAGCTGAAGCTCACTGCGCCGCCGCCGAAGTGCCCTCGAGAAGGCGAGTACTAGCGAGCCGGGACCGAAGCCACGCCCGGGGCGAGGAACGGCTTGCCGTTCACGCGCTCGGACACGCCGGAGCGGTCCAGGTACGGCGTGATGCCGCCGTTCCAGAACGGCCAGCCCGCGCCGAGGATCAGGCACAGGTCGATGTCCTGCGCCTCGGCGACCACGCCCTCGTCGAGCATGATCCGGATCTCCTCGGCGATGGCCGACAGCGCCCGCTCGCGCACCTGCTCCGAGGTGGACGGCCGGTCGCCCTGCGTCCACAGCTCGGCGACCTCCGGGTCGACCGAGGCGTTGCCCTGGGCGTCCCAGATCCAGACGCCCTTCTTGCCCGCCTTGACGAACTTGGCGAGGTTCTCGGACACGGTGAACCGGTCCGGGAAGGACTCGTGCAGCGTCTCGCCGACGTGCAGCGCGATGGCCGGGCCGACGAGCTGCATCAGCGTCAGCGGCGTCATCGGCAGGCCGAGCGGTTCCAGGGCCTTGTCGGCCACCTCGAACGGCGTGCCCTCGTCGACGGTGACCAGCACCTCGCCGAGGAAGCGCAGCAGCAGCCGGTTGACGACGAACGCCGAGGCGTCCTTCACCAGCACGCTGGACTTCTTCAGCTGCTTGCCGACCGAGAACGCCGTCGCGAGCGAAGCGTCGTCGGTCCGCTCGCCGCGGACGATCTCCAGCAGCGGCAGCACGGCCACCGGGTTGAAGAAGTGGAAGCCGACGACCCGTTCGGGGTGCTGCAGCTTCGAGGCCATCGCGGTGATCGACAGCGACGAGGTGTTCGTCGCCAGAATCGCCTCGGGCTTGAGGTGCTGCTCCAGCTCGGCGAACACCTGCTGCTTGACGCCCAGCTCCTCGAAGACGGCCTCGATGACGAAGTCGGCGTCGGCGAACGCGGCCTTGTCGAGCGAGCCGGTCACCAGGGCCTTGAGCCGGTTGGCGCCGTCCGGGGAGAGCCGCTTCTTGCCCAGCAGCTTGTCGATCTCGGCGTGGACGTAGCCGACACCCTTGTCGACGCGCTCCTGGTCGACGTCGGTCAGCACGACCGGCACCTTGAGCCGCCGCACGAACAGCAGCGCGAGCTGGCTGGCCATCAGGCCGGCGCCGACGATGCCGACCTTGTTCACCTTGCGCGCCAGGGACTTGTCCGGCGCGCCGGCCGGGCGCTTGGCGCGCTTGTTGACCAGGTTGAACGAGTACAGCCCGGCGCGCAGGACGTCGGACATGAGCAGCTCGGCGAGGCCGTCGGTCTCGGCCGCGTAGCCACGGTCCAGATCGTTTGCGCGGGCCAGCTCCAGCAGCTCGACGGCCTTGGTCGCACCCGGCGAAGCGCCGTGCGTGCGGCCGTCCACAAGGGACTTGGCGCGGGCGATCGCGGCGTCCCAGCCGGAGCCGCGGTCGATCTCGCGGCGCTCCGGGGTGATTTCGCCGTTGACCACGCGAGCCAGCCACAGCAGCGACTGCTCGAGGTAGTCGGCCGAGCCGAAGACGGCATCGACGATGCCGAGCTCGGCCGTCTGCTTGACGTTGAGCATCTTGTTCTGCGCCAAGGCGTTCTCGATGATCACCGTGACGGCCGCGTCGGCGCCGATCAGGTTCGGCAGCAGCTGCGTGCCGCCCCAGCCCGGGAACAGGCCGAGGAAGACCTCGGGGAACGCGATCGCGGCGGTGTTCTCCGACAGCGTCCGGTAGTGGCACGAGAGCGCCAGCTCCAGGCCGCCACCCATGACCGCGCCGTTGACGAACCCGAACGTCGGGATCTTCGACTCGGTGAGGCGGCGGAACACGTCGTGCCCGGTCTGGGCGATTTCGCGCGCCAGCTCGGGGTCGCTCACCGATTCGACGCCGGACAGGTCGGCGCCGACGGCGAAGATGAACGGCTTGCCGGTGACGGCGATCGCGGCCGGCTCGGCCTCGAACGCCTTGTCCAGCGCGGCGTTCAAGGAAACGAGCCCCTGTGGGCCGAAGGTGTTCGGCCGGGTGTGGTCGTGGCCGTTGTCGAGCGTGATCAGCGCGACGGGCTTCTCGAGCCCGGGCACCTTGACCAGCCGGGTCTTCGCCTCGGTGACGACCTCGTCGGGGAAGGCGGCCTTCGCTGCTTCAGCGGTGAACGTCATTACTTGGCCCCCTCGAACGCCGGGTTCTCCCAGATCACGGTGCCGCCCATGCCGATACCGATACACATCGTCGTCATGCCGTAGCGCACGTCGGGGCGCTCGGCGAACTGGCGGGCCAGCTGCGTCATGAGCCGGACGCCGGACGAGGCCAGCGGGTGGCCGCAGGCGATCGCGCCGCCCCACTGGTTGACGCGCGGGTCTTCGTCGTCGATGCCGAAGTGGTCGAGGAAGGCCAGCACCTGCACGGCGAAGGCCTCGTTGATCTCGAACAGGCCGATGTCGTCGATGGTCAGGCCGGTGCGCTTGAACAGCTTCTCGGTGGCGGGCACCGGGCCGATACCCATCACCTCCGGCTCGACGCCGGCGAACGAGTAGCCGACCAGCCGCATGGCGACCGGCAGGCCCAGCTCGTGGGCGGTTTCCTCGTCGGCGAGGATCGACGCGGTCGCGCCGTCGTTGAGGCCCGCGGCGTTGCCCGCGGTGATGCGGCCGAACGGGCGGAACGGCGTCTTCAGCCCGGCGAGCTGCTCGACCGTGGTGCCCGGGCGGGGCGGCTCGTCCTCGGTCGCGAGACCCCAGCCGAGTTCCTTCGAGCGGGTGGCGACCGGGACCAGCTCGGGGCCGATCTTGCCGGTCTTGACGGCCTCGGCGTAGCGCTCCTGGCTGCGCGCGGCGTAGGCGTCGGTGCGCTGCTTGGTGATCGCGGGGAAGCGGTCGTGCAGGTTCTCGGCGGTCTGGCCCATGACCAGCGCGGTGGGGTCGACGAGCTTGTCGGCGATGATCCGCGGGTTCGGGTCGACGCCCTCGCCCATCGGGTGCCGGCCCATGTGCTCGACGCCACCGGCGATGGCGATGTCGTAGGCGCCGAAGCCGATGCCGGACGCGGCGGTGGTGACGGCCGTCATGGCGCCGGCGCACATCCGGTCGATGGCGAAGCCGGGCACCGACTTCGGCAGCCCGGCCAGCAGCGCGGCGGTGCGGCCGATGGTCAGGCCCTGGTCGCCGATCTGGGTGGTGGCGGCGATGGCCACCTCGTCGACGCGCTCGGGCGGCAGTTCGGGGTGCCGCCGCAGCAGCTCGCGGATGGCGTTGACGACCAGGTCGTCGGCCCGGGTTCCGGCGTACATGCCCTTGTCGCCGGCCTTGCCGAAGGGGGTGCGGACCCCCTCGACGAAGGCGACATTGCGCACGCCTCGCGCGGTCGGCGCGAGCGGCGTTGCTGATGCGGCCACGAATGCTCCATGAAGTAGACAGCTTGTTCGGTCGGGGGTCCGGGTGGCGGAGCCCCCGGCCCGGGGCGGAGCCCCGGTTGTCACAGCCGCACGATAGCCCTTGTTACCGGTCGGTAACCAGTGGTGTGGCCCGGCCGAGTGGGCTACGGCACACTCTTGGGCTCCATCGTCTGTCCCTTCACGAGCCAAGCGACGCCGAACGCCTCCACCGCGATGCTCTCCAGCCACAGCGCCGGGTGCAGCGAAGGCACGAGGTCGAGGTACTTGGCCAGGGCGACCAGCACCAGGCAGGCGAGGATCACCACCCCGCAGACGCGGTAGACGACGCCGGTGCCGGGCGGCTGCTCGCCGTCGTGGGGGAACAGGCGGAGGCAGAAGTAGGCGAGGGAGAGGAAGAACACGGCCGCGAAGACCCAGTGCAGCACGCCGGAGGTGCGGTCCCACGCCGTCACGTCGTGGTCGGGGGTGGTGGGGAAGAGCGCCAGCCCGATCGCACCCAGCCCGGCGACCGTGCTGGCGACGTTGTCGACGTAGTCGTGGCCGTAGTAGGCGAGGAGGAACACCCCGACCGCGCACATGGCGCCGACGAGGACGTCGCGCAGGTCGGTGTAGTAGTAGCCGCTCAGCGAGCCGATGAGGTCGCCGCCCTGGACGAGCTGCTTGCCGAGGACGAGGACGACCGGCAAGGCCAGGCCGATGAGCCCGATCGCGCGCCGGAGGAACAGGTACGAGTGGACGAGCGTGTTCTGCGGGGATCTGGTCGCCGTGGTCATGCCGCCTCCGGGGGTTCACAAAGGAGAATCGGCGGTCAGGTGCCCACGGGTGAGGCTTGTTACCACGGAGTTGTCCAAGTTCTCAGCTGATCGTTACGCAGCTCGGCGAAGACGCCGTCGCGGTGGGCGATCGGCGCGAAGCCTCCGAGGAGCCCGATCCGGGCGCCTTCGGCGGGGTCCCAGACTTCGAGCCGGGCTTCGGCGACGACGTAGAGCAGGCCGTCGTGGGCCCACATCCGTCCGGAAGGCCCGGCGAAGGATCCGGTCAGGCGCCCGGTCGCGGCTTCGCGCAGCTCGATGCCGTCGAGGAGCGGCGAGTCGGTGCCCAACTGCCCGTAGTCCGAGACGATCGCCGCGAACCGCCCGTCTCGCGAGACGTGCAGCACGGGGCCGCGAGGCCGCTCCGGCCCGTCGTTCCGCTCGACGTCACGCTCCTCGGGCAGCACGACCGGCCCGAGGAGCCACTGGTCCTCGTCGTCGATCCGGGCGAAACCCGCTTCGGTGAGCGCGAGCCAGCCGCCCGGCGCCGGCGCCAGGCACCGGTCGTTCAGCGGGCGCACCGGGCAGGAGCGCGTCGTCCAGGCCCCGGTGAGTTCGCGGTCCCGCAGCAGGACTTCGGGCGAGCCGCGCCAGCCGAGGTGAGCCAGCTCCTCGGCGCGGTCGAAGCAGCCGACGCACGCGTCGAGCAGCTCCGGTGCCGCCGTGTCGGCGCACTCCTGGCACAGCAGGTCGAAGTCGGTCTTGATCCCGGTGAGCACGCGGAAGCAGGCTGGTCCGTTGTCGGTGGTGAGGTGGGTGCAGACACGCGCCCCGGCGGCCGGCGCGAGATGGCCGCACGGAAGAACTTTCACTCCTCCAGTGTCGACCGGCGGCGCAACCCGTTTACCCGACGCCGAGGTGCGCCAGCCAACCGCCCTTCGCCGAGATGTCCTCCGCTCCCTCCGTCGCCTCCGGCTCGCAGAGGAAGCCGGACACCGACCTGCCGTCCGCCAATTCCAGCTTGCCGATCGCCAGGGGGGCCGGGATTCCGGCGACGAACTCGCCGAACCCCGCCACCGGCAGCTCCCAGACCTCCGCGGCCACCGGCACCCCGCCGGACGCGACCCGCACCAGGCCCGGCTTCGGCGGCACCGTGTCCAGCGCGTACAAGCGGTACGAAGCCGCCGTCGAAACCGCTGATACGAACCGGCCGCCGCGAGAGGTCAGCTCGTGGTTCAGCGGCTGGCCGCGCAAGTGTGCGCCGACCACCACGATCGGGACCCACGCACGCCGCAGGCCCGCCAGGGCCGCCAGCTTCAGGTCGTCGTGCGGGGCGCCCAGGAACATCACGCCGAACGGGCGCCCGGCCACCGTGCCCGCCGGGACGGAGAGGGCCGACAGCCCGAACAGGTTGGTCGAGTTGGTGAACCGGCCCAAGCGGGCGTTGACCGCGACCGGGTCCGCGGCGACTTCGGCGATCGTCGGGTGCTCAGTCGTCGTCGGGACCAGCAGTGCGTCGACGCCGGCCAGCGTGGCCAGTGCCTCGGCGCGCAGACCCGCCAGTGTCGCCTGGTCGGCGAACAGCCGGTGCGCCGGGATGTCGCGGGCCGGGCCGATGATCGAGCGCACGACCGGGTCGACGGCGTCCGGGTGGGCGTCGATGAACTCGCCGACCGCGGTGTACCGCTCGGCGACGAACGCGCCGCCGTACAACAGCCGCGCCGCCTCCAGGAACGCCGAGATGTCCACAGTGGTCACTTCGGCACCTGCCGCGGCGTAGTCCGACACCGCCGCGTCGAACGCCTCGGCCCAGCCGGGAGCCAAGGGGCCCAGCTGGTCCGGCGAGGGGACGCCGAGGCGGAACCGTCCCGGGTGGGCCTGTGCGGGCTCGGCCAGGCAGGTCAGCGCGAACGTCGCTTCCTCCACCGTCCGCGCGAACAGCGACACGCAGTCGATGCTCGCGCACGCCGGGACGACGCCCTCGGTCGGCAGCAGCCCCGGCGTCGGCTTGAGCCCGACGATCCCGTTGAACGCCGCCGGCACCCGCCCCGAACCCGCGGTGTCGGTGCCGAGCGCCAGATCCACGATGCCGAGGGCGACCGCCACCGCCGACCCCGAGCTCGATCCACCGGACACGTACTCCGCGTCCACGGCGTTGCGGACCGCGCCGTACGGGCTGCGCGTCCCGACCAGCCCGGTCGCGAACTGGTCCAGGTTGGTCGTGCCGAGCACCAGCGCCCCGGCCGCCCGCAGCCGCGCGACGACCGGCGCGTCGGCCTCCGGCTTGTACGCGTAGTCCGGGCAGCCCGCCGTCGTCGGCAGTCCGGCGACGTCGATGTTGCCCTTGACCGCGACGAGCTTGCCGTAGAGCGGCAGTCCGCGGTCCGCCGGCGCGGCCGCCTCGGCCAGGACGTCGGCTTCCGGCCGCAGGTCGATCCAGATCTCCGGCCGGTCCACCTGCTCGATCCGCCGGTAGGCCGCCCGCACCCGCTCCACGAGGCTCATGCCAGCACCACCAGCGGTGTTCCGGGCGCCACCTGATCGCCGGGGGACACGAGCACTTCGACCACCTCACCGCTCGCCGGCGCCGGGATCCGCGCCTCCGTCTTCATCGCTTCCAGCGTCACCAGGGACTGCGCGTCCTCGACGCGCTCGCCCGCGGTGACGTCGACCCGCCACACCGTCGCCGCGAACGGCGCCTCCACGACGTGCCCGCCCGGCGGCGCCTCGACCCGCGCCGGCGGCCGGGTGACCGGCTCCGGTTTCGGGTCGAACTCGCCCGCCGCGGCCCACGCCTGCCGTTCCGCTTCGAACGCCGCCGCCTGCGTGGCCCGGAAGCCCGCGATGCTCTCGGCGTTCTCCGCGAGGAACTTCTGGTAGTCCGCCAGGGCGAAGGAGCCCTCGGTGGTGTCGAGGTCCAGCGTGCCGGACGCGCTCTGCGCCCGCAGGTCCAGCAGCTCTTCGGCCGACACCGGGTACCAGGAGATCCGGTCGAAGAACCGCAGGTTCCACGGCCGGTCCCCGCCGCGCCAGCTGTTCCACACCTGGACGGTCCGCCCGACGAACTGGTAGCCGCCCGGGCCCTCCATGCCGTAGATGCACAGGTAGGCGCCGCCGATGCCGACGGAGTTCTCCGCCGTCCACGTCCGCGCCGGGTTGTACTTCGTCGTGACCAGGCGGTGGCGCGGGTCCAGCGGCGTCGCCACCGGCGCGCCGAGGTAGACGTCGCCGAGGCCGAGCACGAGGTACTCCGCGTCGAACACCGTCCGGTACACCTCGTCCACACTGGACAGCCCGTTGACGCGCCGGATGAACTCGATGTTCCACGGGCACCACGGCGCGTCGTCGCGCACGCCGGTCATGTACCGCTCGATCGCCTCGCGCGTGGCGGGGTCGTCCCACGACAGCGGCAACCGGACGCTGCGGCTCGGCACCACCAGGTCGTGCGTCGGCGGGAGGTCCCGCTCCAGTTCGCGCACCAGCCCGAGCGCCTTGCCGACCGGCAGCGCGTCCGGGTCGACGTGCACCTGCAGCGACCGGATGCCCGGCGTGAGGTCCACGATCCCCGGTACGCCTTCGGCCGCCAGGCGCTCGGCCAGCGCGTGCACCCGCATCCGCAGCGCCAGGTCGAGCTTCATCTCGCCGTACTCGACGAGCAGGTTGTCGTCGCCGCTGCGGCGGTAGGTGACCGACGGCTCGCCCGAAGATTCCGTACAGTCCGAAGAGGACAGTCGCGCGAGGACACCGCCGTCGTCGCGCGCGGGGCGGCTCGGCTCGACCGCCGACGCCGGCCGCGTCCGCAGCGCCGCCGCGTGGTCGGTGCCGATCGGCACGAACCGCACGGTGTCGCCCGGCCGCAGCTGCCCGAGCTTCCACCGCTCGCCGGTGGCGACCGTCGCCGGGCAGACGAACCCGCCCAGGCTGGGCCCGTCCGGGCCGAGCAGGATCGGCAGGTCGCCGGTGTAGTCGACGGCACCGATCGCGTACGGCGTGTCGTGGATGTTCGACGGGTGCAGGCCCGCCTCGCCGCCGTCCGGCCGTGCCCACTTCGGCCGCGGCCCGACGAGCCGGACGCCGGTGCGCGCCGAGTTGAAGTGCACCTGCCAGTCCGTGGCGTAGAACGTGTCGACGTCGTCCGGGGTGAAGAACTCCGGGGCCGCGTGCGGTCCTTCGAGCGCGCCGATCGTCCAGTGGGAAGCGAACTCCGGCCGGTCGGCGGTCGGCACCGGGCCCACGACCGGGTCCGCGGGGGCCGGACCGGGGCGCAGGACGTCCCCGGCGGCCAGCGCGCGGCCGCCGTGGCCGCCGAACTTCCCCAGCGTGAACGTCGCCGCGCTGCCGAGGAACTCCGGCACGTCGACGCCGCCGCGCACCAGGAGGTAGCTGCGCAGCCCGGCCGTGCAGGACCGGACGTCGAGCGTCGCTCCCGCGGGGACTTCGACCGGTGTCCACAGGGAAACCTCGGTGCCGTCGACGAGGACCGTCGTCGGCGCCCCGGTGACGCAGACTTCGGTGGCACGGGAAAACCGCAGCGCCACCCCGTCCACAGTGCACTCCAGGCCGGGCGCGCCTTCGGGGTTGCCCAGCGCCAGGTTGCCCAGCCGCAGCGAGAGGTCGTCCATCGGGCCGCTCGGCGGCACCCCGACGTGCCAGAACCCGGTGCGGCCCGGCCAGTCCTGCACGGTCGTCATGGTCCCGCCGCGGACCACGTCGATCCGCGGCTCCGCGTCTCCGACGCTGTCCAAAGTGGACGTGTCGTGCGCCGCGGCGCCGAAGGCCGGGTCGGTGGCCGCCGCCCGCAGCTGGCCCAGGTTGGTCTGCACCCCGTCGAACCGGGTCGCGGCGAGCGCTTCCCGCAGGTTCGCCAGCGCCTCGGCGCGGTCGGCGCCGGTGCAGATCACCTTGGCCAGCAACGGGTCGTAGTGCGTGGTGACGGTGGTGCCCGGCTCGACCCAGGTGTCGACGCGGGTGTCCGCGGGCAGCGTGACCCGGGTGACGAGACCCGCGCTCGGCCGGTGCCCGGCGCCCGGGTCCTCGGCGTACACGCGCGCTTCGACGGCGTGCCCGCGGGCGACCGGGACCGCCCGGAACATCGCGCGGTCGCCCTGGGCGAGCCGCAGCATCCAGGCGACCAGGTCGACGCCGTAGACCGCCTCGGTGACCGGGTGCTCGACCTGCAGCCGCGTGTTGACCTCGAGGAACGCCGCCTCGCCGCGTTCGGGGTCGTAAACGTATTCGACGGTGCCCGCGGAGCGGTACCGCACCGACGAGCACAGCGCGACCGCGGACTCCACCAGGTGCTTCCGGACGTCCTCGGGCAGGTCCGGTGCCGGGCACTCCTCGACGACCTTCTGGTTGCGCCGCTGCAGCGAGCAGTCGCGCGTGCCCAGGGCCAGCACCTCGCCGAAGCCGTCGCCGAACACCTGGACCTCGACGTGCCGCGCGCGGGTCACCAGGCGTTCGAGGAACACGCCGGAGCTGGCGAAGCTCTTGGCCGCGACGCTGCGCACGGTGTCCCAGGCGGCGCGCAGCTCGTCCGGCGATGCGCAGGCGCGCATCCCGATCCCGCCCCCGCCGCCGGTCGCCTTGAGCATCACCGGGTAGCCGATGTCCTCGGCGCGGGCCAGCGCATCGTCCACATCGGACAGCAGGCCGGTGCCGGCCAGCAGCGGCACGCCCGCCGCGATCGCCGCCTCGCGCGCGGTGTGCTTGCTGCCGAACACCTCCAGGTGCTCCGGGGCCGGCCCGGCGAACGCGATCCCGGCGTCTTCGCAGGCGCGTGCGAACGCGGCGTCCTCCGAGAGGAAGCCGTACCCGGGGTGGATCGCGTCGCAGCTGGTGTCCAGCGCCACGGCGATGATCGCGCCGGCCCGCAGGTAGCTTTCCGCCGCGGGCGCCGGGCCGAGCCGGACGGCCCGGTCGGCGAGCCGCACGTGCGGGGCGAGGCGATCGGCGTCGGAATGCACCGCGACCGTTTCGAGACCCAGTTCCTTGGCGCTGCGCAGGATCCGGACCGCGATCTCGCCGCGGTTGGCGACGAGCAGCCTCACTCGCCGCCTCCGGGGGAGATGACGATCATCCGCACCGGCGTCGGGTCGAACCCGTTGCAGGGGTTGTTGATCTGCGGGCAGTTCGACACGAGTACCAGCACGTCGGTCTCGGCGCGCAGCCGGACTTCCAGGCCCGGCGCGGAGATGCCGTCGACGATGCCGAGCGTGCCGTCCGCCTCGACCGGCACGTTCATGTACCAGTTGACGTTGCTGACCAGGTCGCGCTTGCCCAGGCCCCACTTCGCGCCCTCGATGAGGAAGTTTTCGACGCAGGCGTGCTGGTGGCGGGTGTGCTGGCCGTAGCGGAGGCTGTTGGACTCCTTGCTGCACGCGCCGCCGAGCGTGTCGTGGCGGCCGCAGGTGTCGGCGACGACGGTCAGCAGCGGCGCGCCCTCCTGGGTGCGCAGCACGCTGCCGGTGGTGAGGAAGATGTTGCGCTGCGCGGCGATCGTCGCGGCCGCGCTGTAGCGCTTCGAGGTGTCGTTCGCGTCGTAGCAGAGGAAGTCGACGGCCTGGTTGCCGCCCAGGTCCATGATGGCCAGCTCCTGGCCCTGCTGCAGCACCGTCGAGAACGGCGCCCGCGCGGGAACGTCGAAGCTGACTTCCAGCTGGGACTCGTACGCCGTGCTCATGCGATCCCCCGTGCGGTGAGGTAGTCGGCGGTGTTCTCGAAGGCGCGCTGCGCTTCCGGCGTGTGTGTCCACTCCGGACTGTCCGGAGTGGTCGGCCGGTCGTGCCAGGCGAGGACTTCGAGCTTTGACACCGTGTAGTCCGGCCGCGGGTCAACCGGGTGGGCGACGTTGGCGAGCAGCACGATCGACGGGATCTCGATCCGCAGGTCGACGGACCGGCCGGCGCCCGCGGAGCCGGTGAACTCCAGCCCGCCGTCCGGCTGGACCCGCACGCCCTGGAAGAACGACAGGCTCGGCGGCAGGTCGCGCGGCTCGAGGCCGTTCTTGGCCGCCGCCAGGGTGAACAGCGGCAGGCCGGCGGGGGAGGGGCCCTGCGGGGAACCGTCGCCGTAGCGCTCGGTGTTGCCGTCCACAGTGGACGTCCCGCACAGGGCGTCGTGCCGTCCGCCGGAATCCGCGACGATCGTGGCCAGCACCCGCGCCTGGTCCGACAGCAGTGCCACCGACTCGCCGAGGTAGGCGTTCCACTGCACCTTGACCGTGTCGGCGACGTTCAGCCGCTCCCACGGCCCTTCGGCGTTGAACAGCAGCAGGTGCGCGCAGGCGTCGCCGTCGACGTCGGTCAGCCGCAGCCGCGTGCCCCGGGCCAGCACCTTGTGCGTGTACCCGCCGCCGGCCACGGTTTCGGCCCAGGTCAGCGCCTCGGGGGCGACGCCGGCCGGCGGGTCGGCCCAGGTGCTCGCCGGGATCGACGGCATCGTGTCGACCACGGTGCCGGCCTGGGCGCGGGCGTGGTCGCGCGCTCCGTAGGTCGTCGCGGTGGTGCTCATGGTCGTCCTCTCTCAGGTCGCGGGTTCGAGGGCGGGAGCGGGGCGCAGCCGCAGCCAGCAGAGCCAGCCGATCACCAGTGCGCCGCCGACGAACTCTATCGGGAACAAGAGCATCCAGGGGGAGCCCGAAGCGCCGAGATCGTAGATCTCCGCACGCGGCCAGCCGATGTTGACGATCATGGCGATTCCGTACAGGACCGCTGCCCCGTTCAGCGGAACGCCCCATCGCCCGAGGGAGAACTTGCCGGGCTCCGCGGGGAATTGCCCGCGCAGCCGTTTCAGCAGCAGCGGCGCGGTGACCAGGAGGTAGGCCAGGTAGACGACCACCACCGACGTCCCGGTGATCGTGCTGAACAGCGTCGGGTTGCCGACGTTGAGCAGCAGCAGCCCGATGGCCAGCGCGCCGGACAGCAGCGCGGGCGCGACCGGCGTCCCGGTGCGCGGGCTGACCCCGGCGAGGCGGGCGGACCCGGGGAGCGCGCCGTCGCGGGCCATCGCGTAGATCAGCCGGACCGTGCCGGTCTGGATGGTCAGGGTGCAGACGACGACGGCGATCGCGACGTCGGCGAGGAAGATCCGGCCGAGGGTGTCGCCGAAGACGGCGGTGATCACGTACGGCAGGCCGTGCCCGGCGAGCTGCCCGTCGGTGAGGCTCGGCGCGGCCATCAGCGCGGTGACGACCACCGCGAGGCCGCCGATCCCGGAGACGAGCACGGCGCGCAGCACCGCCCGCGGAGCCGCCTTGCGCGCGTCCTTCGTCTCCTCGGCGACCGACGCGGCGGTGTCGAAGCCGTAGAGGACGTACGCCGCCATGAGCGCCGAAGCGAGCACACCGCCGATCCCGGCGCTGGTGCCGGGTGCGTCGTGCAGCACCACCTGCGGACCGCGGACGGCGAACAGCGCCAGCCCGGCGATGAGGACGAGGACGCCGAGGAGTTCGGCCGCGACGCCGACGTCGTTGATCCGCGCCATCAGCCGGACACCGCCGGTGTTGACCGCGGTGGTGAAGACGAGCAGCACGGTGCCGAGCAGCACGGCGTTGGCCGCGCCGGACGGCGACGTCACCGACGGATCGCCGCCGATGAACTGGAACCCGTCCCACACCGACGGCAGCACGACCTGCAGCGCGATCGCGGCGGCCGCGAGGGCGACGATGCAGCCGAGCAGCATCATCCAGCCGGCCAGCCAGCCGAGGAAGCCTTTCGTCAGCTGTTTCGCCCACTGGTACACCGATCCCGCGAGCGGGTAGCGCGCGGCGAGCTCGGCGAACACCAGCGCGACGAGCAATTGGCCCGCCAGGACGACCGGCCACGTCCAGAAGAAGAGCGGGCCGCCGAAGGTGTAGCCGAAGCCGAAGAGCTGGAAGACGGTGGTGAGGATGGAGACGAAGGAGAAGCCGGCGGCGAAGGCGGAAAACCCGCCCAGCGACCGGCGAAGCTCCTGGCGGTAACCGAAGGCGGCGAGTTCGTCGGGTGGGGTCATGCGGATCTCCTTGTTTCGATCGCTTGACAGAAATTAAGTCTTCGCCGCGACGCGATGATCTCCGCCGTGTTAGGGACCCGTTAACGCCCGGACCGACACGGCGTCAATGACGACATCCGGGCGTAACCGTGCCTCCGTGCGCGTGTCGCGGCCGCGGACCTGGCAAGATCACGTCCGTGGGCAACGGGTCGGGAGTCGGCAGGCCGAGGGCGAGCGGAGCGGCGGCGAACCGTCCGGACGCGCGCCAGGCGGTGCTCGAGGCGGCGGGCGAGCTGTTCACCGGAGCCGGGTACGCGGCCACGACGACCAGAGCGATCGCCGAACGCGCGGGCTTGCGCCAGGCGTCGCTCTACTACCACTTCCCGGCGAAGGAAGACATCCTCGCCGCGTTGCTGGCCGAGACGGTCCGCCCGTCACTGGCCCTGGCGGCCCGGCTCGTCGCGGGCGAGGCCCCGGCGGCGGTCCGGTTGTGGGCACTGGCGTACGCGGACATCGGCCTGCTGGGCGGAGCCCGGCACAACCTGGGCGCGTTGTACCTGCTGCCCGAGGTCGGTTCGCCCAGCCTGGCCCGCTTCCGCATCGAGCGAGCGGAACTGAAGGCGGCGTACGGCCGCCTGGTGGCGGCTTCGGGCGTGGCACCTTCGGCCGTCGCAATCCGGACGGATCTGGTGTTCGGGCTGGTGGAGAGCATCGCGGTGATCCGCCGCGACGACCCGGCGCTGGACGTCGAGGCCCACGTGCGCGAAGGGGCGGACGGGGTGGTCCGGTTGGCGGGCTCGGGGGAGCCGTCGGACGAGCTGCGCGCGCAGGGGCACCGGCTGCTGGCGGCGCTCGCCGACTGACGAGGACCCGCTCGAGAGTCGTGGGTCAGGAAGCGGTGGTCTGCAACGCCTTGCTCAGCACCGCCGCCGTCAGCTCGACCTGCCACGGCCGGGCGCCGCTCGCGCGCAGGACTTCCGCCACCGAGTCCTCGTCCGTTTCGGCCGGCGGGCGCCAGCACGTGCGGCGGACCAGGTCCGGCAGCAGCAGGTTCTCCACCGGGAGCCGGCGGTCCTCCGCGATGGCCGTCAAGGCCGCGCGGGCCGCCGACAAGCGGGCCGCCGCGTCCGGGTCCTTGTCCGCCCAGCGGTTCACCGGGGGCGGGCCGTCCGTCGGTTGGGACGGTGACGGCAGCTCGGAAGCGGGGAGCGCCTTGGCCGCCTGCAGGTGGCGCAGCCAGCTCGCCGTGTACTTGCGCTGGACGCGGCCGCTGAACACCGGCAGCGCCTGCAGCTCTTCGACCGTCTTGGGGTCGGCCGTGACAGCGTTGACGATCGCGCTGTCCGGCAGGATCCGGCTCGGTGCGCGGTCGCGTTTGCGGGCCAGCTCGTCGCGCGCCTGCCACAGTTCGCGGACCGCCGCGAGACCGCGCGGGCTGCGGATCTTGTGCACGCCGGACGTCCGGCGCCACGGCTCGGCCCGCGGGGGCGGCGGCGGGGCCGTCCGCACGAACTCGAACTCCTGCCGCGCCCACTCCAGCTTGCCTTGGGCGCCCAGCTCCGCTTCCAGCTTTTCCCGCAGCTGGATGAGCAGCTCGACGTCGAGGGCGGCGTAGTTCAGCCAGTCGACCGGCAGCGGCCGCTTCGACCAGTCGGCCGCGCTGTGGCCCTTCTCGAGGGTGTACCCCAGCAGCAGCTCGACGAGCGTTCCCAGCGCGACGCGTTCGTAGCCCGCCAGCCGGCCGGCCAGCTCGGTGTCGAACAGCGCCGCCGGGTGCAGGCCCAGCTCGGCGAGGCAGGGGAGGTCCTGGGAGGCGGCGTGCAGCACCCACTCCAGGGAATTCAGGACTTCGCGCAGCGGGGCCAGTTCGCCGTCCAGCGCGATCGGGTCGATCAGCACCGTGCCGGCGCCTTCGCGGCGCAGCTGCACGAGGTAGGCCTTGGGGAAGTACCGGTAGCCGGACGCGCGTTCGGTGTCGACGGCGACCGCACCGGTGCCCGCGGCGAGCTTGGCGCAGGCTTCGGCCAGCTCGGCGGCGTCGGTGATCACCGGGGGTGTGCCCTCGGCGGGTTCGCGTAGCAGCACAGGGCCGCCCGTGGACTCGATCTCCATCCCGGTGTCCTCGGCCTCAGTGCTTCCCATGGTTGACGACCCTACGGGACGGGCGTACCGCGCCTGGTCCGCCCGCCCCGCAGGGTGGTGTGCTTTCGTCAGCGGATGACGCCGGCTCGCATGGCCAGTGCCACCATCTGTGCCCGGTCGCCCGTGCCGAGCTTGCGCCCGATCCGGGAGAGGTGGGACTTGACGGTGAGGGCGGAGAGCGAAAGCTCCTCGCCGATCTCCTTGTTGGACTGTCCGTCGGCGACCAGCTGGAGCACCTCCACCTCACGAGCGGACAGCTCGCGCGGGGTGTTGTCGGTGCCCGCGACGCGGGTCCCGGTGGCCAGCACCGGAGCCACGCTCGGGTCGGCGTAGACGCCGCCTTCGAGCACGCGCCGCACGCCATCGGTCACGACGACCGGTGACGCGGACTTCAGCAGGTACGCCTGGGCCCCGGCCTGGAAGGCCGAGCGGACCGCGTACGGGTCGTCCGAGGATGCGAGTACGACCACGCGCGGCCAGCCGTGGCTACGGAGTTCCGTAACCAGCTCGATGCCGCTGCCGTCCGGCAGTCCGAGATCGAGGATCGCCAGGTCACAAGGCCCGGTGGCCTGTGCTCGCGCCCTCGCCTCGGCCACCGTGGCGGCTTCGTGGACGGTTCCCGCACCCATCTGTGCGAGTCTTGCTGCGATTGCCTCCCTCAACAGCGGGTGGTCATCGACCACCAGTACCGAAAAAAGCTCTTCCCGCGGGTGCGGAACCATGCTCGCCGGCAACGCGCCGGCTGGCGTGGATCGGACGGCCTGAGAAATGCCGACGGTAGCCACGTCACTACCTCCCTGGAGTCGGTCGTGCCCCCCGACCGGCACCGGGACCTTCGGCCGTTCAGCCGCGCCAGCTTTAGACCGAAAGTGGTGTCGTCGAAGGCACTGTAGCCGTCCTGAGGCCGTTGCGGGGGGATCGAATGGGTATCTATCTCAAACGAACAGTCACTCAGTGGGTTCGTAGTAACACGATCGGGCTAGTACACGGCCGGTTGCTAACGGATAGCCCAGTGAGCACGATGCTAAGGAGTTACCGGCGGCCAAATGGCCGTGCAGATGAGGCGTGCAGCTGCCGGTGCGCCTAGTGACGGGGGTCCGGATGGGCGCCCGAGGTGTCCGGAATGCGGCCCCGGCCGGGGCTTGATCAACTCCCCCGAGAGACCCCTGCGCCGCCCGCCGACGTCCAAAACTGTGACTGTCCGTGTCTGTTGCGGGGTGCTGGTGACCCCCGGGTCCGCGGTTTGATCTTGTTGCGGTGCGTGACCGCGGGGAGTCACGAACGAGGAGACGTGAAACAGCCTCAGGGCTGGCGGCGGCCCCGGGGGTGCCCGGATGGTCATCCGGGGTGCCCGGGCCGCGAGGCGGCAACTCAGCGGTCCGGGGCCGGGTGAACAGCGTTCATCGGACGTGAATTTTGCTCACATCCGTACAAGGCGCGGTGCCGCGGCGGCCCGCGGCGACCGGCCGTTGCCGATTCGTTGCCGAAGATCGCCCGGACGCCGGGTCAGGAGCCCTGGCGCTGCCCGAAGAGGGTCACCCCGACCGGGGGCAGGCCCACGACGCTCGCCATCACCTGGCAGAAGGCCTGCCCGTGGGGCAGCAGGTCCGCGTCCGCCGGCGTCCACGACGCCCGCACTTCCAGGTCGTCGGTGCGGGCCGGGCCGGAGAGGTCGCCGAAGCGGGCCGACGACGTCTCCGTCACCGTGCCGCCGAGTGCCTTCCAGCTCGCCCCGGACACTTCCAGCGCGTCGGTCAGCCACGACCAGCCGACCGCCGGCAGGAACGGGTCCGTGGCCAGCTCCCGGTCCAGCTCCGCGCGCACGTACAGGACGAGGCGCAGCACGCCGTCCCAGCCGTCCTGGCCGTCCGGGTCGTGCAGCAGGACCAGCCGTCCCGAGGCCAGCACGTCGGCGGGCCCGGACACTTCGCAGCTGACCGCGTACGACCACGGCGCGAGCCGCTGCGGTGCGCGCATCGGCTCCAGCAGCACCTCCGGGCGGGGCCGGACGGACTGCAGCGCCGCGACTGCTTCGCGGAAGAGTTCGGGCACTGGCGTCATCGCGGTCACGCACCGACTTTAGGGCGGGCACGCCCTGTTGCGGGCGCAGGCGCGCCGAGAGAACGGGCCGCCCGGGCTCGTGGCACGATTGACCGCGATGTCTCAGACCACGCCCCTGCCGCGCCACGCCGCCCCGTCCGGTCGCCGCGAGCTGCCCGAAGCCCCGTTCCTGGCCGCCGCGCGCGGTGAACGCCCGGCCCGCACGCCCGTCTGGTTCATGCGCCAAGCCGGCCGCTCGCTGCCCGAGTACCGCGCGCTGCGCGAGGGCGTGCCGATGCTCGACGCCTGTTTCGACCCGGAAATGCTCGCCGAGATCACGCTGCAGCCGGTCCGCCGCCACGGCGTCGACGCGGCGATCCTCTTCAGCGACATCGTGGTGCCGCTGAAGGCGGCCGGGGTCGACATCGACATCGTGCCCGGCACCGGCCCGGTGGTCGCGACGCCGGTGCGCGACCTCGCCGCCGTGAAGGCGCTGCCGGAGCTCGAGCCCGAACAGGTCTCGAAGGTCGCCGACGGCGTCCGGCTGCTCGTCGCGCGGCTCGGCGGGACCCCGCTGATCGGGTTCGCCGGCGCGCCGTTCACGCTGGCCAGCTACCTCATCGAGGGCGGCCCGAGCCGCAACCACGAGCACACCAAGGCCCTGATGCACACCTCGCCCGAGGTGTGGCACGAGCTGGCCGGGCGGCTGGCCGACCTCGCCCTGACCTTCCTGCGCGCCCAGCTCGACGCCGGCGTCGACGCGGTCCAGCTGTTCGACTCCTGGGCCGGCGCGCTGTCCGAGCGGGACTACCGCGAGTTCGTCCTGCCGCACTCGGCCAAGGTACTCGCGGGCGTCGCGGAGTACGGCGTGCCGCGGATCCACTTCGGGGTCGGCACCGGCGAGCTTCTGGCCGCGATGCGCGACGCGGGCGCCGACGTCGTCGGCGTCGACTGGCGGATCCCGCTCGACGAAGCCGTGCGGCGCCTGGGTGGGCGAGCGGTCGTCCAGGGCAACCTCGACCCGGCGCTGCTGCACGCTTCCTGGCCGGTGCTGGCGGCCGAGGTCCGCCGGATCGTCGAAGAGGGCAAGGCGGCCGAAGGCCACATCTTCAACCTGGGCCACGGCGTGCTGCCGGGCGTCGATCCCGACGTGCTGACCCGCGTGGTCGGGCTGGTGCACGAGCTGTGAAGCGCGTCGCGGTCGTCGGGGGCGGCGTTTCCGGGCTGACCGCGGCGTACCGGCTCCGGCAGCTGCTCGGCCCCGAAGCCGAGATCACGGTGTACGAGAAGACGACGGCGCCGGGCGGGAAGCTGCGCACCGCCGAACTCGCCGGGGTGCCCTACGACGTCGGCGCCGAGGCGTTCCTCGTCCGCCGTCCCGAAATGCTCGCGCTGGCCCGCGAGCTCGGGCTCGACGTCGTCCACCCGACGAAGGCGCGGGCGAAGATCCACGCGGGCGGCGCCGTCACCGGGCTGCCGCCCGGCACGGTCATGGGCGTGCCGGCGTCGGCGGAGTCGGTGGCCGGGGTGCTTTCCGAAACCGGCCGGCAGGCGGTCGAGGCCGAGCCGTTGCTGCCGGAGCTGCGGCTGCCGGGCGGGGACGTGCCGCTGGGGCCGCTGCTGCGCGAGCGGTTCGGCGACGAACTGGTGGACCGGCTGGTCGACCCGCTGCTCGGCGGCGTCTACGCGGGCGGGGCGGACGGCCTCGGCCTGCGCGCGACCATGCCCGGCCTCGCCTCCGCGCTGGCGGCGGGCGCGGGCTCGCTGACCGCGGCGGCCGCCGCCCAGCTGCCGGCGAACCCGTCGACGGCGCCGGTGTTCGGCACCGTCCCTGGCGGCCTCGGCACGGTGATCGACCGGCTCACCACGGCGTCGGGCGCGCAGCTGCGGACCGGCCTGCCGGTGTGCGAGATCGAACGGCACGGCGACGGCTGGCGGCTGTGCATCGGCGCGGCACCGACCGCGCACGCGCCGGCGGACAACCTCGCCGAAGCGGACGCGGTCGTGCTCGCGGTGCCCGCGCCGTCGGCCCGCCGCCTGCTCACCGACCTCGTCCCGGCGGCTTCGGCGGCCTTCGGCGAGGTCGAACTGGCGTCGATGGCGGTGGTCGCGCTGGCACTGCCGCCCGGCACCGCGCTGCCCGAGGCGTCGGGGATCCTGATCGGCCAGGGCGAGCGGGACGCTTCGGGCGTGCCGTACGCGTCGAAGGCGTTCACGTTCTCGTCGCGGAAGTGGGCCCACTACGGCACCGGCCCGGTCCTGGTCCGCGGCTCGGTCGGCCGGTTCGGCGAGCCGGGCGCGCTGCAGTTCGACGACGTCGAGCTGGTCCGCGTGGTCCGCGACGACCTCGCCCGGCTGACGGGGGTGACGGCGGCGCCGGTCGAGACGCTGGTGACGCGGTGGGGCGGCGGGCTGCCGCAGTACGGCACCGGGCACCTCGAGCGGGTCGAGCGGATCGAGAAGGCCGTCGCGGAGGTGCCGGGCCTGGCGATCGCCGGGGCGACCCTGCACGGGGTCGGGCTGCCGGCCTGTGTCGCGACGGCGGAAGCCGCGGCCCAGCGGATCGCGGCGCACCTGACGGCGTGAGTGCGGTCACCCGGACCCGTGGCGGCGGCCGGGGCGCCGCGGTGACAGGATGGACACATGGCGCGGGTCAACTACAACGAGCTCAACGACACCATCCGCTACACCACCTGGTCGGTCTTCCGGATCGAACCGGGCAGGCTGGGTGAGGACCGCGGGACCGCCGGCCGCGAGACCGCCGAGTACCTGGACGGGCTCGAGGCCAAGGGCGTCGTCGTCCGCGGTGTGTACGACCTCTCCGCGCTGCGTGCCGACGCCGACTTCATGATCTGGTGGCACGCCGAGGAAATCGAGCAGGTCCAGGCCGCCTACGCCGGATTCCGCCGGACGCCGCTGGGCCGCGCGTCGACGCCGGTCTGGAGCCAGACCGCGCTGCACCGGCCCGCCGAGTTCAACAAGAGCCACATCCCGGCGTTCCTGGCCGGCGAGGAGGCGCGCAAGTTCATCTGCGTCTACCCGTTCGTGCGGTCCTACGAGTGGTACCTGCTGCCGGACGCCGACCGCCGCAAGATGCTCGCCGACCACGGCAAGGAAGCCCGCGACTACCCGGACGTGCGCGCGAACACCGTCGCGTCGTTCGCACTGGGCGACTACGAGTGGATCCTCGCCTTCGAGGCCGACGAGCTGCACCGGATCGTCGACCTCATGCGGCACCTGCGCGGCACCGAGGCGCGGCTGCACGTGCGCGAGGAGATCCCGTTCTACACCGGCACCCGCGTGCCGCCCGCCGAGCTCGTCGCGGCTCTCCCGTAGTGCGCGACGTCGTCGAGGGCGTCTGGAACGCCCTTACCGGAGCTTCACCGGAAGCCTTCGAGCTGACCGGCACCGAGGACGTGCTGCCGGGTCCGTACCGGGTGGCGGCGGCGGCCACGGCTTCCGTCGCCGCGGCGACGCTGGCGGCCGCCGAAATGCTGCGGCAGCGGGACATCGAGCCCGGCGTGGTCACGGCGGACACGCGGCACGCGGCGGCGGCGTTCCAGAGCGAGCGGCTGCTGCGCGTGGACGGCGTCGGCGCGGAGTCCGCCTGGGCCCCGCTGTCGGGCGACTACCGCACGGCCGACGGCTGGGTCCGCCTGCACTGCAACTACCCGCGGCACGAAGCGGCGGTGTGCTGGGGCCTCGGCGTGCCCGCGACCCGCGAAGCCGTCGAAAAGGCGGTCGCCGGACGTCCGGCGCGCGAGGTGGAGCACGCCGTCGTGTCGGCCGGGGGAGCGGCGGCCGAGCTGCGGTCGCCCGAGGACTGGGCCGCGCACCCGCAGGGCGAGGCGGTGGCTTCGCTGCCGCTGGTTTCGCTGACGCCACTGGGCCCGGCCCCGAAACGGACACTGTTCTACTCGGACCGGCCGCTGGGCGGGATCCGCGTCCTGGAGCTGACGCACGTGCTCGCCGGGCCGGTCGCCGGCCGCATCCTGGCCGCGCACGGCGCCGACGTCCTGCACGTCGGGGCCGCGCACCTGCCGCGCGTCGAGGCGCTGGTGCGCGACACCGGCCAGGGCAAGCGTTCGACGTTCGTCGCGCTGGACACCGAGGGCGGCCGTGCGCGGCTGAAGAAGCTGATCAGCCGGGCGGACGTGCTGGTCCAGTCCTTCCGGCCGGGAGCTCTCGAGCGCATCGGGTTCGGGCCCGCGGAGCTGGCCGAACTGCGGCCGGGCTTGGTGATCGCGGACCTGAGCGCGTACGGCTGGCAAGGCCCCTGGGCGCGGCGGCGCGGGTTCGACAGCCTGGTCCAGATGTCGAACGGCTTGGCGTGGGGCGATCCGCCGGCACCGTTGCCGGTCCAGGCGCTGGACCACGGAACGGGCTGGCTCACGGCGGCGGCGGTGATGACGGCGTTGCATCGCCAGGTGGTGGACGGTGGCACGTGGCGCGCGCGGCTGTCCCTGGCGGGAACCGGCCGGTGGCTGGATTCCCTGGGCCGCAAGGACCCCGCCGCGGCGGACGTCGATCACGGCGATTTGCTGGAGGAAGCGGACAGCGCCTACGGGCGGCTGACGCGGGTGCGGATGGCCGGCGGGTTGCCGGGCGCGCAGCCGTACTGGGAGTTCGGGACGCGGGAGCCGGGAGTCGACAAACCGACCTGGACGCCCTAAGGCGGAACCCGCCCGGAAACAGAACCCGCCCGGAAACAGAACCCGCCCACCCTAGGGGGCCCGCCCCGGTTCCAGTCTACCGGCGCAGGCCGACAAAAACCCTGGTCAAGCCCCAGTTGTCCACACCCCCGCGAGCTTGTGGATCAGCGGCGCCGCAGTCGGTCCGCCAGCCGCCGCCTGGGCTTCGGCAAGTGGCCGCCCTCGATCAGCCACGTCACGAACTCGTCGGCGTACGCCCCCGAGCGCTCGGCCGCCTTCTTCGGCCTGCCCGCGGTGAACTGCGCGAACAGCGGCCCGTACCGCTCACCCAGCGCCTCCGCCAGCTCGGGCCGCTGGTACGCCAGCACCCGCCCGTGCTTCCGGCGCAGCACCTGAGCCTCCACCTTCAGCCGGGCCGGGTCGAAACCCGCCGGCGCCGGGCCGTCGGCCAGCAAGGCGTGCAGCAGCTCCGCCTGCCGCCGGGCCAATTCCGCGCGGCTCATCCCGTCACCGCCGCCCGCAGGGCCGCCAGCTCCGCCGCCAGCTCGGCGTCGGTCGGGTAGCCGTCGTCGCGCTCCAGCAGCACTCCCGGCGGGTCCGCCCGGCGGCGGAGCTCCGTCAACAGCGCCAGCACCTCCGGCAGCACCGGGTGTGCGTGCGTGTCGTGGTAGACGCCGTCGCGCTCGATGCCGCCCGCCATGTGCACGTACGCCAGCCGCTCCCAGGGGATGCCGTCCAGGAACGCCTCCGGGTCCGTGCCGATGTTGCGGGCGTTGGCGTACAGGTTCGCCACGTCGATGATCAGCCGGCAGCCCGTCCGGTCGGTCAGCTCGGTGAGGAACTGCTCCTCGGTCAGCTCGGCGTCCGGCCAGTCGAGCACCGCGGCGATGTTCTCCAGCGCCAGCGGTACGTCCACGATGGACTGGGCCAGCCGGACGTTCGCCACCAGCACGTCCAGTGCCTCGCGCGTGCGGGGGAGCGGCATCAGGTGCCCCGAGTCGAGGCCACCCGCGCGCACGAAGCACACGTGGTCGCTGACCAGCGGCGCGTCCAGCGCCCGCGCGACCTCCGCGAGGTGCTGGACGCGGCCGGTGTCCAGGGGCTCGGCCCCGCCGAGGGACAGCGAGACGGCGTGCGGCAGCACCGGCAGGCCCCGCTTGCGCAGCGCCACGAGCGTCTCCGGCAGGTGGTCGGCGTGCAGGTTCTCGGCGACGACCTCGACCCAGTCCACGCCCGGCAGCCGCGCGATGGACAGGTCGAGCTCATGCCGCCAGCCGATCCCGATGCCCAGCTCACCCACCGCAGCCCCCTCCGCCGCAGCCGCCGCCACCGCACGACGACCCGCTGCTGCACGACGAGCTCGAGCACGACGACCCGCTGCTGCAGGACGACCCGCCGGACGAGCCACCGCCGCCGAACGACGTCACCGGCGGGGCCAGCGCCGCGCTCAGCTCCTCGTCCGGGTACATCGCCCAGCCTCCCAGCGCGACCGCGGCGGCCGCCCCGCCGAGCAGGATGCCGCCGGCCAGCATGCCGGCCGGCACCGGTCCGCTCGCCGCGGCCCGGGCCTGCCCGAGCAGGCGGTGTCCCGCGGCCGACGGCTGCCGGGCGCCCGTCTTCGCCCGGCGGACCGCCGCCACGATCGCCAGCACCGCCGCGATGACGACCAGGAACACCAGGATCCCGACCGGGCGGCCGAGGGAGATGCCGGTGACCAGCCGCGCCACGCCGAACGCCAGCACCGCCAGCTGGAGGAGCAGGCCGAACGTCCGGGCCTGCCGCTTGGCGGCCGCCGACGCCAGCAGCCCGCGTCGGTCGAGGCCCTCCTCCAAGGCCCGCATCGCCGCCGACTGGCGGCCGTACGCCCGCAGCGTCGCCGTCGTCTTCAGCTGCGCCGCGTCGAAGACGGCCTGCTCCAGCGGTTCGGCCGGCCGCGTCCCGGCCTGGCTGACCTGCTTGTAGCTGTTGACGCGCAGCTGCCCGCGCTCGACCAGGGCCGCGATGGCCGCGTCGACGGCCCGGTCGGGGCCGCCGGCGAGGAAGGCCAGCTGGTAGACGGTCGGCGGCGGGCCGGGCGTGACGGCGTCCGCCCGCATCGCCCGGCTGCTCACGATCCCGGACACCACGACCCTGACCAGCAGGACCGCGCCGAGCAATGCGATGTAGAGGACCACGAAATCCGGTCCGGAGATGCCCCACGGGTCGGTCATCGCCCGTCTCCCCTCAGTGTGTCGCGGTTACCGTAGCTGTGAGACGCACGCCCTCGCGTCGGCGTTTCAACCACCGCAGCCCCCGCCTCCGCCGCCGCCGCCACCACCGCAGCCGCCGCCCCCGCCGCACGAGCTGCTGCCACCACCGCAGGAGCTGCCGCCGTAGTAGCCGACGGCCGCGCCGCCGCCCCCGCTCGCCCAGCAGGCGCGCGGACGCCGGGCGGCCTGCGCCGTCGACTGCTGGGTGGCGCGGCTGACGGCCAGCCGGACGTCCTTCTCCGGGTGCCCGCCGAAGCCGTCCGCGGCGACGGCCCCGGACGGACCCGCGACGAGCGTCCCGGCGCGGCGTGCCTCTGCCGCGGCCGCCCGGCCGGCGGAGGTGGCCTTCACCTCGGGCTTTTTCGCCGCGCGGACCGTGGCCACCACGGCCGCGACGGTGTTGAGGGCGAGCAGGCCCAGCAGGAAGCCGACGGGGTGCCCGGTCGAGGAGCCCGCGATCAGCCGGACGACGCCGAGGACGAACAGCGCCCAGTACGCCACGGCGGTGAGCAGCCGGGCCCGGCGCAGCTTCCGGCCGTCGGTGAGCAGGCCGCGGGCGATCAGCCCGGCCTCCAGGTCCGCCACGGACGGGTGCCGCGCCACCTCGGCGCGCACCCGGTCGACGGAGCTGCCGGTCTTGCCGATCCGCAAGAGCGCGGCCCGGCCCAGGTCGTCGGATGCCGAACCCCGGACGCGGTTCAGGCGCCCGGTGCCGTCCAGCCGGATCAGCTGCTGCTCCAGCAGCCGCGCGACGACCAGTTCGCCGACGCGCTCCCGCCCGCCGGTCAGCAGCGCCAGTTCTTCGGCCCGCGCCGGTGCCCCGCCGGTGCGCCCCCGCGCCGGCAGCGCGGCGTGCACCACCGCGACCAGCGCCACCAGGAGCAGCACCCCCAGGTAGAGCCCCGCGAACACCGGTCCGGGAATACCCCAGGTGTCGGTCATGAGTCCGCCCTCCCTCGTCCGTGTGCGGAGACTACGTCCGAGGAAGGGCGGCGGGTTGCTCGCTTAAGGAGGATTTAGGCCGGCGGGTTTTCCGACCCGGGGACCAGTTTCAGCGAGATCGAGTTGATGCAGTAGCGCTGGTCGGTCGGGGTCGGGTAGCCCTCGCCCTCGAAGACGTGCCCGAGGTGGCTGTGGCAGGAGCCGCAGAGCACTTCGATCCGCTTCATGCCCATGGCGCGGTCCTCGCGCAGCAGCACGGCGTCGGAGTCGGCCGGGTCGTAGAACGACGGCCAGCCGCAGTGGCTCTCGAACTTCGTGTCGCTGCGGAACAGCTCGGCACCGCACGCGCGGCACTCGTAGACGCCGGTGGCCTTGGTGTCGGTGTACTCACCGGTGAACGGCCGTTCGGTCCCCGCCTGGCGGAGCACGGCGAACTCGTCGGGGCTGAGCTGGGCTCGCCATTCCTGCTCGGACTTCACGACGCGAGGGGTCGCGCCGACAACGGGTTTCATACCTTTCACCCGATCCACGTTACGCCGCGAGCCAGGCGAGGGCGTGCACCACGATGTCCCATGCGGCCACGATCACGCCGAGCACGATGAGAACCACGATCAGGGCCGACACCCAGTAGCGCAGCCCGCCGAGGCGGTTGCTGGAGTCGGCGAAGTCGGCGACGCCGTCGAGGGCGGCCTCGATGGTGTAGTTCGGGCCGCAGCGTTCGATGCGGTCGAGGTGCTCGGCGAACGCGCGCGCCTCCGGGTCGTACGGGTCCAGGCCGACCAGGTCCTCGTGGAAGCGAGGATTCTGGCCCGGCAGTGAAGCTCCGTCTTCGGCCATGCCACCACGGTAGGCCATCCGGACCCGTCAGCCCACCGGACGCGCGTTACGTCTCAGTAGCCTGGGCTGGCCGTGATGGCGTCGAGCTTGGTGTTCGCGTCGATGAGCGTCTGCCCGCCGACGATCACCATCCGGAACTTGTGCCGTCCGTTCAGGATGTTGAGGTACATCTGCACGGAGCCGTCTTCGGCGACACCCTCGTCCGTGCGCGCGGTGTTGAACGCGCCCACGTTCTTCTTGTTGTCCGCCCAGTACTGCTGGAACTGCTGTTGGTCGCCGTAGACCGCCTGGGCGGCCGGGGTCAGCATGTTCCAGTTTTCGGCCGGGCTGTTGAAGAAGTTGACCAGCTGCTGGCCGGTGGTCCCGATCGCGGTGATCTTGCCTTCGGACTTGGTCTTGCCCAGGTCGGCGGGCACCGCCGAGGTGCTCGGCGTCGGGGTCTTGGGCGTGCTGTGGCCCGTCGTCGGCTGGTTGCCCGGCGATTGGGCGGTCTGGTTGCCGCCCGAACCGCCGTTGCCGGAATTCAGGACCAGGAACACGATCACCGCGACCACGACGACGGCCGCGCCGGCGCCGGCGAACACCGCGTACTTGCGCTTGTTGTCCGGCTTCGCGGTGCCCGACGAGTACTGGGGGGCCCTGGCCGACGGCGCGGCCGCGGGCATCGGTCTGGGCGGGGTGTTCGGCGGGGCGGCC
Source organism: Amycolatopsis mediterranei (assembly GCF_026017845.1). NCBI lineage: Bacteria > Bacillati > Actinomycetota > Actinomycetes > Pseudonocardiales > Pseudonocardiaceae > Amycolatopsis > Amycolatopsis mediterranei. The sequence continues at coordinate 2,935,794 of NZ_CP100416.1, forward strand.
GGGGACCGCATCGGCATGAACGCCGCGGTCGGGCGCGGCGGGTTCGACGGTGCCTTGCTCGCGGCCTGGTTCGCGGGCGCGGGCGTGCCGACCGGCGGGGACGACGGTGCCTTGTTGGCGGTCCGCTGCCACGGCGGCCGCTCGTCGTCCGCGGACCCGGGTGTGGCGGGCTTGCGGCCCGCGCCGCCGGAGAGCAGCGGCGGGGACGCCGTCATGCCGCCGGGCTCGGTGCGGGCCAGCGCGGCCAGCCGCTCGCGGGCCTCGGCCATGCTCGGCCGCTCGCCCGGCTCGCTGCGCAGCAGGCTCATCAGCAGCGCGGTGGCTCCGCCCGCCTGCACCGGCGGGTTGATCTGGCCGTTCGCCGCCGCGTAGAGCAGCGCGAGCTGGTTGGTCGTGTTGCCGTACGGCGTGGTGCCCTCGATCGCCTGGTAGAGGGTCGCGCCGAGGGCGAAGACGTCGGAGCTGGGCACCGGGTCGGCGCCGCGGGCCAGTTCGGGCGCCAGGTACGCGGGCGTGCCGCCGATCAGGCCGGTCGCGGTCAGCGTCATGTCGCCGGCCGCGCGGGAGATGCCGAAGTCGGTGATCTTCGCGGTGCCGGTCTCGTCGATGAGGATGTTGCCCGGCTTGACGTCGCGGTGCACGATCCCGGCCCGGTGGGCCGCCACCAGCGCGGACGCGACCTGCTCGCCGATCCGGGCGACCCGCCCGAGCGGGAGGGTGCCCTCTTCGGAGAGGATCGTGGAGAGGCTGGGCCCGTTCAGGTACTCCATCACCAGGCAGGGGTCGCCGTTGTGCTCGGCGATGTCGAACACCACGATGGCGTTCGGGTGCTGGAACCGGGCCGCGTTCTTCGCCTCGCGCATCGCGCGCTGGCGCATGTTGTCGCGTTCGGTCTCGGAGACACCCGGCTGCGGGAGGATCTGCTTGATCGCGACGGTGCGTTCGAGGCGCACGTCGGTCGCGCGCCACACGACACCCATGGCACCGCTACCAATGTGTTCGACGAGGCGGTAGTGCCCCGCGATCAGCTGACCGGTGTCGATGGCGACTGCTCCTGACGAAATTCCCGGTGGTGGTGGCCCTGCTCAGCGCGGTACCGCTTCGCGCACCCGATCGAGTGTAGCGGTCGGCCGCGCGGGAGTTCGCGTCAGCCAGCCGGTCCGGCGGGCTGCGGTTCGGCCGGTGCCCGCTTCTTGAACACCTTGACCAGCCCGATTGCTCCGGCCAGCGCGAACAAGCCGTAACAGGCGAGCAGCGCGGGCGGCGTGTCGCCGGTCAGGGCGTCGCCGAGGACGACCACGGCGACCGTGCCGGGCACGCTCCCGAGCAGCGTACCGGCCAGGTACGGGACGAGCCGCACAGAGGACACCCCGCAGAGGTAGCTGAAGGGCGCGAACGGCACCACCGGGATCAGCCGCAGTGACGTGATGGCGAGGACGCCGCCGCCGGAAAGGCGGTCGTTGACCGTTTTGACCGCGGACCGGTGCAGGTGCCGGGTGACCAGGTCGCGGCCGAGCAGGCGGGCCAGTCCGAAGGAGAGGCCGGCCGCGATGGTGGTGGCGACCAGGCCGATCGCGATCCCGGCCGCGGTGCCGACGAGCAGGCCGGCGGCGAGGTTGAACACCGTCCGCGGGACGGGCGCCACGGTGAGCAGCGAGTACGCGACGAGCAGCACGAGCGGGGTGGCGGGGCCGGTGGCCGCGGCCCAGGCCTGCAGGTCGGCCGGGCCGGGGATCGGCAGCAGCACCGCGGCCGCCGCGAAGGCGGCGAGCACGGCGAGCGCGACGATCAGTTTGGTGCGGCCGGACACCGTTCGAGCCTACCGGCCGGGGTGCGGCGGGCGGCCCGGGCGCAGTGAATGACTCATTCCTGGCGTCGCATGCAGTGAATGAGTCATTCACTGCATGCGGGTGCCGCTAGCGTGGCCGCATGCCCAAGAACGGTGACCCGGTCGAGTACGAGGTGGACGGGCGCACGGTCCGCGTCACGAGCCCCGACAAGGTGTACTTCCCCCAGCGCGGCATCACGAAGCGGCAGGTCGTCGAGCACTACATCACGGTCGGCGCGCCGCTGCTGCGCGCGATCGGCGAGCGTCCGACGACGCTGAAGCGCTACGTCGACGGCGTCGAAGGCGAGTGGTTCTACGCCAAGCGCGTGCCGAAGGGCGCGCCCGAGTGGGTTTCGACCGCCGGGATCACGTTCCCGTCCGGCCGCAAGGCGGCCGAGGTGTGCCCGACCGAGCCGGCGGTGTTCGCGTGGGCGGCCAACCTGGGCACGTTCGACTTCCACCCGTGGCCGGTCCGCCGCCCGGACACCGACCACCCCGACGAGCTCCGGATCGACGTCGATCCGCCGGACCGGGCGGGCTTCGCGGACGCGGTCGAGGTGGCGATGGTGGTCCGCGAGGTCCTGGCGGACGCGGGGCTGACCGGCTACCCGAAGACCTCCGGCGGCCGCGGGGTGCACGTGCTGGTCCGCATCCGCCCGGAGTGGGACTTCATCGCGGTCCGGCACGCGGTGATCGCGCTGGGCCGCGAGGTCGCCCGGCGCATCCCGGAGAAGGCGACGATCAACTGGTGGAAGGAGGAGCGGGAGGGCCGCGTGTTCCTCGACTACAACCAGGCGGCCCGCGACCGGACGGTGGCTTCGTCCTGGTCGGTCCGCGGCACCCCGCGCGCCACGGTGTCGACGCCGCTGACGTGGGACCTGCTGGGCGAGGTGGACGCGGACGACTTCGACGTCCTGACGATCCCGGCGTTCCTGGAGAAGCACGGAGACCTGCACGCGCCGATGGACGCCTCGCCGTTCGGCCTGGAGACGGCGCTGGAGTGGTACGAGCGGGATGAGCGGGACCACGGGCTGGGGGAACTGCCGTATCCGCCGGACTACCCGAAGATGCCGGGGGAGCCGAAGCGGGTCCAGCCGAGCAAGGCGCGTCCCGAGTGACCTCACGGCCTGCGGCAGTGCCGGTGTAACCGGAACCACAGCATCGGCGGAAATGGTTGTCATTCTGCGCCGAATGTCCCAGCGGGTGATGCGGCGAGTGATCACGCAAACGCCCGCTGTCGCCTTTCGGGTCACAAATGTTGCACGGCCGATCTCCATGTCACGATCTTGGTCTCCGACGGCGTAACGTGCGGTCCCGGATCGACGACTCCCCCGGGCCATCGGGGGGGGGTCCGAGGAAGGAGGCCGTTCGTGGACGACCTGATCGCTTTCCTCGCGGCGCGCGTGGGCGCGCGGCAGGCGTTGATCATGCAGGCCGTCAACAAGGCGAAGGCCGGCGAGGTGATGAACCGCGGCGAGACGAAGGTCGCCGTGGAGCAGAAGATCCGCGGGCTCACCGACCTCGAGCTCGACGTGGTCAACCAGATGATCAACGAGATCGAGGCGACCCGGCGGATCCTGCTCGCCCATCGCACGACGGTGTCGGAGAAGGTCCCCGGGTTTCCGCTCTACGGCAGCGAATACTGGTGTGAAACCTGCCACGTGCCAGCCGACGAGGCCGGCTCCAACTGGTGCCTCACGCTGCGCCTGCTGGCCCTGCCCTACGCCGACCACCCGGAGTACAGCGAGCGCTGGCGGCCCTGACGGGAATCCCGTCACGCGCACGGCGTTGCACCGGAAGTGACGCTGTTCTCCGTGCTCGATCGCTCGCCCGTGCGGCGGGACCGCGGGCCCGCGCAGGCGCTGCGGGACACCGTCGCCTTCGCCGCCCGCGTCGAACGGCTGGGCTACCACCGGTTCTGGGTGTCCGAGCACCACGGCGTGCCGGGCGTCGCCGGGTCCGCGCCGACCGTGCTGGCCGCCGCCGTCGCAAGCGCGACGAGCCGCATCCGTGTCGGCACCGGTGGCGTGATGCTGCCGAACCACCGGCCGCTGGTCGTGGCGGAGCAGTTCGGCGTCCTGGAAGCGCTTCACCCGGGGCGGATCGACATGGGTCTCGGCCGGTCCGTCGGCTTCACCGGCGGCGTCCGATCGGCGCTGGGGCACGGCAAAGAGGACGCCGACGACTTCGGCGCCCAGGTCCGGGAACTGCTCGGCTTCTTCACCGGGGGATACGCATACCCTGGCGTGCACGCCTACCCGGCCGAGGGGCTGCGCGTGCCGCCGTTCCTGCTGGCCACCGGCTCGGGCGCGGACCTCGCCGCGGAGCTCGGGCTGCCGCTGGTGATCGCCCCGGTGCGCGGCGAACGAGCCCTGGCCGAAGCCGTGACGCGCTACCGGAACGGGTTCCGGCCGTCCGGGTGGGCGCGCGAGCCGTACGTGGTGGTGTCGGCGGCGATCGCGGTGGCGGACTCCGCGGCGGACGCGCGCCGGCTGCTCGTCTCGGAAGCCTGGGCGACGGTGTATTCGCGCTCCCACGGCGTCTTCCCGCCCCTGGACCCGCCCGCCGACATCCTCGCGGCGCCGATGAGCGACCGCGAGCGCCGGCGGCTCGAGGAGACTTTGGACGGTCAGATTTCGGGCACGCCCGCCGAAGTGGCGGACCGGCTGGGGCGGTTGGTGGCGGTCACCGGCGCCGACGAAATCCTCGCCACGACCGCCGCCTACGACCAATCCGCGCGGCTCGATTCCTTTGCCGCGTTGGCCGAACTGACGGGGAAGCGTGAGCCCATTTCCTGATATTCGGATATCAGGTCAAGGAATTTCGGTGCCGTATTCCGGTGCTATGATTCCCCGGTGACTGCCGGGTCGGCCTCGAGCCGTGAGCAGACGGGGCACCCGGCTGTGCCGTGACCTCCGGGCGGCCCCGCGGGCCGCCGCCTCCTCGCGCGGATCTCCCTGATCGGGACGTGCGCGGGAAGGAGGTGAAATCGCATGACCCCATGGCAGGAGTTCTTCGAGGCCCACGCCGAGGGCAGCGTCCTCGACGGCGTCGTGGCCCGTGTGCTGCCGTTCGGCGCGTTCGTCGAGGTCGCGGACGGCATCCACGGCTTGCTGGTGACCGACGCGGCACCGGAAGCCGGGACACGGCTGCCCGTCCGCATCGAAGCCATCGACGTGGAACGGCGCCGATTCAGCCTGGTGAAGGCGTGAGGTGAGCCGGGTGAGGCAGGGCGCCCTGCCTCACCCGAGCACCAGCGGCAGCCGCGCGGTCAGGTCGCCCAGTGCTTCACGCTCGGCGTCCGTGGGCGCGCGGCGGCCCGTCGCCACCAGCAGGACGTCCTCGTCCGGGAACGACGGCGGGAACTCCGCCCCGGCGATCTTCTCCAGCATCACCCGCGTGCGCGCCAGGCCCTCGGCGGGCGGGCCGGCCGCCGACGGCACGTGGGCCACCAGGTCCAGGTGGTGCAACGTCCACTCCAGCACGTACGCCGACAGGTAGTCGCCCACCGTCAGGACCATGTCCTGCGTCGACACCCGCTCTCCCGGGTCCGCCAGGTCCGCCGCGCGGCCCGCCGCCGAGCCCACGTCGTCCAGGTGGAACTTCAACAGCGCCGGGTCCTCGTACGCCGCCGCCAGGCGGACGATCAGGGCCGACAGCGGGTCGTCGCCCGACGGCAACGTGCCGGAGACCGCCCAGTACGTGATCGCGTCGTGCGTCAGGGTCGAGGAAGCCGGGGTGGCCAGCGTGATCAGCACGTCCTGCGCGTCGATCACCAGGTGGCAGACCAGGTCCCGGACCAGCCAGCCGCGGCAGCCCGACGGCTTCGCGAACTCCGCGTCGGGAAGGGAAGCGACCGCAAGACGCAACGCCGCCCACGTGCGCGAAAAGAGATCCACGGGCGCGAAGCTAGCAGGGTCACAGCCGCAGCTGCAGCTGGGTGAGCAAGCGCTGCGCCGGGTCGTCGAAGTCGACGCCGGACACCTCGGCCGCGCGGCGGACCCGGTAGCGGACCGTGTTCGGGTGGATGTTCAGCACCCGCGCCGCCGCGCGGACGTCGCCGAACGCGTTCAGCCAGGCCAGGACCGCCGGCACGAGGATGCCGCCGTGCTCGGTGTCGTGCTCCGCCAGGGTCGTCAGCCGCGGGTCGCGGATGCGCGGCTGCGCACCCAGGAAGGCCAGCACCTCCGACAGCAGCACTTCGGCGCGGACGTCGGCCAGCGAGGCGACGTCGGCGGCCCAGTGCCCGCGCGTCATCGCCGCCAGGACGCGGTCGGCGTCGCCGCGGGACGCCGCCGCCTCCGACAGGCGGGGTACGACGCCGCCGAGGGCCGCCCGCACCGGGACGTCCAGGTGCCGGCGGGCCGTGGCGGCGATTTCGCGGGCCAGCGCCAGCACTGCCGCGTCGGAGTGCTCGGGCAGGTCCGGCAGCAGCGCGTAGACGCGGCCGCCGATCACGCTCACCAGCGCGCTGCGCCGGTAGGCCGCCGTGTGGACGGCGATCAGGTGCACGAGTTCGGCTCGGCGCAGCTGCCGGTTGTCCGAACGCTCCAGCGAAAACGCCAGGACCTGCGCCGGCCGGGCCGGATCGGCGCCGATGTCGTCGGCGACGGACTCCGCGTCCAGCCGTCCTTCCAGCAGGCTCGCCAGGAGGTCTTCGCGCAGCCGCAGTTCCGGGCTCGGCAGCGTGCGGGCCCGGATCAGCTGCGGCGCCAGGGTGCGGCTCGCCCCGAGCAGCGCCGTCTCGGCGCTTTCGGTGAGCGGCTGGGCGCCCTCCTGGACCCAGATCGTGCCGAGCGGCTGCTTGCCCGCGTGGATGCCCGCCGCGATGCGGCGGCGGATGCCCAGCTCGGGCCGTTCGTCGATCCGAACGATTCCTTCCCCGGCCCGCAGCCGCTGGTAGACGCCCCATTCGCGGAGCATCGCGAGGTAGCGCTCCGGGCCTTCGCGGCCGAGGATCGACAGCCGCCGCAGCTCGTCGACCTCGTCGCCCGCCCGCGAATACGCCAGCACCCGGTTCGCCGTGTCCTCGATGCTGACCAGGCCGCCGGTGAGCGTCGCAACCGTCTGGGCCAGGGCGAACAGGTCGCCGAGCACTTCGCCGCCGGCTGCTTCCCCGCCCGCGCGGGCGGCCTCGACGACGCCGCGGGCCAGCGATTCGACCTGCTCCCAGCGCGCCTCCGCACCGACCGTGAGCAGCGCGACGCCCGCGTCGGCGGCGACGTCGGCCCCGGTCGCGCCCTTGACCGCCACCGCGGCCGCACCGCCGCGCCCGGCCGCGCGGATGGCCGGGGCCGCCGCCCGGCCGCGGGCGCCGATCACCAGCACCAGGTCGCCGGGGGACGCCTCCAACGGGTCTTCGGGGTCGAGGATCACGACGTCCGTGACGTCGACGCCGAGGCCGTGCGGCGCCACGACGACCTCGACGAGCGGCTCGCCGAGCGTCGCGAGGACGTGGCGCAGTGACGTCACAGCAGTCTTATTCGATCGGCCAAGATCATACGGGCGATTTTAGCCGATCGAACAAGCCTGGGGCGCGTGTCCGGAGTTACCGTTCGGGGCACTTGGACAGAAAGCAGAGGAGCCGCCGTGGACGCCGTGACCCAGACCCCCGCCCCGAAGAACGAGCCGGTGCTGACCTACGCGCCGGGCAGCGCCGAGCGCGCCGAGCTCGAGGGTGCGCTGAAGCGGCTGGGCCAGGCGGAACCGGTCGACCTGACCGTCACCATCGGCGGCGAGCAGCGCCCCGGCGGCGGCGAGAAGATCGACGTCGTCCAGCCGCACCACCACAAGCACGTGCTGGGCACCATCCACAGCGCGACGCAGCAGGACACCACCGACGCCATCGCGGCGGCCGCGAAGGCCGCGCCCGAGTGGCGCGCGCTGTCCTACGACGACCGCGCCGCGATCCTGCTGCGCGCCGCCGACCTGCTCACCGGCAAGTGGCGCGCCACGCTCAACGCCGCCACCATGCTCGGCCAGTCCAAGACCGCGACCCAGGCCGAGATCGACGCCGCCTGCGAGCTCGCCGACTTCTGGCGCTTCAACGTCGAGTTCGGCCGCCGCATCCTCGCCGAGCAGCCGATCAGCTCGCCGGGCGTGTGGAACCGGATGGAGCACCGGCCCCTGGAGGGCTTCGTCTATGCGATCACGCCGTTCAACTTCACCGCGATCGCCGGCAACCTGCCCACCGCGCCCGCGCTGATGGGCAACACCGTGCTGTGGAAGCCGTCGCCGACGCAGTCGTTCGCCGCCCACCTGACCATGCGGCTGCTGGAAGAGGCGGGCCTGCCGCCGGGCGTGATCAACCTGCTGCCCGGCGACGGCAAGGCCGTCTCCGAGGTCGCGCTGACCCACCGCGACCTGGCCGGCATCCACTTCACCGGCTCGACCGCGACCTTCCAGCACCTGTGGGGCACGGTCGGCGCGAACATCGCGGGCTACCGCGGCTACCCGCGGCTGGTCGGCGAGACCGGCGGCAAGGACTTCGTGCTCGCGCACCCGTCCGCCGACGTCGACGTCCTGCGCACCGCGCTGGTCCGCGGCGCCTTCGAGTACCAGGGGCAGAAGTGCTCCGCCGCTTCGCGCGCGTACATCCCGCGCAGCGTCTGGAACGAGCTGAAGGACGGCCTGGTCGCCGAGACCGAGGCGCTGTCCTACGGCGACGTCACCGACCTCTCGCACTTCGGCGGCGCGGTCATCGACCGGCGCGCGTTCACGAAGCACGCCGACCTGTTCGACCGGGTGCGCGGCGACGCCTCCGTCGAGGTCCTCACCGGCGGTACCGCCGACGACAGCGTCGGGTACTTCGTGCAGCCGACGATCCTCGTCTCGGACAACCCGAAGCACGAGATCTTCTCGACCGAGTACTTCGGGCCGATCCTGTCGGTGTTCGTCTACGAAGACGGCGGGTTCGACGACGTCCTGAAGCTGATCGACTCCTCCGCCGCGTATGCGCTGACCGGCGCGGTGATCGCCAACGACCGCACCGCCGTCGCGAAGGCCTCCGAGGCGCTGAAGTTCTCCGCGGGCAACTTCTACGTCAACGACAAGCCGACCGGCGCCGTCGTCGGCCAGCAGCCGTTCGGCGGGGCGCGGGCCTCGGGCACCAACGACAAGGCCGGTTCGGTCTTCAACCTGCTCCGCTGGACGAGCCCCCGCTCGATCAAGGAGACCTTCGTGCCGCCGACCAGTGTCCGCTACCCGCACCAGGGCTGAGAGGGAGACCGTCATGTTGCGTGCCCCGCTGCTCGCCGCCGCCCGGTCGAAGGGCATCCGGCGGCTCGTCGAAGCCGTGCCCGCCACGCGATCCGTGGTGCGCCGGTTCGTGGCCGGGTCCGAGACTGCCGACGCCGTCCGCGTGGCCCGGGAACTGGCCGCGGACGGCCGCCGGATCACCCTCGACCACCTGGGCGAGGACACCACCGACGCCACGCAGGCGGCGGCGACCGTGGCGGCCTACGAAGCCGTGCTGACCGCGCTGGCCGCGGAAGGCCTGGCCGAGGGTGCGGACGTGTCGGTGAAGCTCTCGGCGGTCGGGCAGTTCCTGCCGTCGGACGGCGAGGACGTCGCCTTGGAGAACGCGCGGAAGATCTGCGCGGCGGCCGAGGCGGTCGGCGCCACCGTGACGCTCGACATGGAGGACCACACCACCACGGACTCCACCCTCGGCATCCTGCGCGAGCTGCGCGGGGAGTACCCGTGGGTGGGCGCGGTGCTGCAGGCCTACCTGCGCCGCACCGAGCAGGACTGCCGGGAGCTGGCCGGGCCCGGCTCGCGCGTGCGGCTGTGCAAGGGCGCCTACGCCGAGCCGGAGTCCGTGGCGTTCCCGGAGAAGTCCGAAGTGGACAAGTCCTACGTCCGCTGCCTGCGCGTCCTGATGGCGGGCGAGGGCTACCCGATGGTGGCTTCGCACGACCCGCGGATGATCGAGATCGCCGCCGCGCTGGCCGAGGAGCACGGCCGCACGGACGACGACCACGAGTTCCAGATGCTCTACGGCATCCGGCCGGAGGAGCAGGCGCGGATCGCGGCTTCGGGTGCGCGCATGCGCGTCTACGTGCCCTACGGCGACGAGTGGTACGGCTACTTCATGCGGCGGCTGGCCGAGCGCCCGGCGAACCTGGGGTTCTTCCTCCGCGGCCTCGCGACGCGCTCCTGAACATGACGAAGGCCGCCCCGCGGGGCGGCCTTCGTCATGTGGTGGTGGTCAGGCCTGTTCGGCCTCGGCTTCGGCGGCCTTGCGCTTGACCTCGGCCATGTCGACCTCGCGGGCCTGCTTGATCAGGTCCTCGAGGGCGGGCTCGGGGAGCGCGCCGGGCTGGGCGTAGATCAGCGTCTTGTCCCGGATGATGGCCAGTGTCGGGATCGAGCGGACGTCGAACGCGGCGGCGAGCTGCTGCTGCGCTTCGGTGTCGACGCTCGCGAACACGATGTCCTCGTGCTTCTCGGAGGCCTTTTCGTAGACCGGCGCGAACTGGCGGCACGGCCCGCACCAGCTCGCCCAGAAGTCGATCAGGACGAACTCGTTGTCGTTTACCGTCTGGTCGAAGTTCTCGGCAGTCAGCTCAACGGTGCTCATGCCCTGGTCAACGATCCGGGCGCGGCGGGAATTCCCGGGGCCGGGGTAGCGTCTCACCCGAGCAACCGTACGAGGAGGAACACGATGGCCGACGGCGAAATCCTGGGCCGGATCGACGAGCTGATCGCGGAGGAGCACGAGCTCCGGTCGCGCTCGGTCGGCGTCGGGCTGAGCGGCGGCGACAAGGACCGCCTCACCGCGGTCGAGCAGCAGCTCGACCAGTGCTGGGACCTGCTCCGGCAGCGGCGCGCGAAAACGGAGTTCCACGAGAACCCGGACGAGGCCGCGGCCCGGCCGGTCTCCGAGGTGGAGTCCTACCGCCAGTAGGCGCGAGCGGCCGCCCCGGGCGGGGCGGCCGCGAAAAATCTTCTCCGGCGATGTCGAAATGCCGGAACCGGCTTCGTCCCCGGGGTGGAAGCGGCCAGAATGGGCCGTCACACACCGAGGGAGCACCACGATGGCGAAGTACCTGCTGCTGAAGCACTACCGCGGCGCGCCGGCCCCGGCGAACTGCGACACGACCATCGACCAGTGGACGCCGGACGAGGTCGCGGCGCACATCCAGTACATGCAGGACTTCGGGGACAAGCTCGTCGCCACCGGCGAATTCGTCGAACACCAGGCGCTCGCCCCGGAGGGGACGTTCGTCCGCTACGACGGCGAGGGACGGCCGCCGGTCACCGACGGCCCCTTCGCCGAGACCAAGGACCTCATCGCCGGCTGGACGGTGATCGACGTCGACAGCTACGAACGCGCCCTCGAGCTGGCCGGGGAGCTGTCGGCCGCGCCCGGCCCGGGCGGGCAGCCGATCCAGGAGTGGCTCGAGCTGCGCCCGTTCCTGACCGCGCCGCCGACCATCACGGAATGACGGGGAACACCATGGTCCTGCCACGGCTGGAGCACGTCGGCATCGTCGTCGGGGACCTCGAGGCGGCGAAGGCGTTCTTCGTCGAGCTCGGGCTCGAGGTGGAGGGGGAGATGACGGTCGAGGGCCGCGCGGTCGACCGGATCGTCGGGCTGGACGGCGTCCGGTCCGACATGGCGATGATGCGGACGCCGGACGGCCACGGGAAGCTGGAGCTGATCCGCTACCGGAGGCCGGCGGGGCCGGGCGGGGACCCGGAGGCGCCGTCGAACGCGCCCGGCCTGCGGCACGTCCTGTTCGAAGTGGCGGACATCGAAGACGTCCTGGCGCGCCTGCAGCCGCACGGCGCCGAGCTCGTCGGCGAGCTGGTGCAGTACGAGGAGAGCTTCAAGCTCTGCTACGTCCGCGGTCCGGAGGGGATCATCGTCGAGCTGGCCGAGCGGATCGGCTGAGCCGTGGACGAAGCACTGGTCCGGAGCCTCACCCCGGGTGTCCTGGGTGCCCTCGTCCGCCGCGGAGCCGATTTCGCGGCGGCCGAGGACGCGGTCCAGGAAGCGCTGGTCGAGGCGCTGCGCGTCTGGGCGTCCGACGGCGTCCCGGCCAACCCGAAGGGCTGGCTGGTCACCGTGGCGTGGCGCAAGTTCCTCGACGCGACCCGGGCGGACGCCGCCCGCCGCAAGCGCGAGGACGTCGTCGAAGCCGAGGTGGGGCCCGGGACGGCGGCGGCCGTGGACGACACGCTCCAGCTGTACTTCCTGTGCGCGCACCCGTCGCTGACGCCGTCGTCCGCGGTGGCGCTCACGCTGCGGGCCGTCGGCGGGCTGACCACCCGGCAGATCGCGCAGGCGTACCTGGTGCCCGAGGCGACCATGGCGCAGCGGATCAGCCGCGCCAAGCGGACCGTGTCGGGGGTGCGGTTCGACCAGCCCGGCGACGTCGCGACCGTGCTGCGCGTGCTGTACCTGGTCTTCAACGAGGGCTACTCCGGGGACGTCGACCTCGCCGCCGAGGCCATCCGGCTGACCCGGCAGCTCGCGGCGGCCATCGACCACCCCGAGGTGGCCGGGCTGCTCGTGCTGATGCTGCTGCACCACGCCCGGCGCGCCTCCCGGACGACGGCGTCCGGGCGGCTGATCCCGCTCGCCGAGCAGGACCGGACCCGGTGGGACACCGCGCTGATCGCCGAGGGCGTGGCCATCCTGCAGCGGGCCCTGTCCCGCGACCGGCTGGGCGAGTTCCAGGCCCAGGCCGCCATCGCGGCCCTGCACGCCGACGCCCAGGACACCGCGGAGACCGACTGGGTGCAGATCGTCGAGTGGTACGACGAGCTCGTCCGCCTGACGGGCAGCCCGATCGTGCGGCTCAACCGCGCGGTCGCCGTCGGCGAGGCGGACGGCCCGCGGGCCGGGCTGGCTGCGCTCGCGGAACTGGACGACACGGTGCCGCGCTACACCGCGGTGTCGGCCTACCTCCACGAGCGCGACGGCGACCTGTCGACGGCGGCGAAGCTCTACGCCGAGGCGGCCCGCAAGGCGTCGAGCCTCCCCGAAGCCGACCACCTCACCCGCCAGGCCGCCCGCCTCAACACCGCCCGGTAACCGGCGTGCGCGAAGGGTCGACACGCGTGATCGAGGAGTCGACACGCGTGATTGAAGGGTCGACACGGGGTCAGGGCCCGTGTCGACCCCCCAATCACGTGAGATGACTCCTCAATCACGTGAGATGACCCTTCAAGCACGGGGTCAGGCGGGGCAGAGGGTGCCGTCGGCCGGGATCTTGCCGTCGATCAGGAAGGCGCGGGCCGCGTCGGTGACGCAGGGGGAGGCGCCGAGGGCGCCGTGGCCCGCGCCCTGCCAGGTGATGGTCACCGCGGACGGCATCTGGTCGGCCGCGCGGGTGCTGCCGACCTGCGGCGTGACCGGGTCCGTCGCGGTGGCCGCGACCAGGATCGGCGGGACGCCGGGCGCGCCCGGCGGCGGCAGCGGCTCGGTGCGCACCGGCCACGGGCCGCACCAGGCCAGCTGCTGGGCGATGACCGCGCCGAACTGCGGGTACTTGCCGCGCATCCCGGCCACGACCTGGTCGAGCTGGTCGGCCGAGAGCCGGGTCTGGCTGTCGTTGCAGCGGGTCGCGATCGTGGCGTCGATCCGCGACGGCTGGGCGCGCGTGTCGTGCAGCACCGGCGCGGCGAACGCCGAGAGGGCGCCGATGTCCCCGGAGCGCGCCGCGGTGATCGCGTCGGCCAGCTCCGGCCACCGCGAGCGCTGCGAAAGTCCCGTGTAGACGGCGTACATCGCGACACCCGGGCCGAACACGACGCCCTCGTCGGTCGACGGCGGGGTGCGCCGCAGCTGGTCGGTGAGCGCGGAAAGCGCGGCCTTGGGGTCGCCGAGGGCGCAGTGCCGCGACGCGCAGTCCGCGGCGAAGGCGTCCAATGTGGACTGCGCGCCGGCGGCGACCGCGTCGAGGACCGCGGCCGTGTCGGCGCCCGGGTCCGGCACGCCGTCGAGGACCATGCGCCCGACCTGGCCGGGGAAGCGCACCGCGTACTCGGCCAGCACCTTCGAGCCGTCACCGTGGCCGAGCGCGTCGAGCCGCTCCATGCCGAGTTGCTTGCGCAGCTCGTCGAGGTCGCCCGCGCCGCGCCAGCTGTCCAGCGCGGTCTGGGAGTCGTCCAGCTCGATGGCGCACTGCTGGCCCGCCTTGCGGGCCGCGTCCAGCACCTCGCCCAGGCCGCCCTGCGCCGGGTCCGCGTCGACGAGGTCGTGCCGGGTGTCGGCGGGGACGCACTGGGCGGCGCCGGAGAGCCCGGTGCCGCGCCGGTCCAGGCCGATCAGCGAGAACTTCTCGAGGAACGCCGGCGGCAGCGTCGCGGCCAGCCGCGCGGCGTACACGGTGCCCGGGTCGCCGTCGACGTCGTTGACCACGACCAGCGGCACCGGCCCGCTACCGACCTTCAGCGCCAGCAGCCGCACCAGCGAGCGCCGCGGCTCGCCGGGGGCGTCGAGCGGCGCGGTGACGCGGGCGCAGGTGAAGTGCAGGCCGTCCGGGACGCCGGGGGTGCCGATGCGCTGGCGGGCGTCGTCGTCGCAGTCGGCCCACTTCAGCGTCGGCGACTGCGGCTCGCCCAGCGGCGGCAAGGGGACCCCGGGCGTCCGGGCCGGCGTGCTGCCGGTCGTCTTCCCGTCGTTCTCGACCAGCGCCGGGCGCACCGACGGCCCCGCGGCGCAGCCCGCGGCGGCGGTCAGGGCGAGCAGCGCGGCCAGGAGACGGGTACGGCGGCGGCGCACGGGCGTGTCCTCACGTCTCATCGATCACGGGCAGGGCCCGAGCTTCGCACGGCCGGTGTGGGACGCGGGTTAGCGGGTCCGCACCACCTGGCCGCGGAAGACGGCGTCGAGGTCGTAGCGGGCCGGCTCCTCGAGCTGGCTGTAGTCGCACGACGCGGGTTCGCGGTCGGGCCGCCAGCGCTTGAACCGCGCGTTGTGCCGGAACCGCGACGGCATGCCGCCTTCGGTGTTCTCGTAGGCGACCTCGACGACGCGCTCGGGCCGCAGCGGTACCCATTCGTGCTCGGTGGCGCGCCAGCGGGTGATGCCGCCGGGGATGCGCTGGGCCTCACCGGTGGCCCGGCCGCCCCACGGGTGGTCCTCGCCGTCGGTGATCAGCGGCGCCAGCTCTTCGGCGAGTTCGCGGCGGCGGTCCTTGGGGAACGCCCCGACGGTGCCGACGTGGTGCAGCACGCCCTTTTCGTCGTACAGGCCGAGCAGGAAGGAGCCGACGAGTTCGCCCGGGCCGCCGTCGACGTGCCAGCGCAGGCCGGCGAGCACGCAGTCGGCGGTGCGCAGGTGCTTGTACTTGAGCATCACGCGCTTGCCGGGGGTGTAGGGCTCGTCGAGCGGCTTGCCGATGACGCCGTCGAGGCCGGCGCCTTCGAACAGCTCGAACCAGTGGCGCGCGGTGGCGGGATCGGTGGTCGCCGGGGTGAGCGGGAACCGGTCGCCGGCCAGTTCGGTGAGGCGTTCGCGGCGGACGGACGTCGGTTCGTCGAGCAGCAGGTCGTCCCCCAGGGCCAGGACGTCGAAGGCGACGAACTCGGCGGGCTGCTCGGCGGACAGCAGCGTGATCCGGCTTTCGGCGGGGTGGATGCGCTCGGTGAGGGCGTCGAAGTTCAGCCGTCCGTCGCGCGCGACGACGAGCTCGCCGTCGAGCACGACCCGCGGCGGCAGGGTGTCCAGCAGCCGCGCGACGGCCTCCGGGAAGTACCGGTTGAGCGGCTTTTCCGCGCGCGACTGCAGGTACAGCTCGTCGCCGTCGCGGAAGACGATGCAGCGGAAGCCGTCCCACTTCGGTTCGAACAGCAGGCCACCGGATTCGGGGATGGCCTTGGCGGGCTTGGCGAGCATCGGCTTCAGCGGCGGCTGCAGCGGTAGGGGCATGCCCGCATTCTGCGGAAAACCCCGGCTCAGCGCACGCGTTCGGCCGGGCTCGTGTCGAGTTCCATGCGGACCGCGGTGGGCAGCGACGCCAGGCCGAGTGATTCGCGGGCGCGGGTCAGCACGCGCGTGTCGAGGTCCGACCACACCCGCTTGAGGTCCGTGCCTCCGCGCAGCCACAGAGTGACGCGCAACGCCGGGGAAGTGCGCGAGCCGACCGCGCGGACGCGGGCCCGGCTGACGCCGTCGAGCTGCTCCGCGTCGGCCTGGACCGCGCCGGCGATCGCGGCCGCCGTGACCACCAGCTCCGCGCCTTCGGTGCGGTCGAGGTCCAGGTCGGGCCGAGGTTCCGGGCGCAGCGAGCGCAGGGCCCACCGCAGCCCGAGCACGAACAGGAGCACCCCGAGCGCGATCGCGGCGATGCGCGCCGGCGTCGCGTGGCTGCCGAGCCAGGTCACGGCGATCGGGTCCAGCAGCGGGCGGCGGCCGCGGAACTCGCCGAGCCCGCCGAGGCCGACCACCAGGGCCAGCGTCCCGCCCGCGAACGCCGGCAGCCCGACCAGGAAGGTCAGCGTGCGTTCGCCGGTGTACGACCGGGACAGTGCCTTCGCGGCGATCGTCTTGCTCATCGGCGGTCCTTCGGCGAGTCGACGACGACGGTCACCTTCGGCCGCCGCACCAGGGGGAGCTCGTCCAGCAGCGCCGACACCGTGGCGAGCAGGCGCGGCCGCAGCTCGCCTTCGGTCTCCAGGGTGCTCTTCGCGCGGACGCGGATGCGGCGGGCGCTCGCGGTGACCGACGCGCCCGCGACGTTGTCCTGCGCGCGCACGGTCACCCCGACCAGCCGGGCCAGCGAACGCGGTGACGTCGAGACGCTCACGTCGTCGGCCGGGTCCGTCAACCGCACCGCGCGGTTGCCGGCGGCGAGCGCGCACCCCACCAGGACCAGGCCCGCGGCGGCCAGCACACCGGCCCCGACGCGCACCGCGTAGGCGTCCCAGCCCAGCGACGCCAGCCCG
Organism: Amycolatopsis mediterranei; assembly: GCF_026017845.1. NCBI lineage: Bacteria > Bacillati > Actinomycetota > Actinomycetes > Pseudonocardiales > Pseudonocardiaceae > Amycolatopsis > Amycolatopsis mediterranei. The sequence goes on from NZ_CP100416.1 coordinate 2,952,523, forward strand.
GCCTGCCAGCGCGGCCAGGGCACCAGCAGCGGCGCCGAGCCCGGGCGCCACCAGTGCCAGCCGACTTCCAGGACCAGCAGCGCGCCGGCCGCGGCGAAGGCCAGGCCGAGCAGGGTGGCGAGGATGCGGACGAACGGGCGCACGGCTACCGCACCCTCGGCGCGACGTCCGGCAGCAGCGCGGACACCGTCACGGCCAGGGTCCGCACGCGGTAGCCGGTGAGCAGCTCGACCTCTTCGGTGACCTTCTCGCGCACGTCGCCGACCACCGCGCGGACCGCCGCCGGGTAGCGCAGGGCCAGGTCGAGCGCGAGGTCGACGTCGTTGTCGTGGCCGCCGACCTTCGCCTTCGGCCCCTTCTTGCCGTCCCGCGCCGTGCCCAGCACCTGGCCGGCCGCGTGCTGGGCGACCTTGCGGACCACGGCGTGCCCGATGGTGAGGGTGCCGCGCTCGGCCGGTTCGGCGAGCCCCCGCGGCAGCGCGGGGCTCACTTGTCGCGGCCCTTGCCGAACAGCTCGCCGAGGTCGAGTTCGCCGTCGAGGACCCGGCCGGCGACGAGGCCGATGATCCCGACGGCCAGGGTCACCAGGAACGCGGTGAACCCCTGGGTCGCGGCGAGGCCGAGGATCAGCCCGGCCAGGAGCCCGGTCTGCGTTGCGTTCACATGTCCTCCTTGGACGGGGTGGCTGGGACGCAGTGAATGACTCATTCCTGGCGTCGGACGTCATGAATGAGTCATTCATGGCGCCGCAGCGGGGGCGAACCCGCGTCGCGTGGTCATTCCACCCGCGTAGATTCGGGTTCTTCCTCGCCCGGCAGGAAGATGTCGTTGACCGCGATGTTCACCTCGATCACCTCGAGGCCGGTGATCTGCTCGACCGCGGTGATCACGTTGCGCCGCACCGCGCGGGCGACGTCGGTGATGCGCGCGCCGTACTCGACGACCACGTCGAGGTCGATCGCGGTCTGCTTCTCGCCGACCTCCACCGACACGCCGGTCGTGGTGACCGTGCCGGAGCCGGGGATCCGCTCCCGCAGCGCGCCGATCGCGCGGGACACCCCGCCGCCGCCCAGCGTGTGCACGCCGGCGATTTCGCGGGCGGCCAGGCCGGCGATCTTCTGCACCACCAGCGACGAGATCGTGGTGCGGCCGGCGGTGCCCTCTTCGTTGAGCGGGGTGACCGTGCCAGGGCTTTCGGTCCGTTCCGGGTGCATGCGTACGGGCTCCTCTCGGCGGGTTCTCGCCCTTACGATGCCCGGCGGCGCGAAACCCTCACGCAAGGTCCCCCGATCGGGTTAATCTCACCCCGGGTGGACGTCCACGACGTGCACGTTCACCACCGAGGCGACCCCCAGCTGCCGGGACAGCCCGGCGCTGATCTCCCGCCGGAGCGCTTCGGCGGCCGCGCCGGCGATGAGGCCGAACCGGACCGACACCAGCACCTGCACGACGCCGTCCTCGACGGCGACGGCCGAGATCCGCACGCCGAACGGGGCCCGGTCGGCGGCGATCGTCCGGGCCAGCCGGTCGACGACGCCCTCGGTGACCCGCAGCCGGCCGCTCTCGCCGGGGACCTCCACCGCCGTCCGCCGGCCGCGGGCGACGGCTCGCAGCACCCGTTCGACCAGGCCGGGCGGGGTCGGCACCCGGCGCCGGGCCGCGGCGCGCACGGCGTCCCAGCGGGGGTCGGACTCGGGGTCCTCGGCTTCGGTCATCACCGCTCCCTCAACTCGGCGAGCAGCGCCACCCTGGCCCGGTGCAGCCGGGAACGCAAGGCGCCGACGTTCACGTCGAGCACGTCGGCGACCTCTTCGTAGCTCAGCCCCTCCAGTTCGCGCAGCACGAGCGGGACGCGCTGGGACACCTCGAGCCTGCCGACCGCCCGCAGCACCGCGTCCACCTCTTCGGCGCGCACGACGCGGCCTTCGGGGCCGGGCACCGCCGCGGCGAACAGTGCGCTGTCCACAGTGGACTGCGGATCGGGGTCGTCGAGCGAGACCGTCGGACGGCGGCGGCGCAGCACGGCGAGCGCGCTGTTGGTGACGACGCGGTAGAGCCAGGTCGACACCGCCGACTCCTGCCGGAACCCGGCCAGTGACCGCCACGCGGCCAGCCACGCCTCCTGCACGACGTCCTCGGCCTCGGCCGCGCTGCCGGTGATCCGCAGCGCGACCCGGTACATCCGGGGCGTGTGTTCCCGCACCAGCGCGCCGAACGCGGTGTGGTCGCCGCCCGCGGCCCGGGCGAGCAGTTCGGCGTCGTCGATCACCCGGCGTCCCGGCGGTAGCGCAGGAACGTGAAGCCGTCCTCGACCAGGATCGACGCCAGCGCGAGCCGGCGCGCCGCGGCGGGCGCGGCCCCCGCGGCGATCCGGCCCGCGGTCCCGGCCACCAGCAGCGGCGCGACGGTCAGGCACAGCTGGTCGACGAGATCGGCGGCGACGAGCCGGGCGAACAGACCGGGCCCGCCTTCGCAGTCGACCCGGCGCAGGCCGCGGGCGGCCAGCAGGTCGAGGGCGCGGGGGAGGTCGACGTCTTCGGTGCCCGCCCGCAGGACCTCGGCCCCGGCGGCTTCGAGGGCGCGCGTGTCGGCGGTGTCCGTGGTGACCACGATCGGGGGGACGGCGGTTTCGGTGAACAGCCGGGAAGCCGGGTCGAGGTCCGCGGTGCGCGTGACGACGGCGATCGGCGGGACGCCGGTGAACCCGAGACGGCGTCTGCGCTCCAGGCGTTTCGGGCCCGCGACGACCCCGCGGTAGTTCTCGGCGCGGGCGGTCCCGGCGCCGACCAGGATGACGTCGGCGAGGTCGCGGCCGAGCAGGAAGACCTTGCGGTCGGCAGCGTGCGAGAGTCGCGCCGAGGTGGTGTCGATCTCGACGGCGCCGTCCGCGGACGCGACGAAGTTGACCTGCACCCAGGGTCTCGACAGGCCGGCCGGGTAGGCGTAGCTCTCCTCCAGGTCCGAACCGGTCAGTTCGCCCGTCCGATCGGGCCACACACGCTGCACCCGATCATCCCAGCACGGCCGTGAAACACGTCTCTACCGGGGACTGCGTCTTCTGGGGCCGAGCCCCCAGGCCCCCGCCGGTGGCAAGCCCCCGGACCCCCGCGTGTGGTTTCGTTGGCAGGCCATAGGCTCCTTGGTCATGCCCGCGCACCTGACCGGCCGCCGTCCCGAGCTGTCCGCCGACGAGCTGATCGGCGCGCTGGTGCCGCCGCCGCGCTTCGACGCCGTGCGGTTCGACACCTACCTGCCCGATCCCGACGAGCCCAGCCAGGCCGCCGCGGTCGAGGCCTGCTCGGCGTTCGCCGCGAAGGTGGGGGTGCGCCGTGAGAAGAAGCGGTTCAGGCTCTTCGGCGGGTCTCCGGAGCCGGCCGGGCCGATGGGGCTCTACCTCGACGGCGGGTTCGGCGTCGGCAAGACCCACCTGCTCGCCTCGACGTGGCACGCCGCGCCGTCGCCCAAGGCGTACGGCACGTTCGTCGAGCTGACCCACCTCGTCGGCGCGCTGGGCTTCGCCGAGGCCGTGCGGCGGTTGTCGGAGCACCGGATCCTGGCCATCGACGAGTTCGAGCTGGACGACCCGGGCGACACCACGCTGGTCACCCGGCTGCTGCAGGAGCTGATGGACGCCGGGGTGTTCGTCGCGGCGACGTCGAACACCCTGCCGGAGAAGCTCGGCGAAGGCCGGTTCGCCGCCGAAGACTTCCTGCGGGAGATCCAGACGCTGTCGGCCCGCTTCGGCGTGGTGCGCGTCGACGGGCCGGACTACCGGCACCGCGGCCTGCCGGACGCGCCGCCGCCGGTCTCGCCGGAGGAGCTGGAGTCGTCGGCCGCCGCGCACGACGGGTCCACTGTGGACGACTTCGACGCGCTGTGCGAGCACCTGGCTTCGCTGCACCCCTCCCGCTACGGGCGGCTGCTCGACGACGTCACCCGCGTGCACCTGCGCGACGTCCACCCGGCGCCGGACCAGAACGTGGCGCTGCGGCTGGTCGCCTTCGCCGACCGGCTCTACGACCGGGCCATCCCGCTGGTCGTGTCGGGCGAGCCGCTGCGGTCGCTGTTCACCGAGGAGATGGTGAACGGCGGCTACCGCAAGAAGTACCTGCGCGCGGTCAGCCGGTTGACGGCGCTGGCTCGGGACGCCGTGCCGGCCAGCTGAACAGCACCACCGCGACGGCGAAGAGCGTGCCGCCGGCGACGTCGGTGAGGTAGTGGTAGCCCATGCCGACGAGCCCCGCCGCGGCGGCGAGCAGCGTCACCGCGGACAGCACGGCCACGACGGCCCGGCGGGTGACCACGACGAGCACCGTCAGCACCGCCACCAGGCTCACCGTGTGGCCGCTCGGGTAGACCAGGGTGTCGTTCTTCCACCGGTCGTACAGGGGTTTCAGCACCAAGGTCGTCAGCAGGATGGCCAGCACCGGCACGGCGAGCGCGAGCGCGGCCTCCCGCCGCCGTCCCGCGCGCAGGCACAGGACGACCGCGAGCAGGCCCAGCGCGAGCACGACGTACGGCTCGGTCGGGAACACCAGCGCCCGCAGCACGCCGGGGCTCAGGTGCGCGACGGCCCGCGCGGCGGCGTCGTCGACCGCGCCGGGGGCCGTCCCGCCGGCGAACGGCAGGCCCAGCAGCAGTGCGAGCAGGCCGCACACGGCGGCCGGCACCCGGATCGTCCTCACCCGCGCGAGGGTAGCCGGGCCCCCGGGACCCGCCGGTGGCCGCGGGTGCGTCACGATGCGGGGATGCGGGTGACAGTCGCCGGGGCCGGGATCGTCGGGCTGAGCAGTGCGTACCGGCTGGCGGAGGCGGGGCACGACGTCACGGTCGTGGCGGCGGCCCCGCCGGCGGAGTCGACGTCGGCCGTCGCGGGCGGGGTGGTGTACCCGCCGGGCCGTGGTTCGGACGAGCGGATCGTGCGGTGGACCGCGGCGAGCCTCGCGGTGTTCCGCGGGCAGGACGCCCCGGGCGTGCGGTTCCGCCGCGGCCGGGTCCTGCTGCCGGCGGGCACGCCGGACCCGCAGTGGCTCCCGGCGGTGGAGGCCGCGGTCCGCGACGGCGACCGCGTCGAATTCACGACGGCGGTGGTCGACACGCCGGTGTACCTGGAGTGGCTGCGCGAGCGGGTGGCCGGGCTGGGCGTGCGGGTGGAGTACCGGACCCTGACGGCACTCTCGAGCCTGGCTGCGGACGTCGTGGTCAACGCGGCGGGCCTCGGCGCGGGTGCGCTGGCGGGCGACCGTTCGATGGTCCCGGTCGGCGGCCAGGTTGTGCACGTGACCGATCCGGGCCTGGCGGAGTTCGTGGTCGACGGGACGGGCCCGGGCATCACGTACGTGATCCCACACGGAGGCCACGTGGTGTGCGGCGGAACGGAGGAGCCGGGCCGCGCCGACACCGACCCGAACCCGGCCGTGACGGCGGACATCCTGCGCCGCTGCCGCGAGCTGGAACCGCGCTTGGCGGGCGCGGAGGTGCTGCGGTCGCTGGTGGGGTTGCGCCCGTTCCGGCGCGAGGTGCGGCTGGAGCGCGACGGCGACGTCGTGCACTGCTACGGCCACGGGGGAGCGGGGATCACCCTGGCCTGGGGTTGTGCGGCGGACGTCGCCGAGCTGGTCACGGCTGGATGAGCTCGGTGATGCCGCGGGCGCGGAGGTGGGCCGCGTCCGAAGCGCGGCTCTGCACCACGAACGCCACCCGCTTGCCTTCCGAAGCCAGCTTGAAGAACCGGTCGTTGCCGCGGGTCGGATCCGCGTCCGGCACCACGATCGCCGTCGTGCGCGGCTCGGGGGCCGGCGGGGTCCGGTCGAACTCCGCCGCCAGGTTCTTCAGCGCCTGGCCCGCGGGCTTCAGGCGGCGGTCGTTCGTGTACAGCCCCAGGTCGTACTCCAGCGGGTTCAGGTTCGGGACCAGGGCCGGGTTCACGTCGTGCGAGCACCACCAGGTGAAGCCCAGTGTGCGGGCGCAGGAGGCGGCGTTGCGGATCGACCGGGACAGCCACTCGCCGTACTGCGGGCGGGTTGCGTCGCTGAAGTGGATCGAGGGGGCCGCGCCGTCCTCCTGGATCCAGACCTGGCGCGCTGGGTCCGTCGCGTACGCCTGGGCCACCTGGATCAGGCGCTCCGCGTTGTGCGTGGCGAACGCGGCCAGCGGGTCCGTCTTCAGCGTGCCGAAGAACGACGTCCACGGGTGGATGGCCACCACGTTGCCCGCGTCCGCCAGCCCGGTGCGGGTGAAGTAGCGGCCGTTGTCCCACGGTGCCCGGTCGCAGCCGACCGTGTGCGCCTTGCCGGGCGCAACCTCCTCGGCGGTCGCGCACAGCGTGCGAGCCCAGGCGTCGGCCTGCTGCGGTGTCACCGGAAGCCCGGCGTAGGAGTCCCAGTAGTAGTACGGCTCGTTCGACAGGTCGAAGCCCAGGAACCGCGGGTGCCGGCCGATTCGCTCGGCGAGGGCCGTCAGCAGCGCGCGCTGCGCGTCGAGGGCCGCGGGGTCGGTGAACCAGTTGACCGGCTTCGGCGTCGTCTGCAGCCAGTTCGGTGTCCAGTAGCGGGCCGAGATGTGGCCGTTGAACACGGTGACCTCGACGTCCAGCCCGGCCGCGCCCGCCAGGTCGAGGAGCCGGTGCAGGCGGTCGAGCTGTTCGCCGCTCACCAGGTGCGGTTCCGGCTGGAAGGCCGGCCACAGCAGCATGATCCGGATGTGGTCGAGCCCGAGCGCGGCGATGTCGCCGAGGTCGCGGCGGAGGTCGGCCTCGCGCCAGTCCTCCCACAGGTGGAACCAGCGGGTCGGCGGCGTGTAGTTGACGCCCAGCCGGAACGCGCGGCGCCGGGGAGAGGCGAACGCGGGCGCCGCCGTGGCGGCCAGCGCCGTCGCGACCGCTCCGGTGAGCACCGACCGCCGCTTGAGATCCGTCACGCCGCCTCCCTCGCCGTCACCCGTTCACGAACATCTAGCACGGCGGGGAATTCGTTCTCCAGGCTTGACCGGCAACCTGTCCGGTCAGGTCCCCGAGAAGGCGGCGTGGTCGGCCTCCGTCCGGTCGGCGTACCGCACGGCGTACGCGCCCATCGCCTCGTCGAGCTCCGAGTCGTCGGCGAAGTAGCCCGAAAGCAGCTTGGGGTGCAGCGATCGCGTGTGGGCGCGGGCGAGCAGCGCTCCGGCCAGCCGGCCGTAGTCGTCGAGGTGGTCCTTCTCCAGCGCCGCCGGGTCGATGTCGCCCTTGAGGTTGCGGAACTGCCGGACGATGTACGGGAGGCCGTCGATCGTGGTCCAGCCGAGGAGGATGTCGGTCTCGGCCTGCACCAGCCGGGCGCCGTCGACGATCCGGCGGCCTTCGTGCGCCGCCTCCGGCAGGTCCAGGTACGGCGCCAGTGCGGGCCGCTGGGCCTGTTTCACCTGCAGCACCAGGTCTTCGTCGTCGTTGCCGTGCAATAGGGCGACGTAGCTGCGCAGCCCGACGCTGCCCGTGCCGACCACCCGGAAGGCGACGTCGGCGAGCCGGTAGCGCGCGATGAGCGTGCGCCGGGATTCCCGCAGGGTGTCCACATAGGACGCGAGGCCGGCCGCGACGGCCTCGGCCGTCCGCTCGTCGACGTGGGTCAGCACCGGCGGGTCCGCGACGAACCGGTGGCGGGCCAGGCCGGTCTCGTGGTCGTCGACGCGCTCGGTCCACCGCGCCGCCACCCTCGCGTGATCGTTCTTGCGGGCCTTCTCGGCCGCGTCGGCGAAGTCGTCGATCAGCTCGTCGGCGCGCGCCTTCGACAGCACCGACGAGTCCGGCAGCGCGTTCCAGCTTCGCAAGAACGGCAGCTCGGCCAGTGCGCGGATCGTCCGGCGGTAGGATTTCACGGCGTCTTCGGCGGCCTGGCGGCAGCCCGATTCGCGGATGCCGCCTTCGCGGCCGGCGAGCACGAGGCCGGCGGCGAGCCGCTTGAGGTCCCACTCCCACGGGCCCGGCACGGTCTCGTCGAAGTCGTTGATGTCCATCACGATCTTGCCCTCGGGCGTGCCGTAGAGCCCGAAGTTCGCCGCGTGCGCGTCGCCGCAGAGCTGCGCGCCGACCCCGGACGACGGCGTGCCGGCGAGGTCGGCGCCCATCAGCCCGGCCGCGCCGCGGAAGAACGTGAACGGCGAGGCCAGCATCCGCTCCCGCCGCAGCTCCACGAGTTCCGGCAGCCGCCCGGCGTTGGTGGCTTCGAAGTACTCGCGCGGCGACGGCCGGTCGTCGGCGGCCGCCGGGTGGTCGTGCGCCGCGGCCGGCGTCTTTGCGCGGAGCCGCTTCCCCTGTTCGTACAGCTCGGCCGGCGTCACGCTGTCGGTGCCGACCAGCGGCCGTTCTGCCCAGTCCCCTGATCCCATACCGGGCACAACGTCCGAAAGGGACGTTGTGCTCCCGGACGCGCGCCGACGGGGGGCGACGGTCAGTCCGGCGAGGTGGGCGCTCCTCGGCGGGGCCGAGGGGTGGCCGATCGGCCGAGCCGGGTCGGCTGCTCGATCGGGTGCCGGACGTTGTGCTCCCGGACGCCGCCGGGGCGGGAGGCTCACCCGGCGGCGTCCGGGTGGTTTCAGGGGCGGATGACCTCGGCGATCGCGTCGATGCCGCGGTCCAGCTCCTCGCGGGTGATCACCAGCGGCGGGGCGACGCGCAGCGTGCGCTCGTGCGTCTCCTTGCACAGCACGCCCCGCGCGATCAGCGCTTCCGACGCCGCCCGGCCCGAAGGACCGCCCGGGGCGATGTCGATACCGGCCCACAGCCCGCGGCCGCGGACCTCCGAGAGCCCGTGCCCGATCAGCGCGTTCAGCCGGTCGTGCAGGTGGGCGCCCAGTTCGGCGGCGCGCTGCTGGAACTCGCCGGTGTTCAGCAGCTTGACGACCGCGCGCCCGACCGCGCAGGCCAGCGGGTTGCCGCCGAAGGTCGAGCCGTGCTCGCCCGGCTTCAGCACGCCGAGGACGTCCCGGCGCCCGGCCACCGCGGACACCGGCAGGATGCCGCCGCCGAGGGCCTTGCCGAGGGTGTAGACGTCCGCGCGGACGCCCTCGTGGTCCAGCGCCAGCACGGTGCCCGTGCGCGCCAGCCCGGACTGGATCTCGTCGGCGATCAGCAGCACGCCGTGCTCGTCACAGGCGGCGCGGACGTCGGCGAAGTAGCCCTCCGGCGGCACGATGACACCGGCCTCGCCCTGCACCGGCTCCAGCAGCACCGCGGCGGTGCGGGGGGTGATCGCGTCGCGCAGCGCGGCCGCGTCGCCGTACTTCACCGTGACGAAGCCCGGGGTGAACGGGCCGAAGTCGGCGCGGGCGGTCTCGTCGGTGGAGAACGACACGATCGTGGTGGTCCGGCCGTGGAAGTTCGAATCGGCGACGATGATCTCGGCGGTGCCGTCCGGCACGCCCTTGACCCGGTGCGCCCACTTGCGGGCGATCTTGACCGCGGACTCGACGGCTTCGGCGCCGGAGTTCATCGGCAGCACCAGCTCGGTGCCGGTCAGCTCGGCCAGCTCGCGGCAGAACAACCCCAGCTGGTCGTGGTGGAACGCCCGCGACGTCAGCGTGACGCGCCCGAGCTGCTCGACGGCGGCGGCGACCAGGTCGGGGTGGCGGTGGCCGAAGTTCAGGGCCGAGTACCCGGAGAGGAAGTCGAGGTAGGACTTGCCCTCGACGTCGGTCACCGAGGCGCCGGCGGCTTCGGCGATCACGACGGGCAGCGGGTGGTAGTTGTGCGTGCTCCACCGCTCGTCGAGCTCGATGAAGCTCGCGGCAGAGGGGGCGGCGGTCTCCCGGCCGGCGAACGTCGTCATGTGTTCAGGTTAGAGGCAGAACACGCAGACTTCAGCCGGGAATCGTTGCTTTCACCCGGTGTTCGTTGCGCAATATGCACGTTACACCCCCGAAACAGTGCGTGCCGATTGACGGCCTGCTTGGTAAGTCGTAACTTACCGTTCGTGGCGACTTACGGAAGCGATCAGCTGGCCGCCCTCGCCGACCCTTCGCGCCGCGCCATCTTCGAAGCGCTGCGTGACGGGCCGCGCGCCGTCGGCGAGCTGGCCGCGGACCTGCCGATCAGTCGGCCGGCCGTCTCCCAGCACCTCAAGGTGCTCAAAGAGGCCGGCCTGGTCACCGACCGGGCGGTCGGCACCAAGCGGCTCTATCGGCTGGAACCGGCCGGGATCGCCGCCCTGCGCGCCTACCTCGACGGGATGTGGTCGGACGCGCTGAAGGCCTTCGCCGAGCTGGCGGAACAAACCGAAGAGGAGCAGTCATGACTTTGGAACCGATCCGCAAGAGCATCACCGTCGCGTGTTCGCGCGAGCACGCGTTCAAGACCTACACCGCAGCGTTCGACAGCTGGTGGCCGCGGCAGCACCACATCGGGGCCGGCGAGCTCGCCGAGGCCGTCCTCGAGCCGAAGGAAGGCGGGCGCTGGTACGAGCGCACGGTCGACGGCGCCGAGTGCGAGTGGGGCGAGGTGCTCGTCTGGGAGCCCCCTGCCCGGGTGGTCCTGTCCTGGCGGATCGACGGCGATTGGCGGATCGACCCGGACCCGGCGAACGCCAGCGAGATCGAGGTCAGATTCATCGAGGAGGGGCCGCGCAGCACCCGCGTCGAGCTGGAGCACCGGAACTTCGAACGACACGGCGAGACCGGTCCGAAGGTCCGCGAAGGCGTCTCCGGTGAGGGCGGGCACGGTGCCCTGCTGAAACTCTTCGCCGAGAAAGCCGCCGCCTGAACGAGTAGTTTCGGCGGATGGCCAAGAACGATGACGGAAGCCGGGTCCGGAACGCGCTGCGCGTCGGTGACGAGCTGCCGGACCCGGGTTCGGCCCCGGTCGGGCCCGGCAAGAAAGCCAAGGCCCTCGATGGGCTCGAGAGCGCGGGGGAGCGGCTGTCGGCGCTGCAGGAGGCGCTCTTCGCCGAGGGCGTCGGCGGGGGCACCCGCCGGGTGCTGCTCGTGCTGCAGGGCATGGACACCTCCGGCAAGGGCGGCACGGTCTCGCACGTGCTCGGCCTGGTGAACCCGATGGGTGTCCGGTACGCGGCGTTCAAGAAGCCGACCGCGGCCGAGCGGCGCCACGAATACCTGTGGCGGATCCGCAAGCAGCTGCCCGCGGCCGGGCAGCTCGGCGTCTTCGACCGCTCGCACTACGAGGACATCCTGGTCCCGCGCGTGTCCGGCCTGCTCACCGCGGACGAACGGCAGCGCCGCTACGCCGAGATCAACGCGTTCGAGCAGGAACTGGCCGACGCCGGGACCACCGTCGTGAAGGTGTTCCTGCACATCTCGCCGGAAGAGCAGCTCAAGCGGCTCAAGGCCCGGCTCGTCACGCCCGAGAAGCGCTGGAAGTACAACCCCGGCGACCTCGAGGCGCGTTCGCACTGGCCGGCCTACCAGGACGCCTACGCCGACATCTTCGAGAAGACGTCCACCGATCGGGCGCCCTGGTACGCGGTGCCCGCCGACCACAAGTGGTACCGGAACTGGGCCGTCGCCGAACTGCTCATCGAGACGCTGGCCGGCCTGAAGCCGCGGTTCCCCGAGCCGGACTACGACGTCGACGCCGAGCTGGCGAAGCTGAAGGGCGTTGGCGTATCCGCGTGATCGTCTGAAAGAGTGCGGGCGTGACCGATGTCGACGACCTCCCGTTCCTCCGCAAGCAGGCCCGGACCCAGCGCTTCACCCTCGGCGCGCCGAAGGAGTTCCGGGTCGCCCCGGACGGCTCCCGCGTGCTGTTCCTGCGCGCGGAGTCGGGCACCGACCCCCGGCACAGCCTCTGGTCGGCCGACCTGGCGACCGGCGCCGAGACGAAACTCGTCGACGCCGCCGAGCTGCTGCCCGGCGAAGAGGAACTGCCCGCCGAAGAGCGCGCGCGGCGGGAACGGGCCCGGGAGACCGGCGGCGGCGTCGTGCACTACGGCGTCGACGCGGTCTTCACCGTCGCGGTGTTCTCGCTCTCGGGCAAGCTCTACACCCTGGACCTCGCTTCGGGCGAGGTGACGCTGCGCGTCGACGGCGCGGTCATCGACCCGCGGCCCAGCCCGGCAGGCACGCACGTCGCCTACGTCCAGAACCGGCGGCTGCACGTGCTGGAGCTGGCCACCGGCGACGACCGCGTGCTCGTCGAGGAGGAGGGCGAGGACATCGCCTGGGGTCTCGCCGAGTTCATCGCCGCCGAGGAGATGGACCGCACCCGCGGCTACTGGTGGGCCCCCGACGGCCGCAGCATCCTGGCCGAACGCTCCGACCGCGGCCCGGTCCCGCGCTGGACCATCGCCGACCCGGCCAACCCGCAGCACCCGGCCAACGTCGTCGCCTACCCGGCCGCGGGCACCACGAACGCGCTCGTTTCCCTCGCGGTGCTCGGCCTGGACGGTTCGCGCGTCGACGTTGCGCCGGGCGACTGGGAGTACCTGGCCTCGGTGCACTGGTCGGCCGGCGGCGCGCCGCTGCTCGCCGTCCAGCCGCGCGACCAGAAGCGGATGGACGTCCTTTCGCTGGACGTCACCGACGGCTCGACCTCGGTCGTGCACACCGCGTCCGACCAGCACTGGATCGACATCGTCGGCGGCGTCCCGGCGTGGACGCCCGACGGCCGCCTGGTCACCGAAGGCATGGTCGACGGCGACCACCGGCTGTTCGTCGGCGGCGAGGCCGTCACCCCGGCCGGGCTGCAGCTGCGGGCCGTGCTCGACGTCGGCGACGAGCTCCTGTTCAGCGCGTCCGAAGACGACCCGACGCAGATCCACGTGTTCCGGACGGACGGCGCGTCGATTCGCCGTCTATCCACTGTGGACGGGGTGCACCACGGCTCCGGGAACGCGGCGGTCACCGTGCTGTCGTCGTGGAGCCTCGAATACAGCGGCCCGCGCGTCTCGGTGCTGCGGGACGGCGCGCCGGTCGCGTCGATCGAGGCGTCCACTGTGGACCCGGATATCGTACCGAACCTGACCTGGCTGACGCTGGGGGAGCGCGGCCTGCGCGCGGCGCTGCTCCTGCCGCGCGGGTACGAGCCGAGCGAGGGCAAGCTGCCGGTGCTGCTCGACCCGTACGGCGGCCCGCACGCCCAGCGCGTGCTGCAGAGCCGCAATGCGTTCCTGACGTCGCAGTGGCTGGCCGACCAGGGTTTCGCGGTGCTCGTCGCGGACGGCCGCGGCACGCCGGGCCGCGGCGCGGTGTGGGAGCGCGAAATCGCCGGTCGCCTCGCCGACGTCACCCTGCAGGACCAGGTCGACGCCCTGCAGGCGGCGGCCGCTCGGTTCCCGGAGCTGGATGTCGAGCGGGTCGCGATCCGGGGCTGGTCCTACGGCGGCTACCTGTCGGCGCTGGCGGTGCTGCGCCGGCCGGACGTCTTCCACGCGGCCGTCGCGGGCGCGCCGGTCACCGACTGGTCGCTGTACGACACGCACTACACCGAGCGGTACCTCGGGAAGCCGCAGGACGAACCGGAGAGCTACGCGCACAACTCGCTGATCGAAAGCGCGGCGGAGCTGAGCCGGGCGCTGCTGATCGTGCACGGGCTGGCCGACGACAACGTGTTCGTCGCACACTCGCTGCGGCTGTCGTCGGTGTTGCTGGCGAAGGGCCGCTCGCACGTCTTCCTGCCGCTGGCGGGCGCGACCCACATGACGCCGCAGGCCGAAGAGGTCGCGGAGAATCTGATGCGCACGCAGGTGGACTGGCTGCTGCGCGAACTGTCCGCCGTCGAGAAGGAGATTGCATGAGTCGCTGGGGCCTGACGATCCCGTTGACCGGGGTGCCGCTGACGGCGCACCGCGAACTGGTCGAACAGCTGCCGGACCTGGGCTACACGGACGCGTGGACGGCCGAGACGGCGGGTACGGACGCGTTCACGCCGCTCGTGCTGGCCTCGCAGTGGGCCCCGCAGCTGCGCCTCGGCACGGCGATCGTGCCGGTGTACACGCGCGGCCCGGGCCTGCTGGCGATGCAGGCGGCAACGGTCGCGGAGCTGGCCCCGGGCCGGTTCGTCCTCGGCATCGGCGCGTCTTCGCCGGTGATCGTCTCCCAGTGGAACGCGGCTTCCTTCGACGAGCCGTTCGCGCGCTCCCGGGACACGCTGCGCTTCCTGCGTTCGGCGCTGGCGGGCGAGAAGGTCAGCGAGAAGTACGAGACGTTCGCGGTGTCGAAGTTCCGGCTGGAGCGGCCCACGGACCCGCCGCCGTCGATCATGCTGGCGGCCCTGCGTCCGGGCATGCTGCGGTTGGCGGCGCGCGAGGCCGACGGCGCGATCACGAACTGGCTGGCGGCTTCGGACGTACCCCAGGTGCGTTCCGTCGTCGGCCCGGACGTCGAGCTGGCGGCCCGGATCTTCGTCTGCCCGACGGAGGACGCCGAGGCGGCGCGGGGTCTGGGCCGGATGCTGATCTCGAGCTACCTGACGGTCCCGGTGTACGCGGCGTTCCACGAGTGGCTGGGCCGCGGCGAGGCGCTGGCCCCGATGCACGAGGCCTGGGCGGCCGGCGACCGGCAGAAGGCGAACCAGGTGATCCCGGATTCGGTGGTGGACGAACTGGTGATCCACGGCAGCGTGGACTCCTGCCGGGAACAGGTTCAGTCCTATGTGGACAATGGGCTGACGACGCCGATCATCGCCCTGCTGCCGACCGGGGAGGACCCGTTCGAGCAGGTGCGCGGGTTGGCGCCGCGCTGACGCTTCAGGTGAAGGTGACGGTGGCCAGCAGCAGGCCGAGACCGCCCGAGGCCACGCCCGCGGCCACCGTCACCAGCACGTTCAGCACCGCGTACAGCCGCGTTTTCTCCAGGAACAGCCGGACCGTCTCGTAGCCGAACGTCGAGAACGTCGTCAGGCCGCCGCAGAAGCCCACCGCCACCAGCGCGCGCACCGACGACGGCTCCGCGCCGTGCAGGAGCCAGCCGCTCAGGAAACCCAGGAGGAACGAGCCCGCGATGTTCACCGTCAGCGTGCCGAACGGGAACGGCGAGTCACGCCACTGCTGGACCTTCCGGTCGGTCAGGTAGCGCAGGACCGACCCCGCCGCTCCGCCCAGGGCCACCAGGACCGGCGTCACTCCGCCCGCCCCACGTGACGGACCACTTCGACCTGGTCGAGCGTCACCAGCCCTTGGCCGATCAGCTCGTCCAGCTGGGGCAGGAACGCCCGCAGCTTCGCCTCTTCGTCGATGATCACGATGACCACCGGCAGGTCCTCCGACAGGGACAGGATCCGCGTGGTGTGGATCAGCGACGAAGCGCCGTAGCCCTCGACGCCGCGAAGTACCGAAGCGCCCGCGAGACCCGCGTCGCGGGCCCGGCGGACGATCTCGTGGTAGAGCGGCTTGTGGTGCCAGTGGTCGTCTTCGCCGAGGTAGATCGTCAGGCGGGTGTGCAGTCCGTCCATCAGCGTCCCTTCCGCACCACGCGCGTCGCTGCCAGGCCGGCCGCGACCGCCGTCAGGCACAGCACCACCGACGCGGCCAGGTAGGCCAAGGATCCCACGAGCCGCCCGGTCGTCGCGGCGTCGAGGGTGTCGGTCACGAACGTGGAGAAGGTGGTGAAGCCGCCGAGGATCCCGACGCCGAGGAACGGCCGGAGCAGGTGGTGGGGGCGCGCGGTGGTCGTCAGGACCGCCATCAGGACGCCGATGAGCAGGCAGCCGAGCGCGTTGGTGAGCAGCGTGGCGACGGCGAACTCGCCGCGCGCGTGCGGGATGGCGACCGACAGGCCGTAGCGGGCGAGACTGCCGAGCGCGCCGCCGGCGGCGATGGCCAGCAGGACGTCCCACCGGGGCACGCCGATCACCTCCTCCTCGCGGTGAACCTACTCCCGATGGCCGACGCGTCGCCGCCACCCGGTCGAGCATGCTGGACGGGGATGACAGGCAGCCATCGGTCGCCGTACTGTTGCTCAGCGTAGGCAAGGCAACCCTAAGGAAGGCGGGCACATGCGGGCAGACGGGCTGGCCGGAGGCCACGGCGGCGCGGACCGGCTCGGCGAGCTGATCCCGGTGGCCCTGCGCGGAATGGCGGCCGGAGTGGCCGAGCGCGGCGGCCCGGTCCCGGCGGGCGGCCCGGCCGCGGTGGCGGCGGCGCTGGTGGCGGAGCGTGGCGAGCCCGCCCCGGCGGCGGCCGATGAAGGCGCCGCCGGGGGTGGTGAATCGGGGAGCTCGGATGTCGGGTCCGCGGAGTTGCACCGGGCCGCACCCGCACCCAATCCAGCCGCCGGGCCAGGTGGCCAGGCGCCCGCTGCCGCGATGCCGGGACCCGCCCCAGCCGCCGGGAATGGTGCCCTGCCCCGCCGGGGCGTCGGTGCCGAAGCCGCGCTCGGACAACTCAGCCGCCTGCTCGCCGCCGGCTCTGCGGATCCCGCCGATCCTGCCTGTGCCGCCCACCTGCACTGCCCGCCCCTCGCCGTGGCCGTGGCCGCCGATGTTGTCGCCAGTGCGCTCAACCCCTCCATGGACTCATGGGACCAAGCGCCCGTCGCCAGTGAGCTCGAACGGGAATTCACCACCGGGATCGCCCGGTTGTGCTACCCCGACGCTGATCACCCCGACGCCGTCGTGACCACCGGCGGGACCGAATCCAACCTCCTCGGCCTGCTCCTCGCCCGCGAAAACGGCGTCGTCCAGCCCGTCTGCGGGGCCAACGCCCACCACAGCGTCGCCCGCGCCGCCTGGCTGCTCGGCCTGCCCGTCCCGATCGTCGTCCCTTGTGACGGCGACCGGCTGCTGCCCGATGCGCTCGACAAGATCCTCACCCCCGGCTGCGTCGTCGTCGCCACCGCCGGGACCACCAACACCGGCACCCTCGACCCGCTGCCCGAAATCGCCCGGATCTGCCACCAAAACAACGCCCGGCTGCACGTCGACGCGGCCTACGGTGGCATGGCCCTGTGCAGCGAGACGCTGAAGTCCAAACTCGACGGGCTCGACCGCGCCGACTCTGTGGCGCTCGACCTGCACAAGTTCGGCTGGCAGCCGGTCGCCGCCGGGCTGTTCGCCGCCCGCGAAGCCGCCGATCTCGGCGCTCTCACCGTCCGCGCCGAGTACCTCAACGCCGACGACGACACCGAAGCCGGCCTGCCGGACCTGCTCGGCCGCTCGATCCGGACGTCGCGGCGGCCGGACGCCTTCCGGATGGCCGTCACCGTGCACGCGCTCGGCACCGACGGCCTCGGTGCGCTCGTCGAACGCTGCTGCGCCACCGCCACCGAGGTCGCCCGGCGCGTCGACGAGCACCCCGGCCTGCGGCTCTGGGGCCCGCCCGAACTGTCCACCGTGGTCCTGCGGCCGGTCGTCGCCGACGAGGCGGGCGGCGACGAGCTCGTCGCGCGCGTCCGCCGCGCCCTCCTCGAAGCGGGCACCGCCGTCATCGGCCGGGCCGCGCTGCCGACCGGGCCCGGCGGCGCGAACCAGCTGTGGCTCAAGCTGACGCTGCTGCACCCGCACGCCACCGCCGCCGACTACCTCCCGTTGCTCGACCGGATCGCCGCCACCGCCGGCGCCGAGCTCGTGGCCGGCCGGGAAAGCCCGGTCGCTTCGTGAGGCGCCACCACCTCGCCGGCGTCGGGATCGGGCCGTTCAACCTCTCGCTCGCGGCGCTGGCCGCCGGGGTCGACGGCCTCGACGCCACCTTCTTCGACGCCCGCCCGGAGTTTCGCTGGCACCCCGGCCTGCTCGTCGAGGGCGCGACGCTGCAGGTGCCGTTCCTGGCCGACCTGGTGACGCTGGTCGATCCGACGAACCCGTTCTCCTTCCTCAACTACCTGCGCGACCGCGGCCGCCTGCTGCCGTTCTACTTCGCCGAGCGGTTCCACCCGCTGCGCGCGGAGTACGACGACTACGGCCGCTGGGCCGCCGCGCGGCTGCCCTCGTGCCACTTCGGGCACGAGGTGACCGGGATCCGCTGGGCCGGCGACGCTTTCGAACTCACCATCGCCGGGACCGAACCCGTGCTCGCGGACCACGTCGTGCTCGGCGTCGGCTCGGTGCCGTCGGTCCCGGCGCCCCTGCGGGACGTCGTCGCCGATCCCGGCGTCCTGGCGCTGCACTCGGCCGACTACCTGACGCACCGGGACGAACTCCTCGCCGCCGGCAATGTCACGGTCGTCGGCTCCGGGCAATCGGGGGCCGAAGTCGTGCTCGACCTGCTGCGGTCGCGCTCCACTGTGGACGGACTGCGCTGGCTCGCCCGGACGCCCGCGTTCGCGCCGATGGAGTACTCGAAACTCGGTCTCGAGCAGTTCACGCCCGACTACACCGCGTACTTCCACGGCCTGCCCGAAGCCGTGCGCGACCGGCTGCTGCCCACGCAGTGGCAGCTCTACAAGGGCATCGACACCGAAACGATCGGCGCGATCCACGACGAGCTCTACCGCCGCAGCATCACCGGGCCACCGGGGGCTGTGCTCACCCCCGGTGTCGAAGTCGTCTCGGCGTCCACAGTGGACGGCGCGATCGAACTCGGCGTCCGGCACGCGCAGCAGGGCCGCGACGCCACCCTGCGCACCGACGCCGTCGTCGCGGCCACCGGGTACGCGGAGGCGCCGACCGGGCCGCTGCTGGCCGGGCTCGGCGACGCCGTCCGCCGCGACGGGCGGGGCCGCCTGGAAGTCGGCGCGGACTACCGCGTCGCGCTCGGCGTGCCCGGGTCGCTGTTCGTGCAGAACGCCGAACGGCACACGCACGGGCCGGGCGCCCCCGACCTCGGTCTCGGCGCGTGGCGGGCGGCCGTGATCCTCAACGCCGTGTGCGGCAAGTCCGTGCACGAGCTGCCCGACCGCACCGCGTTCACCACGTTCGGCCTGGAGGACAAGTGACCCTGGATGAGGCGGCCGCCTGGCGCGCGGCCGGCGCCCTGATCACGCACAAGATGCTCGGCGAACTGTCCTACGAGCACATGCTGGAGCCGGTCGCCGACGGCGAGGAGTACCGGCTGGAGCTGCCGGGCGCCCGCTACACGTTCCGGGCCCGGCGGGGCGCGTTCGACGCCTGGACGGTCGAACCGGGCAGCGCGCGCCGGTCCGGCGAACCGGTCATCGACCCGCGCACGCTCGTCGTGGACGCCCGCGCGGTCCTGGGCCTGAGCGGGCTGCGGCTCGCCGACGTGCTCGCCGAGCTGACCTCGACGGTCGCCAACGAGGCCGCCCGCCTGCGGCGCGCCCCGACCGCGGCCGAACTGTCCACGATGGACTACGACGTCGCGGACGGGCACCTCACCGGCCACCCGCGGCTCGTGCTCAACAAGGGCCGCGTCGGGTTCTCCGCACGCGACCGGGCCCGGTACGCCCCGGAGGCGGGCGCGGACCTCCGGCTGCGCTGGTTCGCCGTGCACCCGGACCACGCCGAGTTCCGCTGCGTCGGCGAGCTGAGCCGGGACGCGCTGCTGGCCGCCGAACTCGGCGAACAGCGCGAAGAGTTCGCCGCGAAGGCACCGGAGGACTACGTCTGGGTGCCCGTGCACCCGTGGCAGGCCGACGAAATCCTCGGCACGCTCTACGCCGCCGAGCTCGCCACCGGCGTCGTGATCGACCTCGGGGAGAGCGCCGACGCCTACCGGCCGCACCAGACGGTCCGGACCCTGGCCAACGTGAGCACCCCCGGCCGCCACGACGTCAAGACCGCCGTGTCCGTGCGCAACACGCTGGTCTACCGCGGGCTCAACTCCGCGGCCACCCTCGCCGGGCCGTCGGTGACGACGTGGCTGCGCCGGATCGGCGCGGGCGACCCGCTGCTGACGGAGACGTACCGGTTCGGGCTGCTCGGCGAAGTGGCGAGCGTGTCGGTGCGGCACCCGCTGTTCGGGCACCTCGAGGAACTGCCGTACCGGTTCCACGAAACCCTGGGCGCGCTGTGGCGCGAGCCCATCCGGCTCGCGGCGGGGGAGCGCGCGATCTCGTTCGCCGCCCTGCCGTACCGCGGCCCCGACGGCGTCTCGATGCTGGCGCACCTGATCGGCGGCGGGGACGTCACGAGCTGGCTGACCCGGCTGTTCGATCTGCTCCTCACGCCGTTGCTGCAGTGGCTGCTGCGCCACGGCGTCGGGTTCTGCCCGCACGGCCAGAACCTCGTCCTGGTCGTCGACACCGCCGGGGTCCCGCAGCGGGTGCTGATCAAGGACTTCGCGCAAGGTGTCGACCTGCTCGACGAGCCGCTGGAAAGCTACGAGTCGCTGCCGCCCGAGGCGGCGGCGGACATGCTGCGCTGGCCCGCGCACCTGCTGGCCCAGTCGCTGTTCAGCTCGGTGTTCTCCGGTCAGTTCCGGTTCTGGGCCGAGGTCCTGCTCGACGAGCTGGGCCTGCCGCGGGCGGCGTTCTGGGCGCCGGTCCGGGAGATCGCCGGCCGCTACCGGGAGGAGAACCCGGACGTGGCCGCGCGCTTCGACGCCTGCCGCCTGTTCGCCCCGGGCGTCGAGCGCGTGACGCTCAACCGCGAGCACTTCGCCGGGCAGGGCTTCGACAAGGTGGAGCGCGACGACGAATTCGACGTCCGCTGGGGCCGGGTGCCGAACCCGCTGCACGCCCCGGATCCGGGCGGCGCCTGGTGACGGCGTTCGCGCGGCCGGCCGGCCCGCGATCCCTGGCCGCCCGGCGCGCGGCGGCCACCGCGGGCGAGACGGTGCTGCGCGGCGTGCTCGCCGAGGACGGCGCCCGGCTGCTCCTGCTGGTGCCCGACCCGCACGCCCGGTTCGCCGCGGTGGAGCTCGCCGCGCCGTTCGCCGCTTCGGTGCTCGAAGACGGCTACGGCGTCTGCAGCTACGTCTTCGCGTGGACGCCGTCGCGCGATCCGCTGCCGGCGTCCGGCGTGCTGGGCGGGTACCTCGAGGGCTTCGGCGACCTGCGGGTGCGGCCGGACGCGGCTTCGGCGATCCCGCTGGGCGACCGGACGTGGGCGGTCGTGGGCGACGCCGAGTGGCCGTCCGGGGCCGCCGCCGAACTGGCGCCGCGGGAGGTGCTGCGCGGGCAGCTCGCGGCGCTGGAGGGACTCGGCCTGGTGCCCTCGGTCGGCATCGAGCACGAGGTCGTGTTCCGGGACTCCCTCGGCGCGCCGCTCACGGCGCACGGCGTCGACTACGCCCTCGGCGGCACCGAACGGCTGGCACCGCTGCTGCGCGACCTGCGGACGGACCTGGCCGAGGCCGGGCTCGGTGTCGAGTCCGCGCGGGCCGAGTGCCACCCGGGGCAGTACGAGATCGTGCTGCGCCACCGTGATGCTTTGGCCGCTTGTGACGACGTTCTGCTGCAGCAGCTGATCGTGCGGCGGGCGGCGGCTCGTCATGGCGTTACGGCGGACTATTTGGCTGCGCCTTCGGTCGGGCAGGGGAATTCCGGGCACGTGCATTTGTCGCTGTCCGCTGTGGACGGTTCGGAGCCGGATCTGCTGGGTGGGTTCCTGGCCGGTGTTCTGCGCGATGCCCGGGCGTTGACGGCGGTGTGGGCGCCGACGTGGAACTCCTATGTGCGGCTGCGGACGGCGCCGTTCTCGCCGCGGGAGGTTCGGTGGGGGCATGATGACCGGACTGCCGCGGTGCGGGTGGCCGGGGCGGCGGACAACCGGCGGCTGGAGTTTCGGTTTGCCGGTGCGGATGCTCAGCCGCATCTTGTGGTTGCGGCGCTGTTGGCTGCTGGGCGGTTCGGGTTGGAAGAAGGTCTGGTGGCGCCGGAGGCTGGGGTTTCTGCCGGGGCCTTGGCGGGTTCGCCTTGGGAGGCTTTGTCGCTTTTGGAGCGGGTTGGGGAGTTGTTGGGGGTGGATGTTGCTGCGCAGCTTTCTGCTTTGCTGACCGAGGAGATCGAGTCCGGTTTGGAGTCGGTTACCGACTGGCAGCGGCTGCGGGGTTCGCTGCGGTCTTGATTGTTCTTGCTCGTTCCGCCAAGGCCTTGCTGGGTTCCGCCACCCCGAAGCCGTCATTGTGACTACGGCCGGCGGCTGCCGCCGTCCGTGTTTTGGCTTCGGATCGGGGTTGCGGGGGGTCCGGGTGCCCCCGTGGGGCTGGTTCTTGCGTGCGGCTTGCCGTTTTTCGTTGGGCCGGAATGCTTACTTTGGGCGGATGTTCTGGTTGATGTGGAAGACGTTCTCCGGGTCGTACCTTCGCTTCACCGCTGCCAGCCTGTCGTAGTTGCCTCGGTAGGATGCCTGTACGCGGTCCTGGCCCTCCTCCATCATGAAGTTCACGTACGCTCCTCCCGCCGATGTCGGGTGCAGTTCCTCCCAGTAGTCGCGGGTCCACTGTGCGATGGCTTCAGCCTTCTCCGGGGCGGGATCGACTCCCACGATCACGCCCGACCAGCCGCCCGATCGGTGGGGGAACGCCATTGCGTCCGGGGCGACTCGGCTCGCCGCGCCGTCGATCGGGTACAGGTGCATCGACGAGTGCATTGTCGGGAGTTTCTCGCCGTGCTTGAGGTGGATGTCGATTGCCTCGTCCGAGATCTCGTGGAAGACGTCCGCTCGCCAGTACCACTGCAAGCCGGCCGGGTACAGTGCGTCGAACGCTCCCTGCAACGCCGTATAGGGCATGCTCTGCAGGCCGACCAGCAGGGGCGTGCCGAACGAGCGGACCGGTTCCAGCACTTCCTCCGCCTTGTCGTGGGATCCCGTGTAACACCAGACGATTCCGCACGCCTTGCGGCCCCACAGCTGCTCCGGGAACGGTGGTGCGGGCGGCACCGTCAGCAAACCGAACCAGCCGTTCAGCTCCTCGGGCAGCGACGGCAGCAGCTCGCGGTACCAGCGCAGCACGTCCGGGGTGTCGGCCAGGTCGTACAGCACCGGGCCGCCGATGACCACGCCGTGCTCGCCGATGTCGTGGCAGCGGAACGTGAACGAGGTGACGACGCCGAAGTTGCCGCCGCCGCCGCGCAACGCCCAGAACAGGTCGGCGTGCTCGGACTCCGATGCGTGCGCGAAGGTGCCGTCGGCCAGGACGACGTCCGCGCCGAGCAGGTTGTCCACCGTCAGGCCGAAGCGGCGGGCCAGGTAGCCGATGCCGCCGCCGAGGGTCAAGCCCGCGACGCCGGTGGACGCGACGATGCCCGACGGGGTCGCCATGCCGAACGCGACCGTGGCGTGGTCGACGTCGCCCCAGGTGCAGCCGGCGTCGGCGCGGACGGTGTGGTGCACCGGGTCGACGGTGGTGCTGCGCAGGCGGGACAGGTCGATGACGAGCGCTCCATCGGCGACGCCGAGGCCGCCCGCGTTGTGGCCGCCGCCGCGCACCGCGAGGTCGAGGCCCTGGGCGCGGCCGTAGCGGACGCAGGCGACGACGTCGGCCGCGTCGCGGCAGTAGGCGATCGCCGCGGGCCGCTTGTCGATCATGGCGTTGTAGACGGCGCGGGCCTGGTCGTAGCCAGGGTCGGCCGGTGTGACGAGGTCGCCGCGCAGCGTGGCGGCCAGTTCCTCGTGCGGCAAGGCGGTGGTGGTCATGGTGGGTTCCCTCTCGGATTTGCGGTACCGGAGGGAACGTAAGCAGCCGGCGTTCGCGCAGCGTTCGGTCCGTTCGCCCCGGTCAGGACGGGGCCACCACACCCAGGTCCGCCTCCGCCCGCCGCCGCAGGGCGGTGCTGCCCTGGGCGCGGGCCAGCTCCGCCGCCGCCCGCAGCCGGGGCCGCGGATCGGCGTCGTACGCCGCCCGCAGCCGCAGGACCTCCGGCAGCCACCAGCGGTCGTCACGGGCTTCACCGGCCGCCAGCGCCGCGTCCAGCGTCGCGCGGGCCGCCTCCGGGGCCGACAGCTCGGCGACCAGCGAAAGCCAGTACGGCATCCGGGCGAACGCTCCCTCCGCCTTCAGGTTCGCGACGCCCTCCTGCGCGGCGGCCAGCCCGGCCGCACCGCCGCGGGCCCAGCCGCCCAGGAGCAGCGCCCACTCGCGGTAGTACGCGAAGCCGTACCGGTCGCACAGCGCCGTCAGCTCGGCCACCGCCGTCCCGAGTGCCCGGCGGTCGCGGCACATCTGGTGGGTGATCCCGGCGTACGCCAGCGCGATGGCCAGGCTGTACGGGTGGTCGATCCGGCGGGCGAGGGCGATCGCCCCGGCACCGGACGCCACGGCCGCGTCCCCGTGCCCGAGCAGCCAGTGGGCGTGCGCCGCCCAGGCCGGTCCGTGGACGTCCGGGCGGGTGCCGATCGGCCACGACGACGCGCCGCGCGTGCGTTCGGCGCCCAGGTCGAAGTGCCGCAGCGCCTCGGCCGGGTCGTGCCCGAGACTCAGCGACGACCCCGCGACGATGAAGTGCGCGGACCCGCCCTGCGCGGCGCTCGTGCCCGGCGCGAGGAGCCCGAGGGCGCGCTCGGCCGCCTCGTGGGCCTGGACCGTCCGGCCCTGGACGAACCGTGACGACCACAGCTCCAGCAGCGCGGTGAGCGCGGCCTCGGCGTCGCCCAGCGATTCGGCGAGCGCGAGCGAACGCTCCAAGGTGTGCTGCAGCTCGGGGGACGCGTAGCCCTGGTGGGCGTTGAGGGGACCGGCGAGCGCTTCGAGGACGGCCAGCTCGTCCCGGTCGCGGTTGCCGCTCGCCGGGCGGGCGCGGACGAGGTCCAGGGCTTCCCGCAGCAGCCGGATCGCCTCGGCGTGGGCGAACGTGCCCGCGGCGACGGCGGCCGCCCGCCGGTAGTGGGCGACGGCGCGGTCCGGGCGGCCGCCGCGGGCGTACTGCTCGGCCAGCTGCGCCGCCACGGCGTCGGTGTCCCCGGCGTGCAGCAGCTCAAGGCCCTGGGCCAGCCGCCGGTGCAGCAGCCACCGCCGCGGCGGGCTGACCTGCTGGTAAGCGGTCTCGCGCAGCAGGTCGTGGGTGAAGTCGTAGCTGCCGCCGGACTCGCGCACGATCCGGCGGCGCCACAGCTCGTCGACGGCGTCGACGACGGTGTCCGCATCGAGGTCGCTCGCCTCGGTGAGCAGCTCGAGGGTGACGTCCCGGCCGGCCGCGGCGGCGAGCCCGGCGATCTCGCGGGCGGCCGGGCCCGGTTGCTCCAGCCGCGTCCGCAGCACGGCGGCCAGCCCCTCGGCGGGCGGGGAATCGTGCGCCCGCAAGGCTTCGACGACGTAGAGGGGGTAACCGCCGGTGGCCGCGTGCAGCAGGTCACGGTCCGAAGTGGACAGTGGGCGCCCGGCGACCGCTTCGCCGAGGCGGGCCGTGCCGTCGGCGTCGAACGGGCGCAGCGGCAGCTCGGTCAGCCTGCCGTCGTCGCGCAGCTGGGCCGTCCAGGCCGCGCCGCCCCGGGCGGGGTCGCCGTCGCGCAGGGTCGCGGCGACCAGCAGTGGCGCGTCCGGCAGCAGGCCGAGGCAGAAGGTGAGGAACGCGCCCGTCTCTTCGTCGCACCACTGCGCGTTGTCGAGCACCAGCAGGACCGGCCGGCCGCCGGCGGTGAGCGCCCGGGCCAGTCCCTCGAAGAACCGCAGGCGCTGCCAGGCTTCGACGGCCACGTGCCCGCCGCCGGCCGTCCGGGTGCCCGGCAGCAGCCGGTCGACCTCGGCGCGCCACACCGGGTCCAGCGACGCCGCCGCCTTCTGCACGGCCGGGGTGCGCAGCCAGTCGGCCACCGGCGCCAGCGGGAGCCGGCCCGGCGTGCCGAAGCACCGGCCGGCGGCCACGACCGCACCCTCGGCGCGGGCCGTTCCGGCCAGCTCGCGCACCAGCCGGGTCTTGCCGACCCCGGCGTCCCCGCGCACGAGGACGAGCCCGGCGCGGCCCGCCGCGGCCGTCCGCCAGAGCTCGCCGAGCCGGGCCAGCTCATCGGCGCGGCCGACGAGCCCGGGTGCGGCCGGCCGCCGGGGCTCGTGGTCCGGCCGGGCCAGCAGCCGCCGCAGCGCCGCGCGCGTCGGCTCGGCCGGGACGACGCCGAGTTCGCGCTCCAGGACCGACGCGCACCGGTGGTAGGTGCTGACCGCGCCCGCCCGGTCCCCGGCTTCGGCCTGCAGCTCCATCAGCGTCCGGTAACCGGTCTCTTCGAGGGGGCGCAGCGCGATCCGGCGGCGGGCCGCGGCGACCGCGGTGACAGGGTCGTCCGACGGCGTCCGGCCGATCAGGTCGCACAGCTCGACGCACTGGCGTTCGAGTTCGGCGCGGGCGGCCAGGACCCAGTCCTCAGCCAGGCCGGGCAGCAGTTCGCCGCGGTAGGCCGCGAGCGCGGCCCGGGCGTGGCCGACGGCTTCCCCGGGTGCCCCGGCGGCCAGCGCGGCCCGGTGGGCGACGGTGAACTCCCGGACGTCCACGCGGCTCGTCGGCGAATCCTGCCAGCACAGGTCCTGCCCGGTGACCGTCAGCGAGGGCGGGTCGCCGAGCACGCGGCGCAGCTGGTGCAGCTCGCGGCGGAGGTTGGTCAGCGCCTGCGCGTCGGTGGAATCCGGCCAGAACAGCCCGGCGAGCAGGCGCCGGGGCTGCGCCCGGCCGGCGTGCAGGACGAGGTGGGCCACGAGCGCGACCGACCGCGGCGACCGCGTCAGCACGGCGCCGGACTCGTCGTCGGCGATCACCTGCTCGCCCAGCAGTGCGACGCGCAGCACCCGGATACGCTAGCCCTTCGGCGGGGCCGTGCGCGGATCTTCACCGGCCGGGGGTTGCGCCGGGACCGCCGGGTGCGCAGGCTCGACGTCGTGAGCGAGCACGAGTACGACCTCATCGTCATCGGTTCGGGCCCCGGCGGGCAGAAGGCCGCGATCGCCGCGGCGAAGCTCGGCAAGAAGGTGGCGGTCATCGACCGGCACGACATGGTCGGCGGGGTGTGCGTCAACACCGGCACGATCCCGTCCAAGACGCTGCGCGAAGCCGTGCTCTACCTGACCGGCATGAACCAGCGCGAGCTCTACGGCGCGAGCTACCGCGTCAAGCAGGACATCACCATCGCCGACCTGCTCGCCCGCACCCAGCACGTGGTCGGGCGCGAGGTCCAGGTCGTGCGCGCGCAGCTGATGCGCAACCACATCGACCTGGTCGACGGCATCGGCTCGTTCGCCGACCCGCACACCGTGCTGGTCGAAGGCCGGCACCGCGGCGACCGGCGGACGCTGTCGGCCGACCACGTCGTGATCGCCACCGGCACCCGGCCCGCGCGCCCGAAGCAGGTCGACTTCGACGCCGCCCGGGTGCTCGACTCCGACGAGATCCTGCGGCTCGAGCAGATCCCGTCGTCGCTGGTCGTGGTGGGCGCCGGGGTGATCGGGATCGAATACGCGTCGATGTTCGCCGCCCTCGGTTCGCGGGTCACCGTGGTCGAGCAGCGCGAGCACATGCTCGACTTCTGCGACCCGGAGATCGTCGAGTCGCTCAAGTTCCAGCTGCGCGACCTCGGCGTCACGTTCCGCTTCGGCGAGAAGGTCGCGGACGTGGCGGTGTCCGACCACGCGACCATCACGACGCTGGTCAGCGGCAAGCGCATCCCGGCCGACGGCGTCATGTACTCGGCCGGCCGCCAGGGCATGACCGGCGAGCTCAACCTGGAGGCGGCGGGCCTGGCCGCGGACGAGCGCGGCCGGCTGGTGGTCGACGAGAACTACCGCACCCCGGTGCCGCACATCTACGCGGTCGGCGACGTGATCGGCTTCCCGGCACTGGCGGCGACGTCGATGGACCAGGGCAGGCTCGCGGCCTACCACGCGTTCGGCGAGCCGGCGCACGAGCTGGGCGCGCTGCAGCCGATCGGCATCTACACGATCCCGGAGATCTCCTACGTCGGCGCGACCGAGGCCCAGCTGACGTCGTCGTCGGTGCCGTACGAGGTCGGCATCGCGCGGTACCGCGAACTGGCGCGCGGCCAGATCACCGGCGACAGCTACGGGATGCTGAAGCTGCTGGTGTCCACGACGGACCGCAAGCTGCTGGGCGTCCACGTGTTCGGCACGGGCGCGACCGACCTGGTCCACATCGGACAGGCGGTGATGGGCTGCGGCGGCACGGTCGACTATCTCGTCGACGCGGTGTTCAACTACCCGACGCTTTCGGAGGCGTACAAGGTGGCGGCCCTGGACGCGACCAACAAGATCCGGGCGCTGGAGCGCTTCTCCTGAGGCGGCCCGCGGCCGCACATGGCCGCGGCGCGGTGGATCGCGCCGCCGGAGGTCGACCCGCCTACGCCGCCGCCGCCAGGCGAAACAGACTCCGGCAAGCGGGCCCCGCAGGCCGTCGCCGCGTACCGGGCGAGCGTGCTGGAGCCGGCGTTCCTGGACCGGCGTCCCTACGGTCCCATGCGCACCACCGGCACCACGTGATCCGCCTGTCCCGAACCGGTTTGACACTCGTCTAGAACATATGTTCGACTGACGCCGTGCGATGGGATCGGCAGCGGACAGGGGAGGGTGAACCGGCACTGCCCGGGCTCGAGGGCCTGGTGCGATCGGTGCGGTCACCGGAATTCGACGGCGTCACCTTTCACGAGGTGCACGCGCGGTCGGTGCTGAACAAGGTGCCCGCCGGCTCCGAGGTGCCCTTCGGCTGGACCGTCAACCCCTACCGCGGCTGCTCGCACGCCTGCACCTACTGCCTCGAAGGCGGCACCCGGATCCTGATGGCCGACGGCCGCACGAAGGCGTTGTCCGATCTGAAGGTCGGCGACGAGATCTACGGCACCCGGGGCCACGGTGCGTCCCGGCGGCTGGTGCCGACCCGGGTCGAGGCGCACTGGACCACGCTGCGCGCCGCCTACCGCGTGACCCTCGAAGACGGCACCCGGCTCGTGGCCGGCGGCGATCACCGGTTCCTCACGAGCAAGGGCTGGAAACACGTCACCGGCAGCAAGTTCGGCGCCGCCCAGCGGCCGCACCTGGAGCCCGGCACCGAGCTGATCGGGGTCGGCCGGTTCGCGCCGACGCCGGACGAGACGCTCGGCTACCGGGCCGGCTACCTGTGCGGGATGCTGCGCTCCGGCGGGTTCGCCGCGGAGCCGGACGCCGCCGCGCGGGCGCTGGAATACCTGCCGGACTTCGGGGCGTCGGTCGGTTTTCTCAAGGTACCGCCGGATCCGGACGCCCACTGGCAGCGCGGGTTCCTCGCCGGCGTCTTCGACCTCGCTGGCGATTACGGCCGGGGCGTCCTCGCGGTCGCGCACGACGAGCCCGAGATCGCCGACGCCTTCACCGCCGCGCTCGCCCGGTTCGGCTTCGCCCACCAGCTCGACGAGGTGCCGAAGTTCCCGACGCGCCAGGAGGTCCGGCTGCTCGGCGGGGTCGCCGAGGTGCTGCGGTTCTTCCACGTGAGCAACCCCGCCGTGCCGTGGAAGCGGTCGCTCGAAGGCGCGGCGATCGGTGCGAGCCGCCGCCGCGTGGAGGCGATCGAACCGCTCGGCCTGCAGCTGCCGCTGTTCGACATCACCACCGGCACCGGCGACTTCGTGGCCGACGGCATGGTCTCGCACAACTGCTTCGCCCGGAACACCCACACCTACCTCGACTTCGACGCCGGCCGCGACTTCGACACACAGGTCGTCGTCAAGATCAACGCCCCGCAGGTGCTGGCCGCGCAGCTGAAGAAGCCGTCGTGGCGGCGGGAGCACGTCGCGATGGGCACCAACACCGACCCCTACCAGCGCGCCGAGGGCCGCTATCGGCTGATGCCGGGCATCATCACCGCACTGGCGAGGTCCGGCACGCCGCTGTCGGTGCTGACCAAGGGTACGGTGCTGGCCCGGGACCTGCCGCTGCTGCGCGACGTCGCCCGGGACGTGCCGGTGGGGCTCGCGGTGTCGATCGCGCTGCTCGACGAGGAGCTGCAGCACCGCCTCGAACCCGGTACCCCGAGCCCGCGGGCGCGGCTGGAGCTGGTCCGCAAGGCGCGCGAGGCCGGGCTGCCGTGCTCGGTGCTGGTGGCGCCGGTGCTCCCGTGGCTGACCGACTCCGAGGAGGCGCTGGACGCGCTCTTCGCCCAGCTCGCCGACGTCGGCGCGACGAGCGTCACGGCGTTCGCGCTGCACCTGCGGCCCGGGGCGCGGGAGTGGTTCGGCCGCTGGCTGGCGGGCTCGCACCCGGAGCTCGTCCCGCGGTACCGGGAGCTGTACGCGCGGGGCAGTTACGTGCGGAAGGCCTACCGGGAGGGGCTCGCGGAGCGGGTCGGGCCGCTGCTGCGGCGGCACGGCCTGGACCGCAAGCCCGGTCTCGACGTGCGCGGTCCCGAACTGCCGGCGGCCGAGGCCGCGCCCGCGGAGCAGCTGCGCCTGCTCTGAAGTCCCTTGTGGACCCGGCGGGTGACGTACTGGGCCGTTCGGGGCGTTTGTGTCCCGGTGTCTTCGGTTTGCGGCAAAATGTCCGATCGTGTCGTTGTCGCCCTGCCTCACCGGCGCCTAACGTCGAAGGGATCGATCCCGAAAGGAGCCGGACGATGACGACTTCGCAGACCGATCGTGTCGCAGCCGCCCGGCTCGCCTGGGCCGCGCTGAAGCTGACCCGGGCCGGCCGGCACCCGGTCGGCGTCGACCGGCTCGCCGCGACCGTCGGCGTCACCCCGGCCGAGGCCCGGCGCCTGGTCGAACTGATCGGGTTCACCCTGCACCGCGACCTCGTGTCGACGGGCCCGGCTCCCCGCGGCGCCCACCACCGCCTCGAACCGGCCGAGGGCACCCTCGGCGCGGGCCCGGACGGCACGGTCGACCTGTTCCTCCTGGCCATCGCGACCGGCGAGCGCGTGCACGCGGCCGCCATCTGCCCGGTCACCGGGACGCGCATCCGCATCGAGCTGGTGTCCCGGGCGATCCTCCTGGTCGACCCGCCGACGGCGGTGGTCGCGGCGGTCGACCTCGGGTTCGGGCTCGACGGGGCCGACGCGATGGCCTGCGCGGGCCAGCCGTTCTTCGCCTCCGCCAGCGCGGCGGCGAGCTGGCTGGTGGCGCACCCGGCCGGGCGCATCTACCAGGTGGCGGCCTACCTGGCCCAGGCCCACCGCCTGGTGGCGGCGCTGGAGACCCGGCCCAAGTACGTCCTCTGACCACTCCGCGTCTCCCGGCGGCGTCTTGAATGACTCATTCATGACCTCCGACGCCATGAATGAGTCATTCAAGACGTCCGGGGAGGGGGGACACCGCTGCCGGGCGAGCCTGCCGACGTCGTACGCTGGGTGGTTCGTTAGCCTTTCCGGGCAGCGAGAACCCATGTCGAAGGAGAGCAGTCGCAGTGCTCCGCACTCACAACGCCGGCACCCTGCGTGCCGGGCAGGCCGGACAGACCGTCACCCTCACCGGATGGGTGGCCCGGCGGCGCGATCACGGCGGCGTCATCTTCATCGACCTCCGCGATGCCAGCGGCGTCGCCCAGGTCGTCTTCCGCGAGGGCGAGATGGCCGAGCGCGCCCACGCGCTGCGCTCGGAGTTCTGCGTCAAGATCGTCGGCGAGGTCGCGAAGCGCCCCGAGGGCAACGCCAACGCCGAGATCCCCACCGGCGAGATCGAGGTCCTCGCGACCCAGCTCGAGGTGCTCTCCGAAGCCGCGCCGCTGCCGTTCCCGATCGACGACCGCGTCGACGTCGGCGAAGAGATCCGCCTCAAGCACCGCTACCTCGACCTGCGCCGCAGCGGCCCGGCCGCGGCCATGCGGCTGCGCAGCGAGGTCAGCCGCGCCGCCCGCGAGGTGCTGCACGCGCAGGACTTCGTCGAGATCGAAACCCCGACGATGACTCGCTCGACGCCCGAAGGCGCGCGCGACTTCCTGGTGCCCGCCCGGCTCAAGCCCGGCTCCTGGTACGCGCTGCCCCAGTCGCCGCAGCTGTTCAAGCAGCTGCTCATGGTCGGCGGCATGGAGCGGTACTACCAGATCGCCCGCTGCTACCGCGACGAAGACTTCCGCGCCGACCGGCAGCCCGAGTTCACCCAGCTCGACATCGAGATGAGCTTCGTCGAGCAGGACGACGTCATCGCGCTCGGCGAGGACATCGTCTCCGCGCTGTGGAAGCTGATCGGGCACGAGATCCCGCGGCCCATCCCGCGCATCACCTACCACGAGGCGATGGCCAAGTACGGCTCCGACAAGCCGGACCTGCGCTTCGACCTCGAGATCACCGACATGACGGAGTTCTTCGCCGACACGCCGTTCCGCGTGTTCCAGGCGCCCTACGTCGGTGCGGTCGTGATGGCGGGCGGCGCCGACCAGCCCCGCCGCCAGCTCGACGCCTGGCAGGAGTGGGCGAAGCAGCGCGGCGCGCGCGGCCTCGCGTACATCCTCGTCAACGTGGACGGCACGCTCGGCGGCCCGGTCGCCAAGAACCTGTCCGAGACCGAGCGCGAGAACGTCGCGGCCGCGGCGGGCGCGAAGCCGGGCGACTGCATCTTCTTCGCCGCGGGCAAGGCCGCTTCGACGCAGCCGCTGCTCGGCGCCGCGCGCGACGAGATCGGCAAGCGGCTCGGCCTGATCGACGAAAACGCCTGGTCGTTCGTGTGGGTCGTCGACGCGCCGCTGTTCGCGCCGGTCGAGGAC
The DNA here is from genome assembly GCF_026017845.1 of Amycolatopsis mediterranei. NCBI lineage: Bacteria > Bacillati > Actinomycetota > Actinomycetes > Pseudonocardiales > Pseudonocardiaceae > Amycolatopsis > Amycolatopsis mediterranei. The sequence continues at coordinate 2,984,880 of NZ_CP100416.1, forward strand.
ATCGGTGACGATGTCGCCGTCGGCTCCGGCAAGTGGACCGCGGTGCACCACGCGTTCACCTCGCCGACCCCGGAGTGGATCGACAAGTTCGAGCAGGACCCGGGCAACGCGCTCGCCTACGCCTACGACATCGTCTGCAACGGCAACGAGATCGGCGGCGGCTCGATCCGTATCCACCGCGGCGACGTCCAGAAGCGCGTCTTCAGCCTGATGGGCCTCGGCGAGGAGGAGGCGCAGGAGAAGTTCGGCTTCCTGCTCGACGCCTTCGCCTTCGGCCCGCCGCCGCACGGTGGCATCGCGTTCGGCTGGGACCGCATCGTCATGCTGCTGGCCAAGGCCGACTCGCTGCGGGACGTCATCGCGTTCCCGAAGACCGGTGGCGGCTACGACCCGCTGACCGCGGCGCCCGCGCCGATCACCGCGCAGCAGCGCAAGGAGGCCGGGATCGACGCGAAGCCGGCCGCCGCCCCGCAGAACTAGTGCTGCACCTGAGGGCCGTGTGCCCGCCGGACAAGACCGCCGAGGCGCTCGACATCCTGCGGGCCCACGCCGGCACCGCGCACCTGATCGTGCACCGCGGCGCCGCCGTGGAGCCCGCGGGAGACCTGGTCGAGGCCGACATCGCGCGCGAGGCGGCGGACGAAATCGTCGACGCACTGTGCAAGCTCGAACTCGACCACACCGGCGGCATCACGCTCGAAGCGCTCGACACCGCGCTGTCCGACGCCGCCGACAAGGCGGAGGAGGCGGCGCCGGGCGAAGCGGCCGACGCCGTCGTGTGGCAGGAGCTGCTCGGCCGCACGGGCGAGGAGTCGCGGCTGAACGTGACGTTCCTGGCGTTCCTCGTCATCGCCTGCCTGCTCGCCGCCGTCGGCGTGCTCACCGATTCCTCGGTGACGATCGTCGGCGCGATGGTCGTCGGGCCCGAGTTCGGGCCCCTGGCGGCGCTCGCCGTCGGCCTGGTGCTGCGGCATCGGCAGCTGATCCGGCAGGCCGGGGCCGCGCTCGCGGTCGGCTTCCCGCTGGCGATGGTGGTCACGCTCGGCGGCACGCTGCTCGTCCGCGCGACGGACGTTTTCGGCGAGAAGGCGTTCCAGTTGCAGCAGCACAACGAGGTTGACTTCGTGTTCTCCGTCGGGGCGCCGTCGCTGGTCGTGGCGATGCTCGCCGGCGCCGCGGGGATGCTCGCCATGACCTCGGCGAAGTCGGCCGCGCTGGTGGGCGTGTTCATCTCGGTGACCACGGTGCCGGCCGCGGGCTACGCGGTCGTGGCGGCCGTGGCGGGGGAGTGGAGCCGGTGCCTCCAGTCGGTCGGGCAGCTGCTGGTCAACCTTCTCGGAATCGTTGCAGCTGCGGCCATTGTGTTGATCGTGCGCCGGAATGGGCAACGTTCACCGGTGGGAATGCGTCCGCTTTCACGCGGGTGACCCGTCTCCGGGCGGGCTGCCCCTTCTTGTCCGGATGTCAGTAGTCATGGTTGCTCAGTCACGAGTAGGGTCGGTGACAATGACAGTCGACACCTCCTCCGCCGGCGACGCTGGAGTCGGGGCAGGAGCCGAGCAGCTCGCCATCGCCGCGGCGGTCGCGGCGGGCGAGTCCGTTCTTTCACGCCGGTTCGGCAGCGCGATCACGCTGGTCGCGCCCGAGGACCTGGCGGGGAGCGGGCCGGCCACGGTGGTCCGGGCGCGGGTGGTGTCGTCGTTCGCGCTGCCCCGCACCCTCGTCATCAAGCACTACCGGGACCGGCCGGAGACCGGCGCCGACCCGTTCGCCCAGGAGGCGGTCAGCTACCAGCTGTTCACGGCGCTGGCCCCGGACGAGCGGATGTGCCCGGAGCTGGTGGCCCACGACGGCCGAGACCGCGTGCTCGTGCTGGAGGACCTCGGCCGCACGCCGACGCTGGAGGACAAGCTCTACGCGCGCGACTCCCGCGCGGCCGAGCGCGCGCTGCTGTCCTGGGCCCGGTCGCTGGGCCGCCTGCACGCGAGCACGGCCGGCCGGGAAGCGGACTTCAACGCGCTGCTGCGGCGCCTGGGCGGCCCGGCGAAGGGCGACTCCGACGGTGTCGACGAACTCTGCGGGCGGGTGCCGTCGCTGATCCGGAAGCGCCTGGGCATCCCGGTGCCGGACGAAGTGCTCGCGCAGGTGACGGCGGCGCTCGACCAGTCGCGCGCGGCGGGCTTCCGGGCGTTCAGCCCGGTCGAGCTGAGCCCGGACAACAACCTGGTGACCGGCCAGGGGGTGCGGTTCCTCGACTTCGAGAACGGCCGCGTCCGCTCGGCCCTGGTCGACGCGGCCCAACTGCGGCTGCCGTTCGCGAGCTGGCCGGACGCGCTGGCGCTGCCGGCGGGGATGAGCGAAGCGATGATCGCGGCGTGGCGGGCGGAGGTGGTCGGGGTGTGGCCGGCCTTCGCCGACGACGAGGTCCTCGCGGCGCACCTGACCTCGAGTGAGCTGCTGCGGGTGTGGCTGATCACCGGGGAAGAGCTGGGGGCGTTGAACCTGTCCCGGCATGCGGCGCCGGTGAGCCGGGAGGCTGCGTTCGTGACTTGGTGGCGGGATTTGGCCAAGCACGCGGGGTATGTCCGGATGGGGGCGGTTTCGGAGTTCGCGGCGCGGGTGGCCGCGGCGCTGGCTGCGCGGCTGGGGCCGCATGCCGATCTGGCGTTCTATCCCGCGTTCCGCTGAGTTGGGCTCTGCTTGGGTGTGCTCTGCCTGGTGGCTTTGGTGGAGGAACTGCGGGTGGTCTGCCGGGTTTTCCCGCCGGCCCGAACGCCGGATTTTTCAACGGACGCCAGGCTGTGTCAAGGCGGGAAAGCGTGCCTTGACACAGCCTGGCGTCCGCTGATGCGGCTGCGTATCGGGTCGGCAGGGGGGTGTGGTTGGTGGGTTGTCGTGTTCGGGAACGGTCGTATCGGAGTGCGCTGAGCGCTGGGGCAAGCGCACCCTTGTGTGCCTTCGTATCCCGAACAGGACATATCCGGCTCCTGTGAGCTGGGCGTCAAGAATTAGGCCCGGTGTCGCAGGCGCGTTACCTCGTCCTCACCGGGTGTGAGCTTGCGTGGCCGATGGTCGTGGACGTGACCGTGATGAGCGTCGATGTCACCCCCCTGCCCGAACCGTCCCGGCCTCCGCTGGCGGCTGTCCCGCCGCTGGCGGCTGTGCCGCCGCTCAATCGAGCGCGGCGGCTCGTCGTCCTCGGCGATTCCACCGCCGTCGGGCTCGGTGATCCCCTTCCGCGGCGTGCGGGGTGGCGCGGGGTCGGTCCGCTGGTTGCCGCCGCGCTCGGGGTCGATGACAGCGGCTACCTCAACCCCTCCTTCGCCGGGGCCCGGATGCGGTGCGTGCTCACCGAACAGGTGCCCGCCGCCGTCGCCCACCGGCCCGATGTGGCCCTGCTCGTCGCCGGCATGAACGACACCCTTCGGCCGGACTTCGACGCCGCTCGCATCGCCGACGACCTCACCGAGGTCATCCGGCGCCTCCGCGACACCGGGACCACCGTGCTGCCCGTCCGCTTCCACGACCACAGCAAGGTCTTCCGCCTCCCGCCGTCGCTGAAACGCGCTCTCAGCGCCCGCGTCGCCGAACTCAACGCCGCCATCGACGAGGTGGTTGCCCGCGAAGGCGTCTCCTGCCTCGACCTCGGCCGCCTGCCCGGCGCCTATGACCTGGCGTCCTGGAGCGTCGACCGGCTGCACCCCTCCGAACTGGGCCACCGCATGCTCGCGAACGGCTTCACCGGGCTGCTCGCCGACGCCGGGTTCGCCGTGCCGGAACCGGTGAGCCTCACCTGCAGCGGTGGCGCCGAACCGAGCGCCACGGGACACGTGGGATGGCTGGTGCTCAAGGGAATTCCGTGGCTCTGGCGCCGCGGCCGCGAATTCCTGCCCTACGCCGCCGCCATCATGTGGAACTCGTTCCGCGCCCGCTGAACACCCGCAGCGCTTCGGTGTCCGAAGCCGGGTTGCGGACGAAGAAGTCCGCCCACGCCTCGATGTCCGGGTACGCGCAGTGCTCCGCGAGGAACCGGCACGCCGCTTCGACGTCGTACTCCGTGCACCGCAACTCGACGCCGTCGCAGAGCAGTGCCCAGTGCGCGCCCCTTGCCCCGTACGGCATGCCGACGCTGCCGGGGTTGACGACCAGCCGCCGGTCCGCGAGCCGCACGAACGGCATGTGCGTGTGCCCGCAGACGACCGTCGACGCGGAAACGCCGTCCAGGACCTCGGCCCAGCGCTCCGGAGAAGAGTCGACGAGCACGATCTCGGTGTCGTCGCGCGGGGTCGCGTGGCAGAACAGCACCCCGTCCACGGCCACCGTCAGCGGCAGGGCGTCGAGCACCGGCAGGTCGGCCGGACGCAGCTGCTTCGCCGCCCACGGGAAGATCGGGTCGGGGACGAACGAGCCGCCGGTGCGGGCGGATTCGGCCAGCTCGCGATCGGCGTTGCCGCGCACCCACACCGCGCGGTCGCCGAGGGCCTGGAGCCGCTCGAGGGTTTCGAGGGGCATCGGCCCGGCGAGCAGGTCGCCGAGCAGCACGATCTTCTCCGCCGCCCGGACGTCCGGCTCCGCCAGGACCGCCTCCAGCGCCGGGAGGACCCCGTGGATGTCCGCGAGCACCGCCACGTTCACCGGTCCACCATCGGGCAAGCCGAGCGCCCCGGGCGAGCGAGTTCGCCCAGGGCGCAACCGGCCTACTTCGTCGTGAGCGGCAGTTCGCGCACTCCGGTCATGTTGGGGTTGACCTGGAACTTCGGCGGCTCACCCGGGATCGTGCGCAGCGTCGGGTAGCGGTCGAACAGGATGTCCAGCGCCACCCGCCCTTCCAGGCGCGCGAGCGGTGCGCCGATGCAGAAGTGGATCCCGCGGCCGAACGCCAGGTGCGGGTTCTCCGCGCGCAGCGGGTCGAACGTGTCCGGGTCGCGGAACACCCGCTCGTCGCGGTTGGCCGCCGCCACCCACAGCAGCAGCACCTGGTCGGCCGGCACGGTGACGCCCCCGATGTCCGCCTCCCGCACGGTCGTGCGGGCCACCGCGGCGAACGGGGTGAGGTACCGCAGCGACTCTTCGATCATCGGCGGCACGAGCGAGCGGTCCGCGCGCACCCGCTCGTCCCACTCCCGGTGCGTGTCCAGGCACAGCACGGCGTTGCCGAGCAGCATCGTGGTGGTGATGTGGCCGGCCAGCAGCAGGATGTTCGCGAAGTTGACGACGTCGGAGCGGGACAGCCGTTCGCCGTCCAGTTCGGCCTCGACCAGCTTCGTCAGCAGGTCTTCCCGCGGTTGCTTGCGCCGCTCGTCGACGTGCCCGCCGAGGTAGCCGGCGAGCGCTTTCTGGCCTTCCAGGGACGCCAGGATCGCCGCGTCCTGCTTGTCGTCCTTCTTCACCAAAGACACCTGGTTGGCGGACTCGAACATCTTGTCCACCCAGCCCTTGAACAGGTTCCGGTCGCCGGCCGGGACGCCCAGCAGCTCGGCGATCACGATCACCGGCAGCGGGTAGGCCAGGTGCTCGACCAGCTCCAGCCGGTCGCCGGCCGGGATCGCGTCGAGCAGCTCGCGGGTGATCGCGGCGATCCTCGGCTCGAGGTCCGCCACCACCTTCGGGGTGAACGCGCGGCTGACGAGCTTGCGCATCTTGTTGTGCAGCGGCGGGTCGAGTTGCAGGATGCTGCCCGTCGACATGTCGTAGTCGGGATCCGGCATCAGCTCCTTCGGGACCAGCCGCGTGGTGTCGGACGAGAACGCCGCCGGGTCGCGGAGGATCGTTTCGATCTCCGGGTGCCCGTAGACGTTCCACATCCCCAGTTCCGCGGCGAACTCGACGCGCTTCTCCGGTTGCTTGCCCCGCAGCCAGAACTGGGCCTCGTGGAGTCCCCAGGTGTCTGCCATCGTGGTGGTCATTTCCGCCCCTTTCCCCGTGCGGCCCCGGGCTCAGCCGGGTGCCTTGGCGGGATCGTGTGCGTAGATCCCGTGGCGATAGCCCGAGACGAGCTCCTCGAGCGCCGAACTCAGTTCCGCCGCCACCGCCGCGACCGCGACCGGATCGGGCTCCCCGGGCGGTTCGAACGCGGTGCGGATCAGGTGGGCGAGCACGTCCGCCTTCTCCTGCAGGGGGATGCCTTCGAACTCGTCCGAAAGCGTGTCGCCCAGGTAGAAGCCGAGCGTCGCGGCGTGGAGCGCGAAGTTCAGGTGGGGGACGTCCGCGCGGATCAGCCCGTGCCGGAGCATCACCTCCTCGAACCGCACGCCCAGCTCGTCCTGCTGCTTCTTCAGGGCGACGTCGCCGAGCGAGCCGAGGATCTCGGCGTTGCCGCGCAGGATGGCCATCACCAGCGGACGGCGGTGGGTGATCAGGAACGACCCCGGGATCATCCGGTGGGGCAGGATCATCGCCGGGTCGGCCTTGATCGCGGCCAGCAGCTCGTCGGTCAGATCGGCCGACTCCCGCATCATCAGCGCCTGGAACACCAGCTCCTTGGTGCGCCAGTGCAGGTAGACGGTGCCCTTGCCGATGCCGACCGCGCGCGCGACGTCGTCGATCGCCACCTTGCGGTAGCCCATGCGCAGCAGCAGCTCGCCCGCCGCGTCCAGGATCCGGTCGGCACGCTCGCGGTTGGGATGGCTCATGCGGGCTCCACCTGTGGTTTCGTTGAGCATTTGACCGGTTGACTGGAATCGCACTTTTGGTCAACCGGTCAGCACGACGGTAGCGCCGAGCAGGGGACCGGGGCAAGCGGTTCTGTCGGTGCGGTCGGTTAACGTCATCGATGTGGCACAGGACGAGCTCTTCACCGTGAACGCCGACATCGCGCCTCCGCCGGAGCGCACGACGTCGAACGCGGGCGCGGAACCGCAGGCCGACCCGGCGAGTTCGCCGCTGGCGGTCCGGATGCGGCCGCGCTCGCTCGGCGAGGTCGTCGGCCAGCAGCACCTGCTGCGCGAAGGGGCCCCGCTGCGGCGGCTGGTCGAAGGTGCCGCGCCGGCGTCGGTGCTGCTCTACGGCCCGCCCGGCACGGGCAAGACGACGCTGGCCAACCTCGTCTCGATCGCGACCGGCCGCCGGTTCGTCGCGATGTCCGCGCTTTCGGCCGGCGTCAAGGAGGTCCGCGGCGTCATCGAGGAGGCGCGGCGGCGGCGCCAGTACAACGCCGAGAACACCGTGCTGTTCATCGACGAGGTGCACCGGTTCTCCAAGACCCAGCAGGACGCGCTGCTCGGCGCGGTCGAGGACCGCACGGTGCTGCTGGTCGCGGCGACGACGGAGAACCCGTCCTTCTCGGTCGTCTCGCCGCTGCTGTCGCGGTCGCTGGTGCTGCAGCTTCGCCCGCTGACCGACGAAGACATCACGGCGCTGCTCGAGCGCGCGCTCGCCGACGAGCGCGGTCTCGGCGGCGAGCTGACGCTGACCGAGGACGCGCGCGCCCACCTCGTCCGGCTCGCGGGCGGGGACGCGCGCCGCGCGCTCACCGCCCTCGAAGCGGCGGCCGACGCGGCGTCGGCCACCGAGGCGAAGACGATCGACCTGCCGATCGTCGAGTCCACTGTGGACAAGGCGGCGGTGCGCTACGACCGCGACGGCGACCAGCACTACGACGTGATCAGCGCGTTCATCAAGTCGATTCGCGGGTCCGATGTGGACGCCGCGCTGCACTACCTGGCCCGGATGATCGAGGCGGGGGAAGACCCGCGGTTCCTCGCGCGGCGCCTGGTCGTGCACGCCAGCGAAGACATCGGAATGGCCGACCCGACGGCCCTGCAGTCGGCGGTCGCGGCCGCGCACGCGGTCCAGTTCATCGGCATGCCGGAGGGCAGGCTGGCGCTGGCGCAGGCCACCGTGCACCTGGCCACGGCGCCGAAGTCCAACTCGGTGATCAAGGGCATCGACGCCGCGCTCGCGGACGTCCGCGCGGGGCTGGCCGGCACCGTCCCGCCGCACCTGCGCGACGGGCACTACGCGGGCGCGAAGAAACTCGGCAACGCGCAGGGCTACCGGTACCCGCACGACGTGCCCGAAGGCGTGCTGGCGCAGCAGTACCCACCGGACGAACTGGTCGGCCGCGACTACTACGAGCCCACCCAGCGCGGCGCCGAGCGGCCGCTCGCCGAGCGTGTGCCCAAGCTGCGCCGGACGATCCGCGGCCAGTGATCAGTGCGTGAAGCCGGGTTCACGCAATGTCGAACACTGTTCGCCCGAACGGCGGGCCGGGGCGCCCAAGATCAGCGGGCTTCGTAAGCTTCGCGCGGTGAGGCGGCCCTGATCGAGGGCCCCACCGACGGCAGGAGGCGTACCCGTGCCCGCGACGCTGCAGTGCATCGTCCTGGACTGTCCGGAGCCGCTCGTGCTCGCCCGCTTCTACCAGGCGCTGCTCGGCGGGGAGGTGGACCGGCCCGATCCGCGGTGGCGGGTCGACGAGGACTGGTCGACCCTGCACGTGGGCGGGCTGGTCCTGGGCTTCCAGCGAGCTCTCGACCACCAGCCGCCGCGCTGGCCGGACCCGGCCTTCCCGCAGCAGTTCCACCTCGACTTCGAGGTCGACGACTTCCGCGAGTCGCACGAGGTGGTCCTGGCCAACGGCGGCCGGCTGCTCGACCCCGACCTCGGCGGCCGGGGCTGGCGCGTCTACGCCGATCCGGCGGGCCACCCGTTCTGCCTCCTGGGCGACTACTGAGCGCGCGGGCGCGCCCCGGGTTCGGCACGATGGCGGCATGACTGTCGCGTTTCTCGGAACCGGGATCATGGGCGCCCCGATGGCGGCCAACATCGCCAAGGCGGGCCTCGACGTCCGGGTCTGGAACCGGACCCGGGAGAAGGCCGAGCCGCTGTCGGACGTCGCCGCGGTCGCCGATTCGGCGGCGTCGGCGGCCGACGGCGCGGACACCCTGGTGACGATGCTCGCCGACGGCCCTGCCGTCGCTGAGGCGTTCGAAGCCGCTTCGCCCGCTTCGGGAACGTTGTGGCTGCAGATGAGCACGGTCGGCCTCGACTGGACCGACCGGCTCGCCGCGCTGGCGGAGCAGGCGGGCGTGGTGTTCGTGGACGCGCCGGTGCTCGGCACCCGGCAGCCCGCGGAACAGGCGCAGCTGCAGGTGCTGGCGTCCGGCCCGGAGGAGGCCCGGCCCAAGGCCACCCCGGTGTTCGACGCGGTCGCCATCAAGACCCAGTGGCTCGGCCCCGCGGGCAACGGCAGCCGCCTGAAGCTGGTGCTGAACGCCTGGGTGCTGGCGTTGACCAACGGCACGGCCGAGAGCCTCGGCCTGGCCCGCGCGCTGGGCCTGGACCCGGCCCTGTTCCTGGAGACGATCGAAGGCGGCGGCCTCGACGTCGGCTACGCGCACGTGAAGGGCGGCGCGATGCTGTCGGGCGAGTACCCGCCGGCCTTCCCCGCGGCCCTGGCGGCCAAGGACGCCCGCTTGGTGGTGGAAGCGGCGGCCGAAGACGTCGACGTGGCGGGCGCGAAGGCGGCGCTGGCCCACCTGGAGGCGGCGGTGGAAGCCGGCCACGGCGACGAGGACATGGCGGCGCTGTACCGCGCGGTGGTGAAGGAGCGTTAGCGGAGCCTCGACCGCGGACGCGCCCAGCGCCCGGCCGGCCGCGGCCGACAGCCGGGCGTGCTCGGCCGGGTGCTGCCGCTCGAAGGCCAGGTCGCCGGAGTTCCGGCCGCCGCCGGCCGGCCGTGCCGCGCGATCCGGCGGCCGCACTGGTCCGGGTCGGCAGCGGTCCTGCCCGGCCTGGCGAGCACTCTCCGGCCGGGTCCGATCGCCCGGGCGCTCAGCGGTGCCGCCCGGCCTGGCGAGCACTCTCCGGCCGGCTCGATCGCCCAGGTGCGCCGAGTGGTGGTCGAGGAGCGGCACGAAAGCAGACCCAGGCCGCCGGGGCGCCCCCCGTTCTCGACTCTACCGGCGGGCACCGACAGTTTCGGCGGGCCGGACAGGCCCGGGCGAGGAGGTTTTCCGGGCCCGGCGGGGTGACACGGTCGGGAACCCGGCCAGGCGGTAACCTCACCAGCACCCGAAACCCGTGAACCGAGGAGGGCCCGTGTCGGCAGGGCAGATCGCCGCGTTGATCGCCGCAGGAGCATTCGTGGTGCTGGTCGTCCTGCTGGCGATCCCGCTGATCAAGCTCGGCAAGACGCTGGACGCGGCCACCGAGGCGATCGAGCGCACCAACAGCAACACCGATCCCCTGCTGATCGGCGCGAACGAGACGATCACGCACGTCAACACCCAGCTCGAGCGGGTGGACGGGATCACCGCGAACGCGCAGGCGGTCACCGGCAACGTCTCCGCGCTGGCGTCGGTGTTCACCGCGACCCTGGGCGGCCCGCTGGTCAAGACCGCGGCGCTGTCCTACGGCCTCAGCAAGGCGATCAAGGCGCGCAAGAAGAAGAGCGCACTGAAGGCCGCCAGGAAGGCCGGGAAATGAAGCGGCTGTTCTGGCTCGGCGTCGGCGTGGTCACCGGCGTCGTGCTCTCCCGCAAGGCCGCCGAAACCGCTCGTCAGGCCACTCCGGCCGGGTTAGCATCGAACCTGGGGGACGCCGTGCGCGAGCTGGCGGGCGCCGTGGGTTCGTTCGGCGCCGAGGTGCGCGCGGGCATGAGCGAGCGGGAACAGGAGCTGCACGACATGGTCGAGGAGCGGACGGGCGTGACCGCGCCCCGCGCCGAGGGGCGGCACGCCGCCGCGGCCCGGCGCCCGGTCCGGCGAGCTCGCCGGGCGGAGGGCTGATCCGGGCCTGCCCGGAACCCTTCCGCCGTCGCCGCCCGACCCCGTTCGTCGCCACCAGCCAAGGACAAACCCGTGGACACACACGAAATCACCGACCGTTTCCTGCGCCATTTCGAAGGCAGGGGCCACACGCGCGTGCCCAGCGCGCCGCTGATCCTCGACGACCCGAACCTGCTGTTCGTCAACGCCGGCATGGTGCAGTTCAAGCCGTACTTCCTCGGTGAGGCCCCGCCGCCTTATCCGCGCGCGACCTCCGTGCAGAAGTGCGTGCGCACGCCGGACATCGACGAGGTCGGCAAGACCACCCGGCACAACACGTTCTTCCAGATGGCCGGCAACTTCTCCTTCGGCGACTACTTCAAGGAAGGCGCCATCGAGGCGGCCTGGGAGCTGATCACCAAGCCCCAGACCGAAGGCGGCTTCGGCCTCGACCCGGAGCGCATCTGGGCGACGGTCTACAACGACGACTCCGAAGCGGCCGGGCTGTGGCGCAAGCTCACCGGCCTGCCCGGCGAGCGCATCCAGGCCCGTGACGGCAAGGACAACTACTGGGACATGGGCGTGCCCGGTCCCGGCGGCCCGTGCTCGGAGATCTACTACGACCGCGGCCCGGCGTACGGCCGCGAAGGCGGCCCGGTCGCCGACGAGGATCGCTACATCGAGATCTGGAACCTCGTCTTCATGCAGGACGTCCGCGGCGACCTGAGCCCGAAGCTGGGGCACAAGCCGATCGGCGAGCTGCCGAAGAAGAACATCGACACCGGCATGGGCGTCGAGCGCGTCGCGACGATCCTGCAGGGCGTCGAGAACGTCTACGAGACCGACCTCGTGCGCCCGGTCATCGGCCGCGCCGAGGAGTTCTCCGGCCGCCGCTACGGTTCGAACCACGCCGACGACGTCCGCTTCCGCGTCATCGCCGACCACGCCCGCACCGGCGTCATGCTGATCGGCGACGGCGTCACCCCGGGCAACGACGGCCGTGGCTACGTGCTGCGCCGCCTGCTGCGCCGCATCGTCCGCTCCACGCGGCTGCTGGGCGTGCAGGAGCCGGTGCTGCAGGAGTTCGCGAAGGTCGTGCGCGACACGATGGGCCCGACCTACCCCGAGCTCGTCTCCGGCTTCGACCGGATCAACGAGGTCGTCCGGATCGAGGAGGAGGCGTTCCTCTCGACCCTGACCAGCGGTTCGCGCATCTTCGACATGGCGGCCGAGGAGACCAAGCGCGGCGGCGGGGACGTGCTGGCCGGCGACAAGGCGTTCCAGCTGCACGACACCTACGGCTTCCCGATCGACCTGACCCTCGAGATGGCGGCCGAGCAGGGCCTGACCGTCGACGAGGAGGGCTTCCGCACGCTCATGAACGAGCAGCGGACCCGCGCGAAGGCGGACGCGGCGGCCCGCAAGACCGGCCACGGCGACCTCTCGGAGTACCGGAAGGTCCTGGAGCAGCACGGCGAGACCGAGTTCCTCGGCTACACCGACCTGCAGGCCGAGGCCAAGGTCGTCGCGCTGCTCGAAGACGGGCAGCCGGTCCGCAGCGTCTCCGCGGGCAAGAAGGCGGAGCTGGTCCTCGACCGGACGCCGTTCTACGCCGAGAGCGGTGGCCAGGTCGCCGACACCGGCGTGCTCCTCGGCGACGGCGTCGAGCTGAAGGTCCTGGACGTCCAGAAGATCGTTCCCGGCCTGTACGTGCACCGCGTCGAGGTCGTCGACGGCGAGATCGGCCTGGACTCCAAGGTCACCGGCTCGGTCGACGCGCACCGCCGCCTGTCCATCGAGCGCTCGCACTCCGCGACGCACCTGGTGCACGCGGCCGTCCGCGGCGCGTACGGCAAGCGCGCGGCGCAGGCGGGCTCGCTGAACTCGCCGGGCCGCATGCGGTTCGACTTCACCACGCCGGGCTCGGTGTCGGCGGACGTGCTGACCGAGGTCGAGCAGGAGGTCAACGACTACCTGCAGACCAACGTCGAGGTGCAGAGCTTCACCACGACCAAGGACAAGGCCCTCGAGCTGGGCGCGGTCGCGCTGTTCGGCGAGAAGTACGGCAACGACGTCCGCGTGGTCGACATGGGCGACTACTCCCGCGAGCTCTGCGGTGGCACCCACGTCGACCGGATCGGCCAGCTCGGCCTGGTCAAGCTCGTCTCCGACGCCTCCATCGGCTCGGGCGTGCACCGCGTCGAGGCGCTCGTCGGCACGGATGCGCTCAAGTACGTCCGCAAGGAGCAGCTGCTGGTCTCGCAGCTGGCGAACACCTTCAAGGTGCCGTCGGACCAGCTGCCCGGCCGCATCGACGACGTCCTGACCCGGCTGAAGAACGCCGAGAAGGAAATCGCCCAGCTGAAGACCCAGCAGGTGCTGGGCTCGGCGGGCGCGCTGGTCGACAAGGCGCAGGAGATCGGCGGCGTCACGGTCGTGGCCGAGGTCGTCCCGGACGTCGACGGCAACGGCCTGCGCGCCCTCGCCTCCGACATCCGCGGCCGGCTCGGCACGCGGCCCGGCGTGGTGGCGCTGTTCTCCCCGGCCGGCGAGAAGCTGAGCTTCGTCGTCGCGACGACCAAGGCGGCCCAGGAGAAGGGCATCGCGGCGGGCAAGCTCGTGCCTTCCTTCGCCGAGAAGATCGGCGGCCGGGGCGGCGGCAAGCCCGACATGGCCCAGGGCGGCGGCACCAACCCGGCCGGTGCGGCCGAGGCGGTCACCGCCCTCCGTTCGGCGATCGCCGGCGTTGGTTAACCGCGGAAACCGTGGCCCGGATCGGCCAGGCAACGACGATCCGGGGCGCGGCCGCCGGCTCGGTGTGGATGTCGGATCCGTCCGGGTCGGGGTGGCGCTGAGCGATCCGGCCCCCGTGCTCGCCTCGCCATTGGTTACCCTCTCCCGCGATGCGACCGACGACACTGATCTGGACCAGCTGGCCGCCCTCGTCACCGAACACGAGGTGGTCGAGGTGATCGTGGGCTTGCCGAGAACGCTCGCCAACCGCCAGGGTCCGGCGGCCGAGCTGGCCATCGCGTATTCTGAACGCCTGGCCGGGCGGATAGCGCCCGTGCCGGTCCGGCTGGGCGACGAGCGGCTGACCACGGTCACCGCATCCCGCATCCTCTCCCAGCGCGGGGTCAAAGGCCGCAAGCAGCGTGCGGTGGTCGACCAGGCCGCCGCCGTCGAGATCCTGCAGGCCTGGATCGACGCCGCCGCTGCGCACCGCGCCCGGGAGGGAGACCGATGAACGAGCAGCCACCCGAGCCCCCACGCGGGCGCCGGCGACTGCGCGAGCCGGAAGCGGCGACCCCGCCGCCGTCCCGGCCCGCACCACGCCGCGGCGACCCGCGGGCCGCCGAAGCGCGCCGCACGCCGAGCGGGGAGCACGAGCTGCCACGCCGCGGGCAGGCGTCCAGCGGCGAATACGACCTGCCCCAGCCCTCCCGCCGGGCCCGGCGGGAAGAGCCGCCGGGCTACGACCCGCGCCGCGGCGCGCCGCAGCCCGGCCGCCGGCGGCTCGAGCCGCCGGCCACGCTGTCCCCGGCCGACGCCGACCTGGGCCCGCAGGAGCGGCGGGCCGCCCCGGCCCGCGCCGCCCACGCCCGGCACGGCCTCGACGAGGGCTCCGAGATCGAGCCGCCGGCCTCCCGGCGGCGTCGCGCGGCTCCTGAGCCCGACGAGGGCACGGAGATCGAGCCGCCGGCCTCCCGGCGGCGTCGCGCGGCTCCTGAGCCCGACGAGGGCTCCGAGATCGAGCGGCCGGCCCCGCGGCGGCGTCGCGCGGCTCCCGAGCCCGACGCGGCCGAAGACCCGCCGCCCCGGCGCCGCGCCCTGCCCGAGCGCATCGAGCCGGCGCCCCCACGGCGGCGCCCCGCCGCC
>NZ_CP100416.1:2999553-3011825 GCF_026017845.1 Amycolatopsis mediterranei
CCGGCGTGCCCCGGCACCCGAGCCGGCGGAGGCCGCCGGTCCGCCGGTCCGCCGCCGGGCCGCTCCCGACGCGGCCGAGTCCGTCGATGCCCGGCGGCGCCGCGCGGCGCCGGATCCCGACGCCGACCCGCGTCGCGAGGCGCCCGAACCGCCCGCACGGCGACTCGCCCAGCCGGGTGACCGCACCGTAGGCGTGCCCGAACCCGGCGCCGAGCCGCGCCGCCGCCCGGCGGCGCCGCCGGCCCGCGAAGAGCCGGTCACCGACGTCCTGCCCGCGCTGGCCCCGCTGCCCCCGGCCGAGCCGCCGAGGACGTCACCGGAGGAACCCGGGCTCGTCGCCGAGGACGACGAGTACGCGGACTACGACGAGTACGACGACTACGAGGACTACGACGAGCCGGAGTACGACGAGGAGTACGAAGAGCCGCGAAAGCCGCGGAAGAAGGGCAAGCGCGCCCTCGGCTGGATCGCCGCGATCGCGGTCATCGCCCTGCTCGCCGGCGGCGCCTGGTACGGCTTCAACAAGTTCTTCGGCTACGACGACTTCGACGGCGCCGGCAACGAGGACGTGGTGTTCCAGGTGGACGACGGCGACACGACGTCGGCCATCGGCGTCAAGCTCACCACCGCGGGGATCGTCGCCAGCAGCAAGGCGTTCGTGAAGGCCGGCGAGGGCAACCCCAAGCTCGCCCGGGTCCAGCACGGCTTCTACGTGATGAAGTCGCACATGTCCGGCGCCAGCGCGGTCGAGCGGCTCACCACCCCGGCCTCGCGGGTCGGGCAGCTGGAGATCCGGCCGTACACGCAGTTCGACGACATCACCCAGCCCGACGGCAAGGTCACGCCCGGCGTGTACAGCCTGATGGCGAAGGCGTCGTGCGCGCAGCTCAACGGCAAGAGCACCTGCGTCTCGGCGGACGACCTGCGCAAGACCGTCGACGGGGCGGACCTGAAGCAGCTCGGCGTGCCGGACTGGGCGATCGAGCCCGCGAACAAGGCCGATCGCAAGGACCGCAGGCTGGAAGGCCTGATCGCGCCCGGCGTGTACGACGTCAAGCCCGGGTCCAGCGCGCAGGACATCCTCGGGCAGCTGGTGCACAGCTCGGCCGAGGCGATCCAGAACGCCGGGCTGACCCCGCAGTCGGCCGGGCCCGGGGTGACGCCGTACCAGACGCTGATCATCGCCTCGATCATCGAGCGCGAGGCGGTGAAGGCCGACTTCGGCAAGCTCTCGCGGGTGATCTACAACCGGCTGGCGCAAAACATGCGGCTGCAGATGGACTCCACCGTCAACTACGTGCTGGACCGGCCGACGTTGCTGACCGACGAAGCCGACCGGGCGAAATCCGGCGCCTACAACACCTACCGGAACACTGGGCTGCCGCCGACGCCCATCGCGGTGGCGAGCTCGGACGCGATCAAGGCCGCGGTGAAGCCGCCGGACGGCGAATGGCTGTACTTCGTCAAGTGCGAGAAAAACGGCCTGTCCTGCTTCGCGGTCAGCAACGACGAGCACAACCGCAACCGGGACCTGGCCAAGGCCCGCGGTGTCATCTGAGGCCCGGAAGGCCGCTGTGCTGGGCAAGCCGGTGGCGCACTCGCTGTCCCCGGTGCTGCACGGCGCCGCGTTCGCCGCGCTCGGCCTGACCGGCTGGACCTACGAGCGCATCGAGACGAGCGCCGAGGAGCTCCCGGGCCTGGTCGGGCGCCTCGGCCCGGAGTGGGCCGGGTTTTCGGTCACCATGCCGGGCAAGCGCGCGGCGCTGGACCACGCGGACGAGGTGACGCCGCGCGCGGCCGCCGTCGGCGCGGCCAACACGCTGGTCCGCACCGAGCGCGGCTGGCTCGCGGACTGCACCGACGTCGAGGGTGTCACCGGCGCGCTGCGCGCCGCGGGCGGCTACGAGCCGTCCCCCGCGGACACCGCGGTCGTGCTCGGCGGCGGCGGGACGGCAGCGGCGGCGGTCGTCGGGCTCGCCGCCCTCGGGGTCCGGCAGGTGCGGCTGGTCGTGCGCGACCCGGCCCGGGCCGGCGAAACGCTCGACGCGGCGAAGCGGGCCGCGCTCGACGTCGACGTCCTGCGCTGGGCCGAGACGGACTTCGCGGCCTTGGGGTCCGCGGCGGTGCTGGTGAACACGGTCCCGCCGGACGCGGTCGCCGCGCACGTCGCCGAGCTCGCCGCGGTCGAGCACGTCCTCGACGTCATCTACCACCCGTGGCCGACACCGCTCGCCGAAGCGGTGGCCGCGCGCGGGGGCCGGCTGGCGACGGGGCTGGACATGCTGCTGCACCAGGCGTTCGGCCAGGCCGAGCACTTCACCGGCCGCCCGGCCCCGCGGGCGGCGATGCGGGACGCCCTGCGCGCCGCGACGGGCGACCTGCTGCCGCTGCCGATCGACTGAGCACAAATCGCTTGCGCGCGTTGATAATCTGGCCGACTGCCGTGCTGAAGGGGCTCTGCCGGAATGACCAGTCAAGACGCGTCGAGCGACGAAGAGGTTCAGGGGGCGTGGGTCGGCGAAGCGCCGAAGCTGAACTCGACCGTCACGCTCGCCGATTACGACCCGGAGTGGCCGAAGCTCTTCGAGCGTGAAGCCGAGCGGATCCGGGGCGCGCTGGGGGAGCGGGTGCTCGTGCTCGAGCACGTCGGCTCGACGTCGGTGCCGGGGCTGTGCGCCAAGCCGATCGTCGACATCCTCTTGGAGGTGCCGGACTCCGACGAGGAGGCCGCCTACGTCCCGGCGCTGGAGGCGGCGGGCTACCGGCTCGTCATCCGCGAACCGGACTGGGAGAAGCACCGCTGCTTCAAGGGCCCGGACACGAACATCAACCTGCACGTCTACTCGCCCGGCAACGGCCAGACGCCGCGCTACCGCCTCTTCCGCGACCGACTGCGCTCGCACCCGGAGGAGCGGGAGCTGTACGCGGCGAAGAAGCGTGAACTCGCCGCGAAAACGTGGACGTACATCCAGAACTACGCCGACGCCAAGACGGAGGTGGTCGAGGAGATCCTCGGCCGCGCGCGGGCCGCGCAGTACGACGGCCACAGCGAGGCCTACGCCGAGCACGCGGAGAAGTCCGTCACCAACGCGTTCTACGACCGGCCGGCGATCCTCGACCTGGCCGGCGACGTCGACGGGCTGAGCGTGCTCGACGCCGGCTGCGCGGCCGGGCACCTGAGCGCGCTCCTGGCCGGGCGGGGTGCCGAGGTCCTCGGCGTCGACTCGAGCGCGGGCATGATCGCCGTCGCGCGCCGGAAGTTCGGCGACGTCGCCCGGTTCGAGGTCGCGGACATCGCCGGGCCGCTCGCCGTGCCGGACGGCTCGATCGACGTCGTCACCGCGTCGCTCGTGCTGCACTACCTGGCGGACTGGGGCCAGGCACTGGCGGAGTTCCGGCGGGTCCTCAAACCCGGTGGGGTGCTGGTGTTCTCGGTGCACCACCCGGGCGAGGACTGGCGGTGGTTCGGCAAGGAGAACTACTTCGAGCTCGAGCTGCTGGAGGACGAGTTCCCGCCCGGCACCGTGGTGCGCTTCCACCGGCGCCCGCTGAGCTGGACGTTCCAGGCGGTCCGTGACGCGGGCTTCGCGGTGGACCGCCTGGTGGAGCCGATGCCGGTCGCCGACGCCGAGGCCGCCGATCCGGAGTGGACGGCGAACCTGCGGACCAAGCCCCGGTTCCTGTACTTCCGCGCGGTCAGTCCCGCTTGGCGAGCTCCTGGATCAGGTCGACGATCTCCCGGCTGACGGGCCGGAACACCCGCAGCCGGGAGAGCGCGGCCAGCCGGGCCAGCAGCGGGACACTGCGCTCGACCAGCAGCCGGCTGCGTTTCGTGCCGGCCGAGCGGTCGTGGACCCAGAACAGCACCACGCCCATCTGGTAGAGCCAGAGCAGCTCCGGCAGCCGGTCCCGCAGCTCCGGGTCGAGCTTGACGTCGGAGCCCTCGACGACCTCGCGCATGAGACCGATCGACGCTTCGCGAGCGGCCGAGGAGTCGTCGCTGAACGGGCTCAGCGGCGACTCCGGGTCGGCCGCGTTGACGAAGAACTGCGTGCCGAAGCGGTGGTAGGGCTCGGCGACGTCGAGCCAGCACAGCAGCACCGCCTTCAGCCGGGCCGCGAAGCCGGTCTCGCCGGTCAGCAGCCGGCGGGCCGCGGTCAGGTGCTGCCGGGCCATCTCGTCGTAGAAGCCCTGGATCAGCTGTTCCTTGGACGAGAAGTAGTAGTAGGCGTTCCCGACGGAGACGCCCGCTTCGGCGGCGATCGCGCGCATCGTCGTGCGGTCGTAGCCGTTCTCGGTGAACAGCCGCATCGCGGTCGTGACGATCAGGGACCGCGTTTCCTCGCTCTTGGCCACGCGCTGCACGTTAGTGCCGCGGCCGTCAGGGGGCCGGGAAGGGCGGGGCCTGCGGCATGCCGGGGTAGGGCAGCGGCACCGGTGCGGGCGCGGGCGGCGCCAGGTGGCGGCGCCGGATGCCGTTGAAGACCAGGACGTTGAGCAGGTGCATGACGCCGAGCACGAGCGCCACCGTGCCGATCTTGACCGACAGCAGCTCGAACACCCCGCGCGTGGTCAGCACCAGGGTGCTGCTGGTCAGGAACAGCGCCACGAAGCCGAGGCTGACCAGGTAGAAGCCGACGACCAGCAGCTGGTTGACGGCGTTGGCCAGGCCGGGGCTGTCCGCGAAGACCTCGGTGAGGAAGGTGCGGCCGTGCTTGCTCAGCGTCCGGGCGACGAGCACGGTGAGCGGAATGCTGAGCAGCAGGTAGAGCGCGTAGGCGACGACGATCAGGTCCATGGTTCCTCCTTGTTTTGAACGTGTTCAAGAAGGACGGTAGCCCGGTTTTTGAACGTGTTCAAGAGGCCTGCGTCACGTCGGCCGCGGCGTGGTGGACCCTCACCGCGGCGTCGAAATCCAGTCCGCGATGTCGGTGACGACGGCCGGGTCGACGTGCTGCGGCGACTCGTACCCGGCGGGGGTGGACGGTCCTTCGCCGCGGAAGAACAGGTGGTCGTCGGCGTCGTGGACGCGGATCGTGACGTCGGGCCGCCGGGCCAGGCCCTCCCGCCAGCGCGCGAGGTCGCCGGCCGCGGTCACCTGGTAGTCGCGGCCGCCCTGCAGGATGAGGATCGGCCGGCCCAGCCCGGCTGCGGTCGCGACCGGGTCGTAGCCGCGCAGGTCCAGCCAGTACGAGGCCGGCCAGCCGAACAGCAGGTCCGCCGCCGGGGTCGCGGGGGACAGGCCGGGGTCCTCGACGAGCGCCGCCTGCCGCGCGACCGACTCGACGGCCGCCGCGGCGGCCGGCCCGGGGTTCAGCTCGGCCAGGTGCCGGGCGACCCGGACGGCCGCCCGGCTCAGCGGCAGCGTGTCACCGGCCAGGCTGATCAGGCCGGCGACCGACGGCTCGGCGGCCGCGACCCGGGGAGCCGCCTTGCCGCCACCGCTGAGCCCCAGGACGAACACCCGCACCGGGTCCACTTTCCGCTGCTGCTGCAGCAGGTGGACGGCGGCGACGGCGTGCGGCACGTACTCGTCGGCCATCGTGAAGCCGGCCGCGGAACCGGTTTCGGGGTGGACGTGGGTCACCTTGTCGAACCGGGCCACCGCGATGCCGCGGGAGGCCAGCCCCCACGCCAGGTCCTTGAACGGCTTGTTGGGCCCGGTCGTCAGGTCGCGGTCGGCGGGCCCCGAGGCGAGCAGCACCAGCCCCGGCCACGGGCCACGCCTCCGGGGACGGGTGATCGTGCCGGGCACCGCGAGCGGGCCGGCGCCGACGGTGACCTCGTGCTCGGTGAACCGGTCCGGCTCGGCGTAGGCCGGCGGCGCCCAGGTCGTGCCGGACGGCGGCGCGAGCCGGAGGCCGTGCAGCAGGCCGGCGTCGTCGACCGACATCACCACCGTGAGGCCCCCGTGCGCCCCGGTCACCGGAACGCTCACCCGGACCAGCCCCGCCCCGGCCGGCTCGCTCACCGGGTCGCCGACCGCCCGGACCGGCCCGATCTTGGCGATCTCCGTCTCCCAGCCGACCCGGAGCGTGTCGGCGGACGCCGCCGCCCGCAGCCGCGGGGCGAACAACCCCTCGACCTCCGCATAGCGTCCCGTTGCCGCCATGTCGACGACCGCCGTGGCGACCGCCGCAGGATCCGTTCCTGCCATCGTCATCCCCGCCCTCCACCGTTCTCGTATTTTGCGAACGGTATCACCACATGAGACTGTTGGGGAGTGGACACTCTGGAACTGCTGGGTCACCCGGTGCGGCTGCGGATCGTGCACGCCATGCGTGGCGAGCGGACGCTCACGACCGCTCAGCTCTGCGCGCTCCTGCCGGACGTCTCGAAAGCCATGGTCTACCGGCACGTCGACCTGCTCGCCGCCGGCGGCGTCCTGGAGGTGGCCGAGGAACGCCGGGTCCGCGGCGCGGTCGAGCGCCACTACGGGTTGCGCCGGGAAGGGGCCTCCATCGACCCCGGCGCGGCCGCGTCGATGTCGCTCGAGGACCACCGGCGCGGATTCGCCGTGGCGGTGGCCGCCCTGGTCGCCGAGTTCAACGCCTACCTCGACCGCGAAGACGCCGACCCGCTCGTCGACCCCGTCGGCTACCAGCAGCACGCGATCTGGCTGGACCGGGACGAACTCGTCGCCATGGTCGGCGAACTGCGCGCCGCGATCCTGCCCCGGCTGGCCAACCCGGCCGCACCCGGCCGCGCCCGGTACCTGCTCAGCCCGATCCTCTTCCCGGGCGAGCCACCCGCCACGGAGACCGGCTGAAGTGCCCCACCTACTACGGTGAGGCCATGCGGATCGCCATTCTCGACGACTACCAGAACGTCGCCCTCACCTTCGGTGACTGGGACTCGCTGAAGGCCGACATCACGGTCTTCACCGAACCCCTGACCGACGTCGTCAAGCAGCTGCAGGGCTTCGAAGCGGTGGTCGCGATGCGGGAGCGCACCCGGTTCCCGGCCGCGGTGCTCGACGCCCTCCCCGACCTGAAACTGCTGGTCAGCACCGGCCAGCGGAACGCGGCCATCGACGTGGCCGCCGCGCGGCGCAACGGCGTCGTCGTGTCCGCCACCGGCTACCTCGGGGCGCCGACCGCCGAGCACACCTGGGCGCTGATCCTGGCCGCGTCGCGGAACCTGCCGCAGGAGTTCCGGTCCATGCGCGAGGGCGGCTGGCAGACCTCCGTCGGCACCATGCTGCACGGCAAGACGCTCGGCCTGCTCGGCCTGGGCAGGCTCGGCGCGGGCGCGGCGAAGATCGGACAGGCCTTCGGGATGGAGACCATCGCCTGGAGCCAGAACCTGACGCAGGAGAAGGCGGACCCGCACGGCGTCACCGCGGTGACCAAGGACGAGCTGTTCGCCCGGTCGGACGTGTTGTCCGTCCACCTGGTCCTCGGCGAGCGCACCCGCGGCCTGGTCGGGGCGGCCGAGCTGGCCGCGATGAAGCCGACGGCGCTGCTGGTGAACACCTCGCGCGGCCCGATCGTCGACGAAGCGGCGCTGGTGGACGCGTTGCGGCGCAAGGAGATCCGCGCGGCCGCCCTGGACGTCTACGACACCGAGCCGTTTCCGGCCGACCATCCACTGAGGACACTCGACAACGCGGTCCTGACGCCGCACATCGGCTTCGTCGCCCGCGAGGTCTACGAGATCTTCTACGGCGACGCGGTCGAGGACATCGCGGCCTACGAGGCGGGGGAGCCCATCCGCGTCATGACGGAGTGAAGAAGGTGTGCGGCCCGCCGGGGCCCGAGGTCCCCGCACCGGCCCTGCGGCGGGCCTGCACCCTCCTAGGACACCACTCGCGCCCGGCCGGCGGCAGGGTCTTTGGACCCTGTCCCGGCGGGGTCGTTGGGCATCACGTCCGGTCGGCGAATTTCCCTCAGGGAAAGGGAACCGCGTCAGCTCGCCGACGCCGGGTGATCGTGGCGCCCGTCGGCTCGCGGTAGCTCAGCGGAGGGCGGCGGGGAAGAACCGCTTCACGCGCCCAGTTCCGCCAGGACGGCGTCGGTGTAGGGCGGCCAGACCTCGGCGGCCCACGGGCCGAACGCGCGGTCGGTCAGCGCGACGCAGGCCGCGCCCGCGTCCGGGTCGACCCAGAGGAACGTGCCGGACTGGCCGAAGTGGCCGAACGTGCGGGGCGAGCTGTGCGCACCGGTCCAGTGCGGGCTCTTGTGGTCGCGGATCTCGAAGCCGAGGCCCCAGTCGTTGGGCTTCTGGTGGCCGAACCCGGGCAGCACGCCGGAGAGCCCGGGGAAGACGACGTCCGTCGCTTCGGCGACGGTGGCCGGGTCCAGCAGCTTCGGGGCCTGCAGCTCGGCGGCGAACGCGGCCAGGTCGTCCACAGTGGACACCGCGCCGGACGCGGGCGAGCCGTCGAGCGCCGTCGAAGCCATGCCGAGCGGGGCGAACAGCGCCTCGGCCTGGTACTGCGCGAACGGGATGCCGGAGTGCTCGGCCAGCGCGTCGGCCAGCTGCTCGAACCCGGCGTTGGAGTAGAGCCGCCGCGTGCCGGGCGCGGCCATCGCCTTGTGCGCGTCGAAGGCGAGCCCGGAGGTGTGGGCCAGCAGGTGCCGCACGGTCGAGCCCTCGGGCCCGGCCGGGGTGTCGAGCTCGACGACGCCCTCTTCGACCGCGATGAGCGCGGCGTAGGCGGTCAGCGGCTTGGAGACCGAGGCGAGCCGGAACTTGCGCGCGGTGTCGCCGTGGCGGCCCGCGACGCTCCCGTCCGCCGCCACCACGGCCGTCGCCGCGTTGTCCACCGGCCACTCGTCGATCAGGCGCACGCTCTCCATGGGGCCAGCCTACGAAACGCCGCGAAGGCCCCCGCACCGGCTGTCGGGGAGCCGGTGCGGAGGCCTTCGCGGAGTGGCACTCAGGCGTCGAGGTCGGTGGCGACCAGCTGGGCGACCGCTTCCACGGCCTCCTCGGCGCCCTCGCCCTCGGCGCTGATGACGACCTCGTCGCCGTAGCCGGCGGCCAGCGTCATCAGGTTGAGCACGCTGCCGGCGGCCACCGGGCTTCCGCCGGCCTTGGCGATCTGCACCGCGACGGGCTGCGCCGCGGCCGCCTTCGCCACCAGCGCGGCCGGCCGGGCGTGCAGCCCCACCTTGCTGGCCACGGCGACGCGTTTCTCCGGCATGTTCGTCCTCTCCCTACGGGGTTACGTCGGTACGGATGTTACTTCGCGGCCGTCCGCTCGAGGTCCGACTCGATCGAGTCGTCCTCGCGGCCCGGCGTGCGCAGGTTCCACTTCGTGATCACGATCCGGAACACGAAGTAGTAGATCACGCCGAAGACCAGCCCGATCGGGATGAGCAGCCACGCCTTGTGCGCGGTGTCCAGGCTCGAGTTGAGCAGGAAGTCGATCCCACCGGCGGAGAAGGAGAAGCCGAGGTGGATGTCCAGGGCGTTCACCAGCGCCAGCGACACACCGGTCATGACCGCGTGGAAGATGTACAGCGGCCACGCCACGAACATGAACGAGAACTCGATCGGCTCGGTGACACCGGTGATGAACGAGGTCAGCGCGGCCGCGATCATCACACCGCCGACGATCTTCTTCTGCGCCGGGCGCGCGGTCTGCCAGATCGCGAGCGCCGCGGCCGGCAGGGCGAACATGAAGATCGGGAAGAACCCGGTCATGAACGCGCCCGAACCCTGCACGTGGCTGAAGAAGTTCGTCAGGTCGCCGCCGTTGAAGATGAACCACATCGGGACGTTCAGCAGCTGGTGCAGACCGACCGGGATGAGCAGGCGGTTGAAGAAGCCGTAGATGCCGCCACCGATGACGGGCTGGCCGACGATCGCCTCGCCGAGGTTGTGGATGCCCGCGTCGACGTACTTGAAGACGATCCCGAAGAGCACGCCCAAGATGATCATGGTGAAGGCGGTGATGATCGGGACGAACCGCCGGCCACCGAAGAACGCCAGCCACGCGGGCAGCTTGATCCGGTGGTACCGCTGCCACAGCAGGGCGGCGACGATACCGGACACGATGCCGGTCAGGACGCTGTAGGGCCAGTGCAGCGGCGAGCTGTCCCAGGCCGGCTTGTAGCCCGCCTGGGTGCTGACCGGCGCGATGGCCTGGATCACGCGGTTGAAGACGACCCAGCCGACGGCGGCGGCGACGGCCGTGGAGCCGTCACCCTTGCGCGCGAAGCCGACCGCGATGCCGATCGCGAAGAGCAGGGGCAGGAAGTCGAAGAGCGCGTTGCCCGCCGCGCCGATGACGGCGGCGACCTTGTCCCAGCCGAGGCCGTCCTTGCCGAGCAAGTCGTCCTGCCCGAACCGGAGCAGGATGCCCGCCGCAGGGAGCGTGGCGATGGGGAGCATGAGGCTGCGGCCGAAGCGCTGCAGGCCGGCAAGACCTCCGCCGCCCTTCTTCGCCCCCTCCGCGGTGGTGGTGCTCATCTGGATCCTCCATAGTGGGGTGGTTGACCGGGTTCCGGGGTGTTCCGGTCCAACTGCATGGTCACCTGGTAGTGATCTCCCCGGTACCAGGACGTGATGTCTTCGATCGGGTCGCCGTTGGCGCTGGAGACCCGGCGGAACACGAGCAGCGGGCTGCCGGCACGCATGCCGAGCAGCCGGGCCGTCTCGCGGTCCGCGCCTTCGGCCCAGACCGTTTGCCACGCCTGGTCGGGACGCACACCGTACGTCTCGGCCAGTTGCGAGTAAATGGACTGGGTCAGGTCGAGCCCGAGCAGGCCGGGAGCCCGGCCCGCGTGGTACCAGCCGCGCTCGACGGCCAGGGGCACGCCGTCGGCGTGGCGCAATCGCACCAGGTGGTGCGCGGTCGCGCCCTCGGCCAGGCCGAGGGCGTGTGCCGAGGCGGTGGGCGGCACCTCGGTGGCCGCCGAGACCACCTCGGTCGTCGGGGTCAGCCCCCGCCTCCGCATGTCGTCGGTGAACGACATCAGGTAGAGCTGCAGCTCCATCCGCCGGGCCGCGGTGAACGTGCCTTTGCCGCGGACCCGGGCGAGCAGGCCCTCCTCGACCAGCTTGCCGATCGCCGACCGGACCGTGAGCCGCGACACGCCGTAGCGCTGCGCCAGCTCGCGTTCCGACGGGATCGGCGCGCCCGGCGGGAGCTCGCGCTCCACCGTGCGGCGGAGGATTTCCCGCAGCTGGGCGTGCTTGGGCGTGGGCCCGTTGACGACCCGGTCGGGTGGCGGGACGTGCGCGGCCGCGCTCATCGGCGTCACCCTCCTCGTTCTCGCTCCACCGGGGACCGGTGCTCGCATCCGGCCCGGAACATTGGTACGTTCCGGTCTAGACCAATGATCTGATGGGGCAGGATGCTCCGCCGCGCGGACGGGTGTCAACCACCGTTATCCGTTCGTGGCCCGCGGCGGGGTGCAAGCGGACGAACGGCGTAGTACAGGTGGACACGCGGTTCGCGTCAGGTTGGGAACAAACAGTGATCAAGGAGACCGCGATGGCGGATGACAGGCCCGAAAAGATCCTCGCCGCACTCGGCGGCACGGAGAACCTCACCGAGATCGAGGGCTGCATCACGCGGCTGCGCTGCGAGGTCGAGGACATGAGCCTCGTCGACGAGGGCGCGCTCAAGAAGGCCGGCGCCATGGGCGTGGTCAAGATGGGCTCGTCGGCCCTGCAGGTGATCGTCGGGCCGGAGGCGGACACCATCGCCAGCGACATCGAGGACCTGCTGTGACGTTCGACATCCTCAGCCCGGTCGCCGGGCGGGTGGTGCCGATCACCGAGGTCCCCGACCCGGTGTTCGCGCAGGCCATGGTGGGCCCGGGCATCGCGGTCCAGCCGTCGGGCGGGCGCTCGGACGCGGTCGCGCCGGTCGACGGCACGGTGGCGACGCTGCACCCGCACGCCTACGTCATCGCGACCGATGGCGGCCAGGCCGTGCTGGTCCACCTGGGCATCGACACGGTCAAGGAGAAGGGCGAGGGCTTCACGCTGCACGTCGTCAAGGGCGAGCAGGTGCGGGCCGGCCAGCCGATCGTCAGCTGGGACCCGGAGGCGATGACCGCCGCGGGCTATTCGGCGATCGTCCCGGTCGTCGCACTGGACGCCTCGGCGGAGGTTTTGTCCGGTTTGGACACCGAGCGCGAGGTCGCCGCCGGCGACCGGCTGTTCGCCTGGGACGCCTGAGTTCTCCGCGTCACGCGGTGACAACCGGGGCTTCGCCCCGGGCCGGGGGCTAAGCCACCCGGACCCCCGAAAGCGGGCGGCCGGGGCCCGGGGGGAGGTGTTGCCCCCCGGGCCCGGCGCGGGCGCGGCGCGGG
>NZ_CP100416.1:3011925-3145187 GCF_026017845.1 Amycolatopsis mediterranei
GCCCGCCCCGCCCCGCCCCCGCCCCCCCCCCCCCCCCCCCCGCCCCCCCCGCCCCCCCGCCCCCCCCCCCCCCCCCCCCCCCCCCCCCCCCCCCCCCCCCCCCCCCCCCCCCCGGCTCGTCAGCCGGTGACGACCTTCCCGTTCTCGACCTTGACCGGCACCGACGGCAGCGGCTTCTTCGCCGGGCCCTGCTTGACCTCGCCGGTGAGCGCGTTGAACACCGAACCGTGGCACGGGCAGACCAGGTCGGCGCCCTTCGGCGTGACGGTGCAGCCCTGGTGCGTGCACACGGCGCTGAACGCGGCACAGGCCGACTCGGACGTCCGGGCCACGATCACGTCGGACCCGTCCGGGGCCTTCGCCGCCTTCGCCTGCCCGATCGGGACCTCGGCGAGGGCGACCAGCGGCGTCCCGGCGGCGATCGGCGCCTGCGCGGTGCCCGATTTGCCGTTCGAATCCGACGAGCAGGCGGTCAGCGCGACGGCGCCGACGGCGGCACCGGCGACGGCGGCACCGGTGGACAGGACGGTGCGGCGGGAGTGCAGTTCGGCTGTCATGACCTAAAGAACGAGAGCGCCACGCGTTCGGTTCAATTCCCGGTGAACCGGATCGCCCCCTGTTCCGTGTATGTACCGGAGTGGGTGTGGAGTGGAGGAACGATCATGGTGAGTTGGGTTCTACGCATCGTCGTGGCGGCCGCGCTGCTCGGCTCGGCGGGCGTGCACTACTTCTTGTGGACGCAGGGTTATTCGGGCATCACCGGCACGCTGTTCCTGCTCGACGCGATCGCCGGGCTGGTGCTCGCGATCGCGGTACTGGCCTGGCGGCACTGGCTGCCGGCGCTGGGTGCGGCCGGGTTCGGGGCGCTGACGCTCGGCGCGTACGTGCTGGCCGCGACCGTCGGGTTCATGGGCAACCACGACCAGTTCGACAGCCAGCCGGAGTACTGGGGCGTCATCACCGAAGCGGTCTGCATCGTGGGCGGTCTGGCGCTGCTGTTCGTGAAGGACCGGCGCCGGGTCACGGCCTGAGTTCGTGGGAGAGGTCGCCGAAGAGGCGCTCATGCGCGCGCTGCACGAGGAGCACGCGACCGCGCTGTGGTCCTACGCGCTGCACCTGACCTCCGGTGACCGGATCCGGGCCGAGGACGTCGTCCAGGAGACGCTGCTGCGGGCCTGGCGGTCGCCGGCGGTGCTGGACCAGTCGCAGGGTTCGGCGCGGGCGTGGCTGTTCACGGTCGCCCGGCGGATCGCCATCGACGGCTGGCGCTCGGCGTCGGCGCGGTCGGAGGTGATGACCGACCGGCCGCCGGACCGCGTGGTCGCCGACGGCACCGACCGCGCGGTGCAGGGCTGGCTGGTCGCCGAGGCGCTGGCCGAGCTGTCGGAACGGCACCGCGAGGTGCTGGTCCTGTGTTACTTCCAAGGCTATTCAGTGGCAGACGCCGCTCTGCGGCTGGGCGTGGCCGAAGGGACGGTCAAGTCGCGCACGCACTACGCGTTGCGCGCGTTGCGGCTGGTGCTCGAGGAGAGGGGGGTGACCCAGTGAGCGAAGACCCGTTCGCGACGTTCGACGCCGCGTACGTGCTCGGGGCGCTCGCCCCCGAGGACCGGCAGCGCTTCGAGGAACACCTGCGTACGTGCGACCGGTGCGCGGCTTCGGTGCGCGAGCTGGCGGGACTGCCCGGGCTGCTGGCCAGGGTCGACGCCCCGACGGCCGCCGTCCCGGACGCCGGCCCACCCCCGCCGGACCTGCTGCCGGCGGTGCTCCGCCGCGTCCGGCGCGGCCGCCGCATCCGGCTCGCGGTGACGTCGGCGTCGGCGGCGGTCGCGCTGGCGGCGTGCGTCGCACTGGGCGTGGTGGTGACTCTGCCGGCTCCGGCTCCCGTTCCGCCGGCGGGGCCGCCGCCGGTCGCGATGACGGCGCTGGGCCAGTTCCCGGTCCGTGCGGACGCCCGCCTGGCGTCGTTCGAGTGGGGCACGCAGGTCGACATGTCGTGCAGCTACACGGGCAGCCGCAGCGGCGGCGAGTACCTCCTCGTGGCGGTCTCCCGCTCCGGGGCCCAGACGCAGCTGGCGACGTGGAAGGCGGTCCCGGACGACACGGCCCGCATCGTGATCGGCACGGCCGTGCGGCGCCCGGACCTGGCCGCCCTGGAAATCCGCCTGACGAGCGGCCTCCCCCTGCTCCGGCTGACGTTGTGAGACCGGTGGCTCATCCGGGCCGCAGGGGGCCCCGGATGAGCCACCCCCCACCCCGCGAGTCGACCCTCCAATCACGCGAGTCGACCTCCCAATCACGCGAGTCGACGCTTCAATCACACGTGTCGACCGTCTGGGTGCGCGAGCCGACCCTTCGGGTGCGCGAGCCGACCCTCTGAGTACGCGAGCCGACCCTTCGGGTGCGCGAGCCGGCCCTCTGGCTCTGCTGCCATGCGGGGGGAGCGGAGGCATGTCCCGGCCCGTACCGCGCCCGTGACAGGATTGAGCCCATGTTGCGCTGGATCACCGCAGGTGAATCGCACGGACCCGCGCTGGCCGCCGTGCTCGAAGGCATGCCCGCCGGGGTTGCCGTCACCACCGCCGACGTCACCGAGCAGCTGGCCCGGCGGCGCCTCGGCTTCGGCCGCAGCCCGCGGATGGGCTTCGAGACCGACCACATCGAGTTCCTCGGCGGCGTCCGCCACGGCCTCACCCAGGGTGGCCCGGTCGCGGTGCAGATCGAGAACGCCGAGTGGCCCAAGTGGGAGCAGGTCATGGCGGCCGACCCGGTCGACCCGCAGATCCTCGAAGGCCTCGCGCGCAACGAACCGCTCACCCGGCCCCGCCCCGGCCACGCGGACCTGCCCGGCATGCAGAAGTACGGCTTCGACGAGGCCCGTCCCGTCCTGGAGCGCGCGAGCGCCCGGGAGACGGCGTCGCGGACCGCGCTCGGCACCGTCGCCCGCAACTTCCTCAAGCAGCTGCTCGACGTCGAAATCCTCAGCCACGTCGTCTCGATCGGCGGGGCCGACGCGCCCGAAGGCCCGCTGCCGAAGGCGGAAGACCTCGCGGCGATCGACGAGAGCCCGGTGCGCGCCTTCAGCCAGGAGGGCACCGATGCGATGGTCGCCGAGGTCGACGCCGTGCGGAAGGCGGGCGACACCGTCGGCGGCGTGATCGAGGTCCTCGCCTACGGCCTCCCGCCGGGCCTCGGCTCGCACGTCCACTGGGACCGCCGGCTCGACGCGCGGCTGGCCGGCGCCCTGATGGGCGTCCAGGCGATGAAGGGCGTCGAGGTCGGCGACGGCTTCACGACCGCCCGCCGCTGGGGCAGCCAGGCCCACGACGAGATCGACCGCGGCACCGGCCCGGTCGGCGTCACCCGCCGGTCCAACCGCGCGGGCGGCCTGGAAGGCGGCATCACCAACGGCGAGCCGCTGCGGGTGCGGGTGGCCATGAAGCCGATCTCGACCGTCCCCAAAGCACTGTCCACAGTAGACGTCAAGACCGGCGAGCCCGCGGTGGCCATCCACCAGCGGTCCGACGTCTGCGCGGTGCCCCGCGCCGGGGTCGTGCTGGAATCGGTGGTGGCACTCATCCTCGCCGACGCCGCCCTCGAGAAGTTCGGCGGCGACTCGCTCGCCGAGAGCAAGCGCAACGCCGACGCGTACCTCAAGGCCCTCGAGGAGCGGTGGTGACTCCGCGCGCGGTGATCGTCGGGCCGCCAGGCTCGGGCAAGAGCACGGTCGGGCCGCTGCTGGCGGCCGCGCTCGGCGTCGAGTTCCGGGACAGTGACGACGACGTCGTCGCGCGCGCCGGGCGCAGCATCTCCGACATCTTCGCCGAAGACGGGGAAGCCGCTTTCCGCGCCCTGGAAGAAGAAGCGGTCGCGACGGCGCTGGCGGAGCACGACGGCGTGCTGGCCCTCGGCGGCGGCGCCCCGCTCACCCCGGGCACCCGCGCGCGGCTGGCCGAGCACACCGTCGTCTTCCTCGGCGTCGGCCTCGCCGCCGGCGTGCAGCGCACCGGTCTGTCGAGTGCGCGGCCCCTGCTGGCCGGGGTGAACCCCCGCGCCACCTTCAAGAAACTGCTCGACGAGCGGGTGCCCGTCTACCGCGAGGTCGCCACCGTCGAGATCGTCACCGACGACCGGACGCCCTCCGAGATCGTCGCGCAGCTCGTGGCGGAGCTCGCCGTTCCCGCCGAAGCCAAGGAGTGAGAAACCTCGTGTCTGATCCGGTGCGCATCCCGGTCGCCACCGCCCAGCCCTACGACGTCGTGGTCGGGCGCGGCCTGCTCGGCGACCTCACCGGGCACCTGGCCGACGCTTCGAAGATCGCGCTGATCCACCCGCCCACGCTGACCGCCACGGCCGAGGCCATCCGCGACGAGCTCACCGCGGCCGGCCTCGAGGCCCACCGCGTCGAGATCCCGGACGCCGAGGACGGCAAGGCACTGACCGTCGCGGGCTTCTGCTGGGAGGTGCTCGGCCGGATGGGACTCGATCGCCGCGGCGCCGTGGTCGGCCTCGGCGGCGGCGCGGTCACCGACCTCGCCGGGTTCGTCGCGGGCACGTGGATGCGCGGGGTCCGGCTGGTCAACGTGCCGACGACGCTGCTCGGCATGGTCGACGCCTCGGTCGGCGGCAAGACCGGCATCAACACCGAGGCAGGCAAGAACCTCGTCGGGGTGTTCCACGAGCCGAGCGCGGTGTTCGTCGACCTCGCCACGCTGGAGACGCTGCCGCCGAACGAGCTCGTCGCCGGGATGGCCGAGGTCGTCAAGGCCGGCTTCATCGCCGACCCGCGGATCCTCGAGCTGATCGAGGCCGACCCGGCCGCGGCGCTCGACCCGGCCGGCGACGTCCTCGCCGAGCTGGTCCGCCGGTCGATCCGGGTCAAGGCCGACGTCGTGGCCGCCGACCTGCGCGAATCCGACCTGCGGGAGATCCTCAACTACGGCCACACCCTCGGCCACGCCATCGAGCGCCGCGAGCGGTACCGGTGGCGCCACGGCGCCGCGGTCAGCGTCGGGCTGGTGTTCGCCGCCGAGCTGGCGCGGTTGGCCGGGCGGCTCGACGACGCCACGGCCGAGCGCCACGCCTCCGTGCTGAAGCTGCTCGGCCTGCCGACGACCTACGACGCCGACGCGCTGCCGCAGCTGCTGGAAACCATGAAGGGCGACAAGAAGACCCGCTCCGGCGCGCTGCGGTTCGTCGTCCTCGACGGCCTCGCCAAGCCCGGCCGGCTCGAAGGCCCGGACCCGGTGCTGCTCGCGGCCGCGTACTCGGCGGTCGCGGCGGAGCCGGCCGGGGGCAGCGGGAGCGTGCTGCTGTGAAGGCGTTCGTGTTCAACGGCCCCAACCTCGGGCGGCTGGGCAAGCGCGAGCCGTCGGTCTACGGCTCGACGACGCACGACGACCTCGCCGCGCTGTGCGTCAAGACCGGCGACGAGCTGGGGATCGAGGTCGAGGTCCGGCAGACCGACCACGAGGGCGAGCTGGTCGGCTGGCTGCACGAGGCCGCCGACGGCGGGAACCCGGTGGTGCTCAACGCCGGCGCGTGGACGCACTACTCGATCGCGGTGCGCGACGCCGCGGCGCAGCTGACCGCGCCGCTGATCGAGCTGCACATCTCCAACGTGCACAAGCGGGAGGCGTTCCGGCACCACAGCGTGCTGTCGGACATCGCGACGGCCGTGATCGCCGGCCTCGGCGTGGACGGCTACCCCCTCGCCCTGCGCTGGCTGGCCGCGCACCCGGGATGACCCTGCTGGCGACGCCGCGCTTGAGGTTGCGGCCGCTGACCGAGGCCGATCGCGAAGCCGTGGTGAAGGTGTTCGCCGACCCCGAGATGAGCCGCTTCTTCGCCGCGGACTTCTCCGACCCGGCCGTGGCGAGCGCGATGGTGGACCGCCGGCTGGCCTACCGCGGCCCGGCCGGCCAGGGTCACTGGGTGCTCGAGCGCGACGACGAGGTGATCGGCGTCGCGCACCTGCGCCCTTCGTGGGAGCTGCCGGGCGGGGTGCCGGAGCTGGGTTATTACGTCGCGAGCGCGCACGCGGGGCAGGGCCTGGCCACCGAGGCCGCCCGCGCGCTGCTCGACCACGGGCTCGGCGCGCTCGGGCTCCCGGCGGTGTGGGCGCTGGTCCACGAGCGGAACGCGGCGAGCCGGAAAGTGGCCGGGCGCCTGGGTTTCCTCGACGTCGGCAGCGGCGTCCACTACGGCGACCTGCACCGCGTGCTGGTGGCGCTGCCCGCCGTGCACGGGCGGCCGCACCACATCGAGCTGTGGGTGCCGGACCTCGCCGAGGCCGAGCGCAGCTGGGGCTGGCTGCTGGGCGAGCTGGGCTGGCGCGAGTTCCAGCGCTGGGCGGCGGGAGTCAGCTGGCGGCTCGGCGGGACGTACTTGGTGGTCGAAGCGTCGCCGGCGCTGAGCGCGGCGGACCACGAGCGCACCCGGCCGGGTTTGAACCACCTGGCCCTGCACGTGGGCACCCGAGCGAAGGTCGACGACCTGGTGGGCCGCGCGGCGGACCACGGCTGGCGGCCGCTGTTCGCGGACCGGTACCCCCACGCGGGCGGCACCGCGCACTACGCCGCGTACCTGGAGAACGAAGCCGGGTTCGAGGTCGAGCTGGTCGCGGCAGAGGGGCCGGCCGGCGCTGAGCCGGGGTCGCCGACGTCTTGAATGACTCATTCCTGGCGTCGGATGTCAGGAATGAGTCATTCATGACGTTCGGACCGGCGCCCGCACCCGGCTGGAATGGCAGCGCCGGGCGAGGCGGGCGGCGAGCTGTTGCGCGGTCGGGAGCGTGTTCGAGGAGCTGGGTCTCTGCGACCCGTCACGATCGAAGGACCGTCGAACAGGAGCGCGGCCGCTCGGACGGGTGGACTCTCGCTACACTCCGATGTCGTGCACCCGTTTCGTCGTGGGGGTCGGCGACCCGCTCGTGCCTTGCTCGCCAGTGTCCTGGCCGGGCTGCTGCTCGCGGGGTGCACCGAGGGGTACGCCCAGCCGCAGGCGGCCGGGGAGCAGCCGGCGATCGCGGGCGGGAAGACCGCCTCGCCGCCGCGGCCCACCGATGTCGGCCTTCCTTCGGGTGACCCCCGGCAGAGTGGTGGGGTCATCGCCGCCGGTGGGGCCGATGCCGTCTACAACTACGGACCGTCGGTGATGCTCGACCGGGGGCAAACCCGGATGTGGTGGTGCAGCCAGTACGGCGGCGCCGGACCGGCCGGGGACGACATCCTCTACGCCCAGGCGCCGTCGACCGACGGGCCGTTCACCGGACCGGACGGCGGCATCCCGGCCGCCGTGTTCTCCGGGGCGCCCGGGCAGTTCGACGGCATGCACACCTGTGATCCGTCCGTGCTGCGCGTCGGCTCGACGTACTACCTGTACTACACCGGCGCCGCCGGGGACCACGCGCTCGGCAACGCGATCGGGCTCGCGACCAGCCCCGACGGGATCCACTGGACCCGCGCGGCCGGCGGGCGGCCGATCCTCGGGCCGTCGCACGACGTGCAGCGCGCCAACGTCTACGGTGCGGGCCAGCCGTCGGTGGTCTACCTCGACGGCTGGTTCTACCTGATGTTCACCGACACTTCCGGCCGCGCCACGGGCGAAAACGGCGCGGGGCAGTTCCTGCTCCGGTCCCGCGACCCCGCGTTCGGGTCGGGCGTGCAGGCCTTGGACGTCGGCGGGTTCGTGCCGGTGGCGTCGACCTCGGCGCCGCGCGCCCGGTCGGTCGTCGACGGGTTCAGCGCGGACCTGATGTGGGTGGGCGCGCTCGCCGCGTTCGTCGTGGCGCACGAGACCGACGGCGGGACGATGCTGACGTTCTGGACCGCGGACTTCGCCGAGCACCCGTACCGGCAAGTGCTGGTGCCCGGGCCGTGGCAGGAAGGGCCCGGCCTGGTGCGCCGCGCGGACGGGCACGCGCCGCTGTCGCCGGCCGACCCGTGCGACCGGGTGCCGTTCGACGTGGTGCGGGCGACCTCGCTGGGCGGGGCCGCCGCCCCGACCGACCTGCGGCACTTCGGGCTGGACCTGCTGGGCAGCCGGGCCTGCGAGAACCCCGGCCGGGTGGCGGCGACGTTCGACGGCGTGACGGCGCCTTCGCCGGAGCGGACGATGGACCTGGTCCGGGCGGGGCAGCGGGTCCGCGTCGACCGGCGCGGGGTCGCCGCGGCCCTGGCCGGCGAACTGCTGGAGAAGGCACCGCCGCAGGTGGCGGCCCTGCCGGTGGCGGCCCGGCTGCGCGCGGGGGCCGAGGCGGTCCAGGCGCCCGGCCGCGGATTCGCGCTGGTCCTCGACGACCACCGGCTGTGGCCGATCTCGGACCCGGTGGTCGCGGCGGGCAACGACTCGGCACCGCGCCCGGTGACCGACGCGCAGTGGGACGGTTATCGGCCGGGTCCGGCACTGACCGGGTGACGCGGACCCGGTGGCCGCAGCCGGCCGCGGGCAATCTGCGAGGCGACGCCTGGGTGCGGGGGTAGGCCGCCGGGCAATCGGCGAGGCGCCGCCTGGGTGTGGGGAGGCCGCCGGGCAATCGGTGAGGCGCCGCCCGGGCATGGCGGGAGGCCGCCGGGTATCGGCGAGGCGACGCCTGGGTGTGGGGGAGGCCACCGGCCGTCGGCGAAGCGCCGCCCGGGGAGTGGCGGGAAGCCGCCGGTTATCCGCGCGGCTCCCGGCTGGGCGGCCGAACCCGCCGTGGCCGCGGAGAAGGCACCTCTCGCGCCTCCTCGTCCGACTCCGACTCCGGCTCCGGCGACCGCCCGATCCGCCCGCCCACGAACAGCCCCAGCCCGGCCGGGATCAGCACCAGCAACGCCGAGAACGCCGCTCCGCCGGTCAGGGCCCCGCCCAGCTCGGACACGCCCGTCTGGTCCACGAACACCGCCCGGCCGATCACGTACAGGATCCCCGCGACCGGTCCCGCGATCAGCGCGGCGATGAACCACACGCGCCCGCGGTCCGGCAGGCCGCGCCACGCGTCCAGCGCGCTCCACAACGCCGCCGCCCCGACCAGGACCGCCAGCGCCAAGGACACCGGCAGCGCCTGGTCCGTCGGGTGGTACACGGCGTACTTGGCCAGCACCGTCAGGGCGACGCCGTGCAGCACCGCCATCACCAGTCCGCGAATCACCCAGGCGCTCATCCTGCGGAGTGTAGGCGGCCTACTGGCGAGTCGCTTCCCCCGGGAAGCACGCGCACTAGGGTGGACGGGTGCCTGAAACCCACGGACGACGCCGGGCGGCGCTGCGCGGGCTCCTGACCGGAGCCGGTGTCGATGCGCTGCTGGTCACCGATCTGCTGAACATCCGTTACCTGACCGGGTTCACCGGCTCGAACGCCGCCGTTCTGCTC
The DNA here is from genome assembly GCF_026017845.1 of Amycolatopsis mediterranei. Classification (NCBI taxonomy): domain Bacteria; kingdom Bacillati; phylum Actinomycetota; class Actinomycetes; order Pseudonocardiales; family Pseudonocardiaceae; genus Amycolatopsis; species Amycolatopsis mediterranei. The sequence goes on from NZ_CP100416.1 coordinate 3,021,280, forward strand.
CACGCCGGCGGCGACGGCAAGACGCTCTTCTGCACCGACGGCCGCTACACCACCCAATCGGCCGCCGAGGTGCCCGATCTCGAGACCGTCGTCGACCGGGCCAGTGCCGCCGCCCTCGTGGCCCGAGCCGCCAAGGACACCAAGGCCTACGGGCGGCTCGGGTTCGAGAGCCAGCACGTCAGCGTCGAGACCTACGAAGCGCTCCGGGAGCGGGTGCCCCTGGAGCGGACGCCCGGCCTCGTCGAGCAGCTGCGCGAAGTCAAGGACGAAGCCGAGATCGAAGCGCTGCGCCAGGCGTGCGCGGCCGCCGACCGGGCGCTGGACGACCTGGTCGCCGCCGGCGGGCTGCGGCCGGGGCGGACCGAGCTGGAAGTCGCCCGTGACCTGGAGAACCGGATGCTGGAGCACGGCTCGTCCGCGCCCAGCTTCGCCTCCATCATCGCCGCCGGTGCGCACTCCGCCATCCCGCACCACCAGCCGACGCACGCCGAGCTCGAGCGCGGCGACTTCGTGAAGCTGGACTTCGGCGCGACCGTCGACGGCTACCACTCCGACATGACCCGCACCTTCGTCCTCGGCGAACCCGCGGACTGGCAGCGGGAGGTGTACGACCTCGTGCACGCCGCCCAGGCGGCCGGGGTCGCCGCCGTCGTGCCGGGCGCCGAGGTGTCCGATGTGGACGCCGCCGCGCGGACGGTGATCGCGGACGCGGGCCACGGCGAGCACTTCGCCCACGGCCTCGGGCACGGCGTCGGCCTGCAGATCCACGAGGCGCCCAGCTTCGCCGCGACGGGCGTCGGTACACTGGCCGCCGGTATGGCGGTCACCGTCGAGCCCGGCGTGTACCTCGCGGGGCGCGGTGGCGTGCGCATCGAGGACACGCTCGTCGTGCGGGCTGGGGAGCCCGAACTCCTCACCCTGAGCACCAAGAACCTCGTGGTCGTCTGACAGCGGCCCCGAACCCGAAGATTCGACACAGGAGACTGCAAGCTCGTGGCCACGACCAACGACCTGAAGAACGGGCTCGTCCTCAACCTCGAGGGCCAGCTGTGGACCGTCACCGCGTTCCAGCACGTCAAGCCGGGCAAGGGCGGTGCCTTCGTGCGCACGACGCTCAAGCACGTGCTCACCGGCAAGGTGGTCGACAAGACGTTCAACGCGGGCACGAAGGTCGAGACGGCCACGGTGGACCGCCGGAACATGACCTACCTGTACAAGGACGGCGCCGACTTCGTCTTCATGGACGGCGACACCTACGACCAGATCACGGTCCCGGCCGAGGTCGTCGGCGACAACGCCAACTACATGCTCGAGAACACCGAGGTCCAGGTCGCGGTGCACGAGAACGAGCCGCTGTACGTCGAGCTCCCGACGTCGGTCGAGATCATCATCCAGCACACCGACCCCGGCCTGCAGGGCGACCGTTCGACCGGCGGCACCAAGCCGGCGACGCTGGAGACCGGCGCGGAGATCCAGGTCCCGCTGTTCCTGTCCACCGGCGAGAAGATCAAGGTCGACACCCGCGACGGCCGTTACCTGGGCCGCGTCTCCAGCTGATGCCGACGTCGAAACCCCACCCGAACCGCGGCGGTGCGATCAGCCGCCGGCAGGCGCGCCGCCGCGCGGTGGAAATGCTGTACGAGGCCGTCCAGCGCGACACCGACGCGGTCACGCTGCTGGCCGACCGGGTCGGCGCGACCGAGGTCGACCCGATCGGGGACTACACGATCACCCTGGTCGAGGGCGTGACCGGCCGGAAGACCCAGATCGACGAGCTGCTGGCCGAGCACGCGCAGGGCTGGACCCTGGAGCGGATGCCGAAGGTCGACCTCGCGGTGCTGCGGGTCGGGGTCTACGAGCTGCTCTGGGCCGAGGACGTGCCGGACCCGGTCGCGATCGACGAGGCCGTCGGCCTGGCGAAGGAGCTGTCCACGGACGACTCGCCGCGGTTCGTCAACGGCGTGCTGGGCCGGATCGGCACGATCGCCGACCGCCTCCGCGCGGTTCTCTAGGGCCGGCCGGAGGTCATGCCCGCTCAGACGTCGGCTTCGATGGCGAAAGTGTTGCCGTCCGGGTCCTGAAACCAGGCGATCCGCCCACCGCCGGCCCGGGCCGTGATCCCCTTCGCGTCGTGTTCGAGCTGGTCGTAGCGGGTGAACTCGACGCCGGTCGAGGTGAGTTCGTCGACGATCTCGTCGAGGTCGTCGACGTACCAGGTCGCCAGGGTGGCCGGGCTCTTCCCGGCGGTGACGGACTGGTACACGTTCAGGGCCGGTCCGCCACCGGATCCGTAGGTCCGGCTGCCGCCGGCGACGTGGGCGCTGGGCCCGGACTGCAGCGCCCGCAGGCCGAGCTTGCCTTCGTAGAACTCGACCGCCCGGTGGATGTCGGACACGGCGATCGAAGCTCTGACTCGGTACGCGCTCAGGGGCATGAGCCACCCTATCGCGCCACAAGACACGGCGAAGTGAGCGCGGATCGCGCTCTCCGCGAGCAGGGCTCGCCCCCGAACGAGCCCCCCGACGAGTCAGTGAGCGTCTCCGGTGCCCCACCGGGAACGCTCACTGCGTCGGTCAAAGCACATCCGGCGATCAGTCCTCCTTGGAAGGACGCGCCTCCGGCGGCAGGACGCCCCAGTCGATGAGCTGCTCGGTGAGCTCGCCCGGGGTCATGTCGTAGATGATCGCCAGGGACCGCAGGTCCTCGGTGCGGATCGAAAGCACCTTGCCGTTGTAGTCGCCGCGCTGGCTCTGGATCGTCGCCGCGTAGCGGGCCAGCGGGCCCACCTTTTCGGCCGGCAGCTGCTGCAGGCGCTCCAGGTTGATCACGATCTTGGTGGCGGGCTCGGCACCGGAGGGGACCCGGCCCTCGGGCAGCAGCTCGACCACCGGCACACCGTAGAAGTCGGCCAGCTCGGCCAGCTTCTGGACGGTGACGGCGCGGTCGCCACGCTCGTACGAGCCGACGACGACGGCCTTCCAGCGCCCACCGGACTTCTGCTCGACCCCGTGCAGGGACAGGCCCTGCTGCTGGCGGATCCCGCGGAGCTTGGCCCCGAGCGCCTTGGCGTAATCGCCCATCTGGTCGTTCTCCGTTCTTCACCCCCTCCCGGTCGGGGTGACCGGGCCGGGGGACTCGCTGAGTCGAATACTCAGAGTAATGGTTACGCATTGTTGTCACCAGGTCAAGCAGAAGCTTGCCGCGAATCACGCCACACCACCCGGAAGACTGAGCAAAGTGCCTGCTACTGTCGGTGGGAAAGCCCCGACCAGCAGGGGAACAGACGTCCTTTAAGGACCCGTCCGGTGAGGCGGGGAAGGAGTCCGGTTTGTCGTCACGCCCGCGTGACGCGGCTGGTTCGGCCGGGGAGCGCGAGCTCCTGACGGCCGGCGATGTCGCGCGCACGATCGCCCGAATGGCCCATCAGGTCATCGAAAAGACCGCGAACGGTGCGGAGAGCACTACCCCGCCCGTGTTGCTCGGCATCCCGTCCCGGGGCACGCCGCTCGCGGTCCGCCTGGCCGACAAGATCGGCGAGTTCTCCGGCGTCCGCCCGCCCACCGGCGCCCTCGACGTCACCCTCTACCGGGACGACCTCCGCCGCCGCCCGCCGCGCGCGCTCGAGCAGACGCAGCTGCCGCCGGACGGCATCGACGACCGCGTCGTGATCCTGGTCGACGACGTCCTCTTCTCCGGCCGGACGATCCGGGCCGCGCTCGATGCCCTGCGTGATCACGGCCGGCCCCGCGCGGTCCAGCTGGCCGTCCTGGTCGACCGCGGTCACCGCGAGCTGCCGATCCGCGCCGACTACGTGGGCAAGAACGTGCCGACCGCCCGCTCCGAGGGCGTGTCCGTCCTGCTGGCCGAGATCGACGGCCGGGACGCCGTCTTGCTGCGTCCCGCGGAAACCGGCCCTTCCGAAGCTGCTGGAGAGGACTCGTGAAGCACCTGCTCGCCACCGACGGCCTGGACCCGGCGCTGGCCACGGCCGTGCTCGACACCGCCGACGAGCTGAAGCACACGCTGCTCGGCCGCGAGGTCAAGAAGCTGCCGACGCTGCGCGGCCGCACGGTGATCACCCTGTTCTACGAGAACTCGACCCGCACCCGGGTGTCGTTCGAGATCGCCGGCAAGTGGATGAGCGCGGACGTGATCAACGTTTCCGCGTCCAGCTCCTCGGTCAACAAGGGGGAGTCCCTTCGCGACACCGCGCTGACGCTGGCCGCGGCGGGTGCCGACTGCGTGATCGTCCGGCACCCGGCCAGCGGAGCCGCCCAGCGGCTTTCGGAGTGGCTGGCCGGGCCCGGCACGTCGGTGGTCAACGCCGGCGACGGCACCCACGAGCACCCGACGCAGGCGCTGCTCGACGCGGCCACGCTGCGGGAGCGCCTCGGCTCCCTCAAAGACCGCCGGATCGCGATCGTCGGGGACGTCCTGCACAGCCGCGTCGCCCGCTCGAACATCCACCTGCTCTCGGCCCTGGGCGCCGAAGTCGTGCTCGTCGCGCCGCCGACGTTGCTGCCTTACGGCGTCGAAAGCCTTCCGGTGACCGTTTCGCACGACCTGGACGCCGAGCTGCCCGCGGTCGACGCGGTGATGATGCTTCGCGTTCAGGCGGAACGGATGGCTGGCGGGGGCCCAGGGCAGAGCTTTTTCCCGAGCGCCCGCGAGTACTCGATCGCCTACGGCCTCTCGGAAAAGCGGCAGAAGCTGCTGCCGGACCACGCGGTCGTCCTGCACCCCGGTCCGATGCTGCGCGGGATGGAGATCGCGAGCGCGGTCGCCGACTCCCCGGCCTCGGCCATCACCGAACAGGTCCGCAACGGCGTCCACGTGCGCATGGCGGTCCTCTACCACCTCCTGGCCAGCGAAGGAGCCGCCGCGTGAGCACCGTGATCCAGGGCGCCCGCCCGTACGGCGAGGGTGACCCGGTCGACGTCCTGATCGAGGACGGCGTGATCACCGCGATCGGCGCCGTCGACGTCCCGGAAGACGCCGACGTGATCGACGCGGGCGGCCAGGTGCTGCTCCCCGGCTTCGTCGACCTGCACACCCACCTGCGCGAACCCGGTCGCGAGGACACCGAGACGATCGATTCCGGCTCGGCTGCGGCGGCGCTCGGCGGGTACACCGCGGTGTTCGCCATGGCCAACACCGACCCGGTCGCCGACAACGCGGTGATCGTCGAGCACGTCTGGCGGCGCGGGCAGGAGGCCGGCCTGGTCGACGTCCACCCGGTCGGCGCGGTCACCGTCGGGCTCAAGGGCGAGAAGCTCGCCGAGCTGGGCACGATGGCGAACTCGCAGGCCCGGGTGAAGGTCTTCTCCGACGACGGCCTCTGCGTCGCCGACCCGCTGCTGATGCGCCGCGCGCTGGAGTACTCGACCGCGCTCGACGTCGTCATCGCGCAGCACGCCGAGGAACCGCGGCTGACCGTCGGCGCCCAGGCCCACGAGGGCGAGCGCGCGGCCCGGCTCGGCTACACCGGCTGGCCCGCCGCGGCGGAAGAGTCCATCGTGGCCCGCGACTGCCTGCTGGCGCTGCACGCCAACGCCCGGCTGCACGTCTGCCACGTGTCCACTTCGGGCACGGCGGACGTCCTGGCTTGGGCGAAGGATCGCGGCACGAAGGTGTCGGCCGAGGTCACGCCGCACCACCTGCTGCTCACCGACGAGCGCCTGGCCACCTACGACCCGGTGAACAAGGTGAACCCGCCGCTGCGCACGGAGTCCGACGCCGCGAAGCTGCGGAACGCGCTGGCGGAAGGCGTCATCGACTGCGTCGCCACCGACCACGCGCCGCACGCGGTGCAGGACAAGGACACCGAGTGGACCGCGGCCCGGCCGGGCATGCTCGGGCTGCAGACGGCGCTGTCCATCGTCACCGAAACGATGGTCCGCACCGGCCTGCTCGACTGGCGCGGCGTCGCCCGCGTGATGAGCGAGCGGCCCGCCGAGATCGGCAACCTGGCCGACCACGGCCGGCCGATCGAGGTGGGCGAGCCGGCGAACCTGGCGCTGGTCGACCCGGATGCCGAGTGGACGGTCCGGGGCGCCGAGCTGGCCAGCATCGCGGCCAACACCCCGTACGAGGGAATGCGGCTGCCCGGCGTGGTGACCGCGACGCTGCTGCGCGGGCGGATCACCGCGCGGGACGGGAAGATCTGCTGATGGAGCGCTTCTGGCTCGTGCTGGCGATTTTCGCCTTCTTCCTGCTCTGCGTCTGGGGCATGTACGTGGGCTGGCGCCGCAAGGCGCGCTCGCAGAGCGTCCAGGTGCCGCCGTTCCCCGCCATCCCTTCGGACGCCGGTGACGTGCTGCTGGAATCGACCGGCGTCTACCTCGCCACGACCTTTGCCGGGGAGTGGCAGAACCGGATCGTCACCCGCGGCGCGGGGCTGCGCACCGGCGCGGTCTGGCGCCTGCACGACGGCGGTGTCGCCGTCGAACGCGGGGGAGCGCCCGACTTCTGGATCCCGCGGGAGGCCGTCACCGGCATCCGGCGCGACACGAAGATCGCCGGGAAGGTGATGGGCACCGACGCGCTGCTCGTCATCACCTGGCGGCTCGGGGACGCCGGGCTCGACACCGGCTTCCGCGGCGACGACCTCGACGACTATCCACAGTGGATCGAACAGCTCAAGATCAAGGGAGGTGCCCAGTGAACGCGCGCGCTCAGGCCGCACTGGTGCTCGAAGACGGCCGGGTGTTCCGCGGCGCTGCCTACGGCGCGCAGGGGCGAACCCTCGGCGAGGCGGTGTTCTGCACCGGTATGACCGGCTACCAGGAAACGCTGACCGACCCGTCCTACCACGGGCAGATCGTGGTGCAGACCGCGCCGCAGATCGGCAACACCGGCTGGAACGACGAGGACGACGAGTCCTCGAAGATCTGGGTCAACGGGTATGTGGTGCGCGATCCCGCCCGGACGCCGTCCAACTGGCGCTCTCGCCGGACGCTGGACGAGGAACTGGTGCGCCAGGGGATCGTCGGCATCGCCGAGGTCGACACCCGCTCGCTGACCCGCCACCTGCGCGAGCTGGGCGCGATGCGCGCCGGGGTGTTCTCCGGCGACGCGCTGGGCAGCGTCGACGACATGGTCGCTTCGGTGTTGGCGAGCCCGAAGATGGAAGGTGCCGACCTGGCCGGCCAGGTCAGCACGCCGAAGCCGTACGTGGTCTCACCTTCCGGCGAAGTCCGCTTCCGGGTGGTCGCGCTGGACTTGGGCATCAAGTCCAACACCCCGCGGCAGATGGTCAAGCGCGGCATCGAGGTGCACGTGCTGCCCTCGAGCTCGTCGTTGGACGACCTCCTGGCGATCGAGCCGGACGGGGTGTTCCTGTCGAACGGCCCGGGCGACCCGGCCACCACGGTGCACGCGACCGAGCTGACCAAGCAGGTCCTGGGCCGCGAGATCCCGCTGTTCGGCATCTGCTTCGGCAACCAGGTCCTCGGCCGGGCGCTCGGGCTCGGCACGTACAAGATGCGCTACGGCCACCGCGGCATCAACATCCCGGTGATCGACGTGGCGACCCGGTCGGTGGCCATCACGGCGCAGAACCACGGCTTCGCCCTGGAAGGCGAGCCGGGCCGGCGCTTCGAGTCCCCGTTCGGGGCGGCGCAGATCAGCCACTATTGCCCCAACGACGACACGGTCGAGGGCGTGCGGGCGCTGGACGTCCCGGCGTTCTCGGTCCAGTACCACCCCGAAGCCGCGGCCGGCCCGCACGACGCGGCCCCCCTGTTCGACGATTTCGTTTCGCTCATGGAGAAGCGGTCGTGACCCTCACGACCGGCATCGAGCGGCTCCGGATCCGGAATTTCCGGGTGCTCCGGGACGTCGAGCTGGCCGGCCTGACGCCGGTGACGGCGTTGCTCGGGCCGAATGGCAGCGGCAAGTCCACGGTCTTCGACGCATTGGACTTCCTCTCCGAGTCGCTTCGGGCGGGGCTGCGCTCGGCGTGGAACCAACGCGGGGGCGCCGCCGACATCGTGACCCATGGGTCGACCGGGCCGGTCGAGATCGAGGTGACCTGCCGCATCGAAGGCGCGGTGGCTGAGTACCGGCTTGCCATCGAGCACGACGATGACGAGCCGGTGGTGGCCGAGGAGAACCTGAGTTGGCAGCCGGCGGGGGCCGAAGCGCCTTCTGAGGCCCTGGATCTCCGGCGCGGGGCCGGAACGGTCGCCGGGATCGGAGCAATCGGTGGACAGCTTTCGTTGGCTACGCCGGACCTACTCGGCGTAGCTGTGGTCAGCCAGCTCGCCAACACGGCCGAAGTCGGCAAGTTCTACCGGTTCATCACCGAGATTCGTCTCTCGGATCTGGCTCTCGACGCGATGCGTAATGGCGCGAAGGACGACAAGACGTCTCGGCTCAAGCCGGATGGCCGGAACGTGGGGGCCATCGTCCGGCGTATGCGCAACGGGCTTCCCCGCGAGTGGGAGAACATCCGGGCTTCGCTGCAGAGGTACGTCCCGGGATTCGAGGACATCGAACCCTTCGAACACGGCAACGGCGCCTGGATCGTCCGCCTGCGCGAACAGGGCAGGGAAGACCTCATCGCCCCGGAAAACATCTCGGACGGAACGCTGCAACTGCTCGGCTATCTGGTCGCGCTCCAAACCGATACCTCGGTGCTGCTGGTCGAGGAGCCGGAGAAGCAGGTCCACCCGCGACTGCACTACCGGCTCGCCGAGGACGCGCGGCGGACGGAGACAGCTGGTCAGGTCTTGGTCGCCACCCATGCCCCCGAGTTCGTCGACCCTCTGCGGCCTGACGAGGTCTGGATGCTGTTCCGTGACGAATCCGGCTTCGCCCAGGCCCGGCGAGCGGCGGACATCCCTCAACTGATGGCCATGGTCGACAGCGGGGGCCTGCTGGGGAATCTCTGGACCGAAGGATTCTTCGGCCTCGGTGACCCCCTCGACCGGCCGGGGCAGCCTCGGTGATCCACATCGAGATCCTGGTGGAAGAGCAGTCGGCGGAAGCAGCGTTGAAGGCGCTGGTCCCGAAGATCGTCGGTGAGGACGTGTCCTTCGCGGTCCGGCGCTTCCGAGGCAAGCAGGATCTGCTGAAGCGGTTGCCCGGAATTCTGCGAGGGTTCGCGGCCCGGGTCCCGTGGGAAGCGCTTCGCGTCGTCGTGCTCGTCGACCGGGACGCCGAGGACTGCCGGGAGCTCAAGCGCCACCTGGTCAGGTTGAGCGGGGAAGCGGGACTTCCGTCCGAGTACATCCTGCACCGCGTGGTGATCGACGAGCTGGAGTCCTGGTTTCTCGGCGACGTCCCGGCCCTGTGTACGGCATACGACCGGGTGCCGAAAGACCTGGACAAACAAGCGCGTTACCGCGATCCCGACGACACCGGCAAGGCGTCGCGTGCGCTGGAGGACCTCCTGCGGTCCAAGAGATATCTCCGAGACCGCTTGCCGAAGGTGGCAGTCGCTGAAGCCATCGCGCCCCACATGGACATCGAGAACAACCGATCCAAAAGCTTTCAGGTATTCCGCGACGGTCTGCGGCGCCTGGTGAAAGAAGGAAACTGATGCCGAAGAGGACGGACATCCAGCACGTGCTGGTGATCGGCTCCGGGCCGATCGTGATCGGGCAGGCCGCGGAGTTCGACTACTCCGGTACCCAGGCCTGCCGGGTGCTGCGCAGCGAAGGCCTGCGCGTGTCCCTGGTGAACTCGAATCCGGCCACCATCATGACCGACCCCGAGTTCGCCGACGCCACCTACATCGAGCCGGTCACGCCGGACTTCGTCGAGAAGGTCATCGCTGCCGAGCGCCCCGATGCGCTGCTCGCCACCCTCGGTGGGCAGACCGCGCTCAACTGCGCCGTCGCGCTGCACGAACGCGGGGTGCTCGACAAGTACGGCGTCGAGCTGATCGGCGCCGACATCGACGCCATCCAGCGCGGCGAGGACCGGCAGAAGTTCAAGGACATCGTGCGCACCATCGGCGCCGAAGTCCCGCGCAGCCGCGTCTGCCACGACATGGACGAGGTCCGCGACACCGTCAAGGACCTGGGCCTGCCGGTCGTCATCCGGCCGTCCTTCACCATGGGCGGGCTCGGCTCGGGCATGGCGCACACGCCCGAGGACCTCGAGCGGCTGGCGTCCACCGGGCTCGCCGAATCTCCCGTCACCGAGGTGCTCATCGAGGAGAGCGTGCTCGGCTGGAAGGAGTACGAGCTCGAGCTGATGCGCGACAAGCACGACAACGTCGTGGTCGTCTGCTCGATCGAGAACATCGACGCGATGGGCGTGCACACCGGCGACTCGGTCACCGTCGCCCCGACGATGACCCTCACCGACCGCGAGTACCAGGTGATGCGGGACGTCGGCATCGCCGTGCTGCGCGAGGTCGGCGTCGACACCGGCGGCTGCAACATCCAGTTCGCGATCAACCCGCGCGACGGCCGGATGGTCGTCATCGAGATGAACCCGCGCGTGTCGCGGTCTTCCGCGCTGGCGTCGAAGGCCACCGGTTTCCCGATCGCCAAGATCGCCGCGAAGCTCGCCATCGGCTACACGCTCGACGAGATCCGCAACGACATCACCGGCGAGACGCCGGCGGCGTTCGAGCCCACTTTGGACTACGTCGTCGTCAAGATGCCGCGGTTCGCCTTCGAGAAGTTCCCGGGCGCGGACCCGACGCTGACCACGACGATGAAGAGCGTCGGCGAGGCGATGTCGTTCGGCCGCAGCTTCCCCGAGGCGCTCGGCAAGGTGATGCGGTCGATCGAGACCAAGGCGACCGGCTTCTGGACGCTGCCCGACCCCGCCGGCGCCACGCTGGAGTCCACTTTGGACGAGCTGCGCACGCCGCGCGAAGGCCGGCTGTACGAAGTGGAGCGGGCGCTGCGGCTCGGCGCCACCGTCGAGCAGGTCCACGAGGCGTCGGGCATCGACCCGTGGTTCATCGACCAGATCGCCTACATCGCCGAGGTCGGCGCCGAAGTCCGTGACGCGCCCGTGCTCGACGGCGAGCTGCTGCGCCGCGCCAAGCGCACCGGGCTTTCGGACCGCCAGATCGCCGCGCTGAGGCCGGAACTGGCCGGCGAGGACGGCGTCCGCACGCTGCGCCACCGCCTCGGCGTGCGGCCGGTGTTCAAGACCGTCGACACCTGCGCGGCCGAGTTCGCCGCCAAGACGCCCTACCACTACTCGGCCTACGAGTCCGACCCCGAAGCCCAGTCCGAAGTGGCCGTCCAGCCGGACAAGCCGAAGGTGCTCATCCTGGGCAGCGGCCCGAACCGGATCGGGCAGGGCATCGAGTTCGACTACTCCTGCGTGCACGCGGCGATCGCGTTGCGGGAGGCGGGGTTCGAGGCCGTCATGGTCAACTGCAACCCGGAAACCGTGTCCACCGACTACGACACCTCCGACCGGCTGTACTTCGAGCCGCTGTCCTTCGAGGACGTCCTCGAAGTCGTGCACGCCGAGCAGGCGTCCGGCACGGTCGCCGGCGTCATCGTCCAGCTCGGCGGCCAGACCCCGCTGGGCCTGGCCAAGCGGCTCGCCGACGCCGGGGTGCCGGTGGTCGGCACGCCGCCGGAGGCGATCAACCTGGCCGAGGACCGCGGCGCGTTCGGCGAGGTCCTCACCGACGCCGGGCTGCCCGCCCCGCGCTACGGCACGGCGACGTCGTTCGAGGGCGCGAAGCGGATCGCCGACGAGATCGGCTACCCGGTGCTCGTCCGGCCGTCCTACGTGCTCGGCGGCCGCGGCATGGAGATCGTCTACGACGAGGAGACCCTGGCCGGCTACATCAGCCGGGCCACGGAGATCACGCCGGAGCATCCGGTGCTGGTGGACCGGTTCCTCGACGACGCCATCGAAATCGACGTCGACGCGCTGTTCGACGGCGAGGAGCTCTACCTCGGCGGCGTCATGGAGCACATCGAGGAAGCCGGCATCCACTCCGGTGACTCCTCGTGCGCGCTGCCGCCGATCACGCTCGGGCACACCGACCTGCAGGCCGTCCGGCGTTCCACCGAGGCGATCGCCCGCGGTGTCGGCGTGCGCGGGCTCCTGAACGTCCAGTACGCGCTCAAGGACGACGTCCTGTACGTCCTGGAGGCCAACCCGCGCGCGTCGCGGACGGTGCCGTTCGTGTCCAAGGCGACGGCGGTGCCGCTGGCCAAGGCCGCCGCGCTGATCATGACCGGCTCGACGATCAAGGACCTGCGCGGGAGCGGGGTCCTGCCGGCCGAGGGCGACGGCGGGCGGATGCCGGCCGACTCGCCGGTCGCGGTGAAGGAAGCCGTGCTGCCCTTCCACCGCTTCCGCACCCCCGAAGGCCACGGCGTCGACTCGCTGCTGGGCCCGGAGATGAAGTCCACCGGCGAGGTGATGGGCGTCGACGTCGACTTCGGCAAGGCGTTCGCGAAGTCGCAGAGCGGCGCGTACGGCTCGCTGCCGACCTCCGGGCGGGTGTTCGTCTCGGTGGCCAACCGCGACAAGCGCTCGCTGGTCTTCCCGGTGAAGCGGCTGGCGGACCTCGGGTTCGAGATCCTCGCCACCTCCGGCACCGCGGAAGTCCTGCGCCGCAACGGGATCCCGTGCACCGTGGTGCGCAAGCACTACGAGGGTTCGACCGAGGCCGAGCCGAACATCGTGGACGTCATCCTCAACGGCGATGTCGACATGGTGATCAACACCCCGTACGGGAACAGTGGTCCGCGCGTCGACGGCTACGAAATCCGCACCGCGGCGGTGTCGCGGGACATCCCGTGCGTGACGACCGTGCAGGGCGCCGCGGCGGCCGTGCACGGCATCGAAGCGCTGATCCGGGGCGACATCGGGGTCAAGTCCCTGCAGGAGCTGCAGGCGGCGCTGAAGGCGAAGTCGTGAGCGGCCGCGAGCGGTTCGGGGCGCGGCTGGCCAAGGCCGTCGCGGCCCGCGGCCCGCTGTGCGCCGGGATCGACCCCCACCCGGGCCTGATCGAGGCCTGGGGGCTCCCGGTGGACGTCTCGGGCCTGGAACGGTTCGCGCTGTCCGCCACGGAGGTCCTGGCGGCGCACGCGGCGATCGTGAAGCCGCAGTCGGCGTTCTTCGAAAGTTTCGGGGCGGCCGGTGTCCGGGTGCTGGAACGGGTGGTCGAGACCGCCCGCGACGCCGGGGCGCTGGTGCTGCTGGACGTCAAACGCGGCGACATCGGGTCCACGATGGGCGCCTACACCGCCGCGTACGTCTCCGAGGGTGCGGCGATCGCCGCCGACGCGATCACCGTTTCGCCGTACCTCGGGTTCGGCTCTTTGGCCCAATGCGCCGAAACGGCCGTCTCGGCGGGGCGCGGCATCATCGTGCTCGCCCGGACTTCCAACCCGGAAGCGGCCGTGGTGCAGAACGCGAAGCTGCCCGACGGGCGCACGGTGGCGCAGTCGATCGTCGATTCCGCGGCGGCACTCAACGCAGGCGCGGAACCGCTCGGCGATGTGGGTGTCGTCGTCGGGGCCACCATCGCGCCGGGAGAGCTCGATCTTTCCCGGCTGAACGGACCGGTGCTGGCGCCCGGTTTCGGGGCCCAGGGAGCCACTGCGGCCGATTTGCGGGCCCTGTTCGGCGCGTCCCTGCCGGGCGTGCTGCCCGCCTCGTCCCGGGACATCCTGAAGCACGGTCCGGAGCAAGCGGCTTTGCGCCAAGCGGTCGAACGGGTCGCCGAAGTGCTGGCCGACCCGCAGGAAAACGGCCAATAGCAGGGGCCGGAACGGGCCCCCACCAGGCACCCCCGCATTGTGGCCGGTGCTCACGGGTGGGTACCGTCGCGTCACCCACCCAGTTTTGAGAACTACCGGAGGAAAACGTGGCACTTCCCCAGCTGACAGAGGAACAGCGCGCTGCGGCGCTGGAGAAGGCCGCCGCCGCTCGCAAGATCCGTGCTGAGCTGAAGGAGCGGCTGAAGCGGGGCGGTACCACTCTGGTCGACGTGCTGAAGCAGGCCGAGGAGAACGAAGTCCTCGGCAAGATGAAGGTTTCGGCTCTGCTCGAGGCCCTCCCGGGCGTCGGCAAGGTCCGCGCGCAGCAGACCATGGAACGACTGGAGATCGCCCCCAGCCGTCGCCTTCGCGGCCTCGGCGACCGGCAGCGCAAGGCGCTGCTGGCCGAGTTCAGCGGCGAGTGAACGGCGCCGGTCGTGACTACCCGGTGAGCCGGGGCGCCGACCGAGGCAGTGAGCCGGTGGCGGGGGAGTTCTCCCGCCACCGGCTCACCGTCGTATCGGGGCCTTCGGGAGTCGGGAAGTCGAGCGTGGTGGGCGAGCTGCGGAAGCTGGAGCCCGACGTCTGGTTCAGCGTCTCGGTCACCACCCGCCACCCGCGTCCCGGCGAAGTCGACGGGGCGCACTACCACTTCGTCGACCGCGCGGAGTTCGACGCGATGGTCGCCGACGGACGGCTGCTGGAATGGGCCGAGTTCGCCGGCAACCGCTACGGCACCCCGCGCGAGCCGGTCGAGAAGGCGCTCGCCGAGGGCCGCCCGGCCGTCCTGGAGATCGAACTGCAGGGCGCCCGCCAGGTCCGCGCGGCGATGCCGGAGGCCCGGCTGGTGATGCTGATGCCGCCGTCGTGGGAGGAACTGGTCGGCAGGCTCACCGGGCGCGGCACCGAAAACGAGGCCGCCGTGCAGGCCCGGCTGGCCGAAGCGGAGCGCGAGCTGGCGGCGGCGGGGGAGTTCGACCACCGCCTCGTCAACGCCGACGTGCGGGAGGCCGCCGAGCACTTGCTAAACTTGATTACAGCTGATCAGTTTTCCGACGAAGCGGAGCACCACGAGTGACCACCCAGGTAGCCCTGACCGAAGAGCTCGAGGGCATCACCAACCCCCCGATCGACGACCTGCTCGAGAAGGTCAGCTCCAAGTACGCGCTGGTGATCTACTCGGCGAAGCGCGCCCGCCAGATCAACGACTACTACGCCCAGCTGGGCGAGGGTCTGCTCGAGTACGTCGGCCCGCTCGTCGAGCCGGGCCCGCGCGAGAAGCCGCTCTCGATCGCGCTGCGCGAGATCCACGGCGGCCTGCTCGAGCACACCGAGGGTGAGTAAGCCCCGCGTCGTCCTGGGCGTGGGCGGCGGGATCGCCGCCTACAAGGCCTGTGAGGTGCTGCGCGGGCTGACCGAATCCGGTCACGACGTCCGCGTGGTCCCCACCGAAGCCGCGCTGAACTTCGTCGGCGCGGCGACCTTCGAAGCCCTCTCCGGGCACCCGGTGCACACGGGCGTGTTCACCGAGGTCCCCGAGGTCCAGCACGTCCGCGTCGGCAAGGAAGCCGACCTGGTCCTGGTCGTCCCGGCCACGGCGAACCTGCTCGCCAAGGCCGCCCACGGCCTCGCCGACGACCTGCTGACCAACACCCTGCTCACCGCCCGGTGCCCGGTCGCCTTCTTCCCGGCGATGCACACGGAGATGTGGGAGCACCCCGCGACCCGCGACAACGTCGCCCTGCTGCGCTCGCGCGGCATGGTCGTCACCGAGCCCGACTCCGGCCGGCTGACCGGGGTCGACACCGGCAAGGGCCGCCTGGCGAACCCGGCCGAGATCGTCGACCTCGCGAAGCTGCTGCTGGCCCGCCCGGACGCCCTCCCGCGCGACCTCGAAGGCGTCCGCGTGGTGATTTCGGCGGGCGGCACCCGCGAGCCCCTCGACCCGGTGCGCTACCTGGGCAACCGCTCGTCCGGCAAGCAGGGCTACGCGCTGGCCCGCGTCGCCGCCCAGCGCGGCGCCGACGTCACGCTGGTCACCGCGCACACCGTCGCGCTGCCCGACCCGGCGGGCGCGACCGTGGAGCACGTCTCGACGGCGGAGGAGCTGCGTCAGGCCGTGCACGCGGCTTCTCGGGCCGCGGACGTCGTCGTGATGGCCGCCGCCGTCGCCGACTTCCGGCCGGCGAACCGGGCCGACCACAAGATCAAGAAGTCCGACGACCAGCCGGACCCGGTCATCACGCTCGAGCGCAATGCCGACATTCTCGCGGAATTGGTGCGAAACCGGCGGCCCGGTCAGGTCGTCGTGGGATTCGCCGCGGAAACCGGCGACGCGCAGGGCGGTGTGCTCGACCACGCCCGCGTGAAGCTCAAGCGCAAAGGCGCGGATCTGCTGGTGGTGAACGCCGTCGGCGACGGCAAGGCGTTCGGCACGGAGGACAATTCGGGCTGGCTGCTCGGGTCCGACGGCACGGAAATCCCCATTCCCCTCGGCGCGAAGGCTGAACTGGCGTCCACTCTGTGGGACGCTGTTGTGAGCTTTGTGAAGCGTTGACCGTCCCCCCAGCGATAGTAAGTACGCTTGCACTGGTAAGGGGTGCCTAACTTTCGGGGCATCCGACGTCTAGGTGAGGAAGTGACGGCCACCGTGACCGCGTCTAGCAGCAGATTGTTCACCTCGGAGTCGGTGACCGAAGGGCACCCCGACAAGATTTGCGACGCCATCAGCGATTCGATCCTCGACGGCCTGCTGTCGAAGGACCCCCGCAGCCGCGTCGCCGTCGAGACCCTGATCACCACCGGCCAGGTGCACGTGGCCGGCGAGGTGACCACCGAGGCGTACGCCGACATCCCGACGATCGTCCGCGACGTCATCCTCAAGATCGGCTACGACTCCTCCGCCAAGGGCTTCGACGGCAACTCCTGCGGCGTCAACGTCGCGATCGGCTCGCAGTCGCCCGACATCGCCCAGGGCGTCGACACCGCGTACGAGTCGCGCGTCGAGTCGGACGAAGACGAGATCAACCGCCAGGGTGCCGGCGACCAGGGCCTGATGTTCGGCTACGCCTGCTCGGACACCCCCGAGCTGATGCCGCTGCCGATCGCGCTGGCCCACCGGCTGTCGAAGCGCCTCACCGCGGTCCGCAAGGACGGCGTGCTGCCGTACCTGCGCCCGGACGGCAAGACCCAGGTCACCATCGAGTACGCCGGCGACCAGCCGGTCCGCCTCGACACGGTCGTCGTGTCCTCGCAGCACGCCGACGGCATCGACCTGGAGCGGATGCTCAGCGTCGACGTCAAGGAGCACGTCGTCGGCCCCGAGCTCGAGGGCCTGGGCATCGACACCTCGGGCGCGCGGCTGCTGGTCAACCCGACCGGCCGGTTCGTCATCGGCGGCCCGATGGGCGACGCCGGCCTGACCGGCCGCAAGATCATCGTCGACACCTACGGTGGGATGGCCCGCCACGGTGGCGGCGCGTTCTCCGGCAAGGACCCGTCCAAGGTCGACCGGTCCGCCGCGTACGCGATGCGCTGGGTGGCCAAGAACGTCGTCGCCGCGGGCCTGGCCTCCCGGACCGAGGTCCAGGTCGCCTACGCCATCGGCAAGGCGGCCCCGGTCGGCCTGTTCGTCGAGACGTTCGGCACCGAGACGGTCGACCCGTCGAAGATCCAGCAGGCCATCACCGAGGTCTTCGACCTCCGGCCGGCGGCGATCATCCGCGACCTCGACCTGCTGCGTCCGATCTACGCCCCGACGGCGGCGTACGGCCACTTCGGCCGGCCCGAGCTCGACCTGCCGTGGGAGAGCACGGCCCGCGCCGAGGCCCTCAAGGCGGCCGCGGGAGCCTGACCCACGATCCGGTGAAGGCCACCTCGAAGCTCTTCGAGGTGGCCTTCCTCGTGTCCGGGCTGTCGGTGGGGTCTGGTAGAGATCAGGGCGTGAGCAGTTCCGAGCCCGAAGCTCTCTGGGACCTCCCGGAGAAGCCGCCCGCCGCCAAGGCGGTGCCGTCGCGTGCCCGGAAGAAGGCGCCGAAGCCGGGGGAGAAGGCGAAAGGCGCCCAGTCGCCCGCACCCGAGCTGCCGGTCGCGCGGATCGTCGTCGACATCCCCCTCGCGCACCTGGACCGCACCTTCGACTACCTCGTGCCGGAGAAGCTGCACGAGACCGCCGTGCCGGGCTGCCGCGTCCGCGTCCGGTTCGCCGGGCAGCTCGTCGACGGCTACCTGATCGAACGCGGCGAGACCAGCGACTACGGCAGCAAGCTGGCGTTCCTCGACCGCGTGACGTCGGCCGAGCCGGTGCTGCCGCCGTCGCTGCACGCGGTGTGCCGGGCCGTCGCCGACCGCTACGGCGGCACGCTGTCCGACGTCCTGCGGCTGGCCATCCCGCCGCGGCACGCCAAGGCCGAAGGCGAACCACCGGTCCCGCCGGCGGGACCACCGGAAGCGCCGGATCCCACGGCCTGGGCGCGTTACCAGCGTGGCCCGGCGTTCGTGGAGGCCCTCGCCGAGGGGAAGCCCGCGAACGCCGTCTGGCAGGCCCTGCCGGGTGAGGACTGGCCGCGCCGGCTCGCCGAGGCGGCCGGCACGGTGGCCGCCTCGGGGCGGGGCGCGGTGCTGGTGGTGCCGGACCACCGCGACCTGACCAGGGTGCACGCGGCCTGTGCGGCGGTCGTGGGCGAGGACGCCGTCGTGGCGCTGATCGCCGGGCTCGGGCCCGCCGAGCGCTACCGGCGGTGGCTGGCCGTGCTGCGCGGCGCGGTGCGGGTGGTCGTCGGGACGCGGGCGGCGATGTTCGCCCCGGTCCGCGACCCGGGCCTGTTCGCCGTCTGGGACGACGGCGACGACCTGCACCTCGACCAGCACGCGCCGTACCCGCACGTCCGCGACGTCCTGATGGACCGCGCGCACGCGGCGAAGGCGTCGCTGCTGGTCGGCGGCTTCGCCCGGACGGCCGAGGCCCAGCTGCTCGTCGAGTCCGGCTGGGCCGCCCCGGTCCTGGCCGACCGCGTGACGCTGCGAGCGGCGGCCCCGCGCGTCACCCCGGTCGGCGAGGACTTCGACGTCGCCCGGGACGAGGCCGCCCGGGTGGCGCGTCTGCCGGCGGTGGCCTTCGAGGCGGCGCGCCAGGCGTTCGCGGCGGACCTGCCGGCGCTGGTGCAGGTGCCGCGGCGCGGGTACGTGCCCGGCCTGGCCTGCGGCCACTGCCGGACACCCGCCCACTGCCGCCGGTGCGCGGGGCCGCTGGCGCTGCCCGGCGGTTCGCTCGACGGGCACCCGAAACCGCCGGCCTGCCGCTGGTGCGGTGTCCCCGAAACGGCGTTCCGCTGCCCGGCGTGCGGCTCGGTCCGGCTGCGCGCGGTGATCGTCGGCGCGAAGCGGACGGCGGAGGAGCTCGGCCGGGCGTTCCCGGGCGTCCCGGTCCGCACGTCCGGGGCGGCGGAGGTGCTGGAATCGGTGCCGGGCAAACCGGCGCTGGTGGTGTGCACGCCGGGCGCGGAGCCGGTGGCCGACGGCGGCTACGGCGCGGCCCTGCTGCTGGACGGCTGGGCGCTGCTGGGCCGCCAGGACCTGCGGGCGGGCGAGGAGACCCTGCGCCGCTGGATGGCGGCGGCGGCCCTGGTCCGCCCGGCCGCGGCGGGCGGCCGCGTGATCGTCGGCGCGGAGGCGGGCCTGGCGGTGGTCCAGGCCCTGGTCCGCTGGGACCCGGCCTGGCACGCGGCCCAGGAGCTGTCCGAGCGCCGCGAGCTGGGCTTCCCGCCGGCGATGCGGATGGCGAGCATCGAGGGCAGCCCGGACGCGGTGGCGGCCCTGCTGGAGGACTTGCCACTCCCGGAGTCGGGCGAGGTCCTGGGCCCGGTCCCGATCGGCGAGCTGGACGAGGAGGGCAACGCGGAGCGCGAGCGGGCGCTGGTCCGGGTGTCCCGCGCGGAGGGCAAGGCCCTGGCGGCGTCGATCCACGCGGCCGCGGCCCGCCGCGACGCCCGGAAGGCGACGGAACCGATCCGCATCCAGGTGGACCCGCTGGAGCTGATCTGACCTCCGGGACTTCTGCCCTCATCAAGGTGAGCGGCGGTAGTTTGGTGCCATGGCGAAGGTGAGGCCGACACCTTTCCCGGAGCGGAACGGCAAAGTGCCGTTCAACGCTTCCGGGGTCGCCCAGGTGGGTTCCCGGCGGTTCGTCTTCGTCGACAACAAAGACCCCACCGCGTTGTTCGAGATGACGTTCGATTCCGGCGGCGGCGCGGTCGAACGGATTCACCGGCGTCCGTTGGCCGGGCTGGGCAAGGGAAACCTGCGTGATCCCGAAGGGCTCACCCGGGTCGACGTGCGCGGGGAAATCTTCCTCGTCGTCTCTTCCTCGTTGTGTGCCGCGGCCGGGAACCGGAGCTGCGACGGCCTCGTGCGCGTCCGGTACGCAGCCGGCGGAAAGCTGCCCGCCGAGCCGATGGCCGGGTTCCGGGACTGGCTGCTCGCCCGCGAACCCACGCTCGCCGCGGCCGGGCGGCGGGAACCGGACGCGGGCGGGCTCAACGTGGAAGGCCTGGCCTGGGACCGGAACGCGTTGCTCTTCGGCCTGCGGGGACCGGCCGAGCCGGGGTGCGTCACCCTGGTCCGGATCCCCGCCGACGTCGGCGGACCGCGGTGGACGACCGCGGCACTGGGGCACCCTGAACTGATTCGCGTGCGGCTGCCCCACCCGGAGGTGACGCACGGGGTCCGGGACATTTCCGGTGCGGCGGAGCCCGGCGATTTCCTGCTCCTGCTCGGGCGTTCGACCAGCCGCGGCGACGCGCCGTTCCGGCTCGGCACCTGGAACCGCGGCGACGACCGGGCCGCGCTGCTCGACGTCAGCTTCCACCGGACCGCGAAGCCGGAGGGCGTCACGCCGTTCCCGATCGGCGGGCAGCGGATCCTGATCGTCGACGACGCCGGCGGCTACGCGGTCCTGTGAGTCACGAGAAGTACAGCTTCGACGGACCGGGATCCTGGTGGACGCGCGGTTTTCCGGCCGCTGTGGGATCCGTGCCGAACGCCGCGCCCAGCCCGGTGCGGATGCTCGTGAGGGTGAACCAGCCGCTGAACGCGAAGGCGTCGCCGACCGGGTCGACCGGCGTCACCGAGAACTCTTCGGCGTGGGTCGCGTTGTCCGCCACGCGCGTGCAGAGCAGGGGGTGACCCTGGCTCGACGTCGTCGTGGTGGCGTGGAGCGGCCGCCCGGACGCCTTGCTGCCGACGGACTGCCCGGCGCCGAGCGGGGCGAAGCACCACAGGTCCGTGTCGTCGATGTTCGCCGGCCGCAGCCGGTGGACGACCTCGCCGCCTCCGGGCTCCTCCGCCGTGGCCGGGATGGCTTCGCTGCCGCTGGCGTGCAGGCACTCGTTGGTGACGTCGTCGCGGACGTACGCGCCGGCGGTGCCGGGCAGGCCGCCGCACAGGTAACCGGCGGAGGTGGCGAGCCGCAGCTGCTTCCGCACGGCGGTCAGCTGCGTGGGCACGTCCGGCACGCCGAGCCCGGCCAGCAGCGTCCCCATCCCGTCGAGCCACGGCCGGAGGACCTCCTGTTGGGTCCGGAAGCCGAAGACGGTTTCGCGGTAGGCGTGGATCTGGTCGACCACCTGCGCCCGCCGTCCCGCGTCGTCGCGCACGAGCTTGGCGAGCAGCCCGACCGTGTCGAGCCGGAAGTGCCGGTCGGGCTGGAGGGTCTGGTCCAGACCCCACGGGATCAGCTTGAAGTCGATGTCGTCGACGCCCGGCTGGGCGACGGCGTCCACGTCGTTGTAGACGTAGGTGTTGTTGGTGTTGCGGGTGTAGCCGTCCCAGTGCTTGAGGAAGAACTCCATCGCGTAGAGCTTGGCGAACTGGTCGAGGTCGAACACCTCGCTCGCCCCGGCCAGCCCGTTCGCGGCGATGTGGTCGATGGCGAACCGCAGGTCGGCCTTGTCGTCGAACTTCGAGAGCGGTTCGACCCCGATGAACGGGAACCGCTCGGCGACGAAGTCGTCCTGGTGCTCCAGCTCGTAGAGGTTGCCGTTCAGGTGGCCGAAGTTGCGCTCGATGTAGCGCGGCATGACCGGCTCGACGTTCACGAAGACACCGGGGCTGTCGACGCCGGCCTCCCCCTGCCCGATCGGCACGCCGTTCACCCGCACCTGGGCGTAATTGCCGCGCGAATAGGGGAGCCCGGCCAGCTCGAACAGTTTGTAGCCGAGCAGCTGCCGGAGGTAGGAGAGATCCTGGACGGAGTTGTTGAGCGTCAGGTAACGCGACCCGATCAGCTTCCGGACCGGTTCCTTGTTCGCGTCGAGGAACTTTCCGAAGTCGAGGTGCAGGCAGGGTTTGCCGCTGTTGATCGAGCCGCAGAACGACTTTTTCTTGATCCCCACGCCGGGCAGTGCGGTCCGGGCGGGGAACTTCGTCCCGGACAGCTCGACCGACGTCGCCTGCCGCCAGGTGTAACGGCTGCCGCCGGTCCAGTCGAAGTTGCACACCCCGCCGGCGGGCTGCTCGGTGCGCACCGCGTCCCAGTCCGCGGGCGGCATCGTGATATCGATCGTCAGCACATTGTCGATCGCGTAGAGGGAATCGAGTGCCTGCTGCTCCTGGCTGCCCATCCGGCCAGTGTACGACCGGATTCCGGCGGCAAGAACAATTCCGGAATTCCGTGACCGATCCGGTTCGGGTGGGTGTATCACCCATTGTCGGTGCAGCCGGTGGGGGAGCGCCGGAATGCGGCGACGCGGCGATGCTCCGGGGCACGGCACCGCCGTGGTGGAGGAGCTTTCAGCGCCGTCGAAGGGCGCTCAGTCCGGGAGCACCGTTGCGGGCAGCGAGTTCACCGCCGACCGCGGCGATTCCGTGGCCCGGGGCGGAACGACCGGGCCGGGGGTCGTGGCGGCGGCCGACGTCAACGCGGCCACCTGGCTCGCGATGGCCTGCCGCCGGGCCTCGAAGGCGGGATCGGTCAGTGCGGCCGGATCCGCCGGCTGGCCCAGCACCGGCGTGTGCAGGTGCCCGCCCGCCACCGACGGGAGACCCAGGCCCAGCCGAACCCGGTTCGCCCGGAACATCGACTCGTTGGACAGGTAGTTCCCGCCGCCGCCGGACGCCGCGATTTCGCCCGCCGCCGGGGCGTCCGAGCGGCACACCGGCGTGCCCGTGCCCGGGTGCGCCGCGTCCGGCCACACGCAGAACGCCTGGTTGAAGTTCACCGGGTAGGCGCCGGTCACCTCGAGCATCCGGGCGTACGGCAGCGTGGTCTCGATGAACTGGACGGCCGGCTGCGGCCAGCCCGCCGCGGGCGGGACGGCGCCGGTGACCGACGCGTCGTTGTTGTCCGGGAAGCCACCGCGCCAGGCACCCGCCCAGCGTTCGACGTCGAACCGGCCCGGGCGGCCCTGGCTGATGGTCAGCACGACGTCCGGCCGCCGCGCACGGTCGCGCAACGCCGAGCCGTACGCCGCTTCGACGATGCCGTCGTCGAAGTAACCCCAGACCACCGGGAAGCTCACCGCCTGGACCACGGCCGGACCCGAGGGCGTGTCGAGGACGCGGCCGTCGAGCTGCAGCGCGGAGGCTCCGGCGGGATTCGAGATCGTCAGCCCCGGGCCGTTCAGCTGGAACGGGTCGAAGCCGCTCACCATGACCCGCCGCGTCTTCCCGAGCGGGAACCGGACGTCGTCGAGGCCGCGGGAGCCGCGGTCGAACGCCGTGAGCAGGGACTTCCGGTCCGGAACGCCGAACGACGGCGTCCACTGCCGGATTGCGCTGCTCAGCTGCAGCCGGGCCCAGTAGAGGGGCCGGTCGTCGAACCGGTCGAGCGTGCCCAGATCGGGACGGCGGCCCTGGGCGCGGTCGACGGCGGTCCGCCACAGCCGGTCACCGGCCTGTGTGACGACGCGCGCGGCCCGGTGCGGCGTGCGCGCCGCGCAGAGGTCGCGCTTCACTGCGGCGACGAGCGGGTCGAACCCGGCCAGCCGGACGAGCTCGGGCCCGACGGCCGGACCGCCGGCCGGCAGGGTCGCCGTCAGCCGTTGTTCCTCCACGGTCAGCGGCGTGGCCGGGTCGAAGCAGCCCGGTGCGGCCGCGGCGGTGCCGGGCAGGGCGACGAGCGGGACGGCGGCGAGCAGGGGGAGCAGGGCGGACAGGCGCACGGGATTCCCTCCACGTCGTGGGCGACGCGGTCGAGTCTTCCGGCGGTCACGCCTGCCGCGTAACCCGCATAAGTCGGGAGAAAGGCTCCCGGTGCGGCCGGCCGGTCGTTCCCGCCGGGGTGCGCTCCTCGCGCGGGCGGAGTTGTGGGTGGTAAGTCGGTTGTGTCTTGAAGCCGTCCGGGACAAGGGGCAGACTCGCCCGCATGCCCGCGCATAGGAGCCGCACCACGCTCGTCCTGGCCGTCGCCGCCGTGCTCACCGCCGGCGCCGCCGTGCCCGCCACCGCCGCCACGCCCACGCCGAAGTCGCCGGTCGCCGTCGGCTTCGGGGGCGCTGTCGCCAGCATCGACGCCGACGCCACCGCGATCGGCACGCAGGTCCTGCGCGACGGCGGGAACGCCGTCGACGCGGCCGTCGCGGTCGCCGCCGCGCTCGGCGTCACCGACCCGTTCTCGGCCGGGGTCGGCGGCGGCGGGTTCTTCGTCTACTACGACGCCAAGACCCACCGCGTGCACGCCCTGGACGGCCGCGAGACCGCGCCGAAGACCGCCGACGAGAACCTCTTCGTCGAAAACGGCAAGCCGCTCGCGTTCGCCGACGCCGTCACCAGCGGGCTGAGCGTCGGCGTGCCCGGCACGCCCGCGACCTGGGCCGAGGCGCTGCGCAAGTGGGGGACGCGGTCGCTGGCGAAGTCGCTGAGGCCCGCCGAGAACCTCGCGCGCAACGGCTTCGTCGTCGACCAGACCTTCCAGACGCAGATCGCGAACAACGCCGCGCGGTTCTCGGCGTTCCCGTCGACGCGGTCGCTGTACCTGCCGGGCGGCGCGCCCCCGGCGCCGGGGACGGTCTTCAAGAACCCCGACCTGGCCGCCACGTACGCGCAGCTCGAGCGGGCCGGCGTCGACGCGCTGTACCGCGGCCCGATCGGCGCGGACATCGCCAAGACGGTGCAGAAACCGCCGGTCGACCCGGCTTCGACGATGAACGTCCGGCCCGGCAAGCTCACCGCGGCCGACATCGCGGCGTACCGCGCCATCGAGCGCGACCCGACCCACGCGCGCTACGAGGGCCTCGACGTCTACGGCATGCCGGCGCCGTCGTCGGGCGGGCTGACGGTCGCCGAGGCGCTCAACATCCTCGAGAACTTCGACCTCAAGCACGCGAGCAAGGCCGACTACCTGCAGTACTTCCTGGAGTCGACCCGCTTCGCCTTCGCCGACCGCAACCGCTGGATCGGCGACCCGGCCTTCGTCGACGTCCCGGCGCGCGAGCTGCTGAGCCGGCGGTTCGCCGACTCCCGGGCCTGCCTGATCTCGAGGGACAAGGCGGCGACCAGCCCGGTCGCCCCGGCCGACCCCCGGCACCCGGCGCCGTGCGCCGCGAGTTCTGTGGCGGCTCCCACTCCGTACGAGGGCGAGAACACGACGCACCTGACGGTCGCGGACAAGTGGGGCAACGTCGTCGCCTACACGCTGACGATCGAGCAGGAGGGTGGCAGCGGCATCGTCGTGCCGGGCCGCGGGTTCCTGCTCAACAACGAGCTGACGGACTTCTCCTTCACGCCGGTGACGCCGGGCGTGCCCGACCCGAACCTCCCGGGCCCGGGCAAGCGCCCCCGCTCGTCGATGGCCCCGACGATCGTCCTCGACCACGGCCGCCCGTTCTTCGCGACGGGCTCCCCGGGCGGAGCGTCGATCATCACGACGGTGCTCCAGGTGCTCCTCGGCCGCCTGGACCGCGGCTTGTCGTTGGAGGACGCGATCGCGGCCCCGCGCGCGTCGCAGCGCAACTCGGCACAGGCGCAGGTGGAGCAGGCCTTCTTGGACCAGCCGGAGACGGCGGTGCTGCAGGCCCGCGGCCAGGGCTTCTCGACGGCCCCGGCGGAGATCGGCGCGGCCACGGGCGTGGAGCGGCTGCGGGACGGCCGCTGGCTGGCCGCGGCGGAGCCGGTGCGGCGCGGCCAGGGCGCGGCTCAGGTGGTGTGGCCGGCGCACTGGTAGGGCCGAGGTCGAGGCCCGCCTTTCCGATTCGGAAGAGGGCGGGTACTCCGGCCCGGGCTGTGCGGCGGCGCGGCACCGGCCGGAAAGTGCCCCCGCCCGCACTGTGCGGCGGCGCAGCGACGGCCGGAAAAATGCCCCCGCCCTCCCTGGCGGGCGTGCCCTTGTCCAGCCTATCGGCACCCCCCGACGAAAAGGCGGGAAAGCACGTCGCCGGGGCCTGGTTGTCCCCATCGCGGTGACCCTGTGGACAACCAGGCCCGAGCTGGGCGCGCCCTGCTGAAGGGGGCCTTCTAGACTCGGCCCCGATGTTCCAGCCACCTGAAACCCTGCTTCCGCCGGGGGTGGGCCGATGAAGCTCGTCTTCGCCGGCACTCCCGACCCGGCGGTCCCCGCCCTGCGCGCCCTGCTCGATTCCGGGCGGCACGAGATCGTCGCCGTCGTCACGCGGCCCGATGCGCAGGCCGGACGCGGCCGGCGGGTCGTGCGGTCGCCCGTCGGCGCGCTCGCCGATGCACACGGCATCGAAGTCCTGACGCCCGCGCGCGCCGGTGATCCGGCGTTCCTCGCGCGGCTGACCGAGCTTGCGCCGGACGCCTGCCCGGTCGTCGCCTACGGGGCGCTGCTGCCGCAGGCCGCCCTCGACATCCCGCGGCTGGGCTGGGTGAACCTGCACTTCTCGCTGCTGCCCGCGTGGCGCGGGGCCGCGCCCGTGCAGGCCGCGATCCGCGCCGGGGACGAGATCACCGGCGCCTCGACCTTCCGGATCGTCAAGGAACTGGACGCCGGCCCGGTCTTCGGCGTCGTCACCGAGGCGATCGGGGCCACCGACACCGCCGGCGCCCTGCTCGGGCGGCTCGCGGAGTCCGGGGCGAAGCTGCTGCTGTCCACCATGGACGGTCTGGCCGACGGCAGTCTCGTCGCGCGGGAGCAGCCCGCCGAAGGCGTCAGCTACGCGCCGAAGGTGACCGTCGAGGACGCGCGGGTGTCCTTCGCCGACCCGGCGCCGGCGGTCGACCGGCAGATCAGGTCGGTCACGCCGGAGCCCGGCGCGTGGGCGGAGTTCCGCGGGGAACGGTTCAAGCTGGGCCCGGTCACGGTGCTCGACGAACCCGGCCCGCCGCCGGGCGAGATCGTGGTCGAACGCAAACGGGTGCTGGTCGGGACGGCGACGAAGCCGTTGCGGCTCGGCGAAGTCCAGGCACCCGGCAAGAAACGGATGGCGGCCACCGACTGGGCGCGCGGAACAAGGATCGACCAGGGAGAGCGCCTCCGGTGAACGACCACAGGGAACGACGACCGTCACGGCCGCAGCGGGGCCGGCCGGCCCCGCGCAAGGAAGGTCCGCGCCGCCCGCCGGAGGTCGATCCGGCCCGGCAGGCCGCGTTCGACGTCCTCGCGGCCGTCCGGACGAAGGACGCCTACGCCAACCTCGTCCTGCCCGACCTGCTGCGGGAGCGGCGGATCACCGGCCGGGACGCGGCGCTGGCCACCGAACTGACGTACGGCACCTCGCGCGCACAGGGCCTGCTCGACGCGATCATCGAGTCCTGCGCCGAGCGCCCGCTCAAGCAGACCGACCCGGCGGTGCTCGACGCGCTGCGCCTCGGCGTCTACCAGCTGCTGCGCACGCGCATCCCCGAGCACGCCGCCGTGACGTCCACTGTGGACCTCGTGCGCGCGGAAGCCGGTTCGTGGGCCACGGGTTTCGCGAACGCCATCCTGCGCAAGGTGTCCGAAAAGGACGAAACGACCTGGCTCGACGAACTGGCGCCGGACGAGGCGGCCGATCCGATCGGGGCCTACGCGCTGCGCACCGCGCACCCGCGCTGGATCGCGCGGTCGTTCGCCGAAGCGCTGGGTGACAAGGGCGCCGGCCTCAAGGCCGCGCTGGAAGCCGACGACGCGCGCCCCGAAGTGCACCTCGTCGCGCGGCCCGGCGAGATCAGTGCCGACGAGCTCGCGGCGATCACCGGCGGCGACCCGGCGCCCTACTCGCCCTACGGCGTGCGGCTGCCCGCCGGCGCCGGCGACCCGGCCGACGCCGAACCGGTCCGCGAGCGGCTGGCCGCGGTGCAGGACGAGGGCAGCCAGCTCTGCGCCATCGCCGCGACGAAGGTGCCGCTCGAAGGCTCCGACGAGCGCTGGCTCGACCTCTGCGCCGGTCCCGGCGGCAAGGCGGCGCTGCTCGGCGCGCTGGCCGCGATGAGCGGGGCGGCCGTCGACGCCGTGGAGAAGGCGCCGCACCGCGCGAAGCTCGTCGAGAAGGCCACGACCGGCCTGCCGGTGAAGGTGCACGTCGGCGACGGCCGCGAAAGCGGCCTGGAACCGGGCTACGACCGGATCCTCGTCGACGCGCCGTGCAGCGGGCTCGGCGCGCTGCGGCGGCGGCCGGAGGCGCGCTGGCGCCGTCAGCCGTCCGACGTGGCGGACCTGACGAAGCTGCAGGGCGAGCTGATCACCGCGGCCTACGACCTGCTGCGGCCGGGCGGCGCGCTCACGTACGTCGTCTGCTCGCCGCACCTGGCCGAGACCGAAGGCGTCTTCGCGGAGACGGCGCGGCGGCTGAAGGCCGAGGTCGTGGACGCGCGCGAGTTCTTCCCCGGCGTCCCGGAGCTCGGGGACGGGCCGTACGTCCAGCTGTGGCCGCACCGCCACGGCACGGACGCGATGTTCTGCGCCGTGCTGCGCAAACCGTGAGGAACCTCGGGCTGGTCGCCAGCTCGTGCGGCGGGCTGGACGTCCGGTTCGCCGCCGAGCTGGCCCGCCCGGCGGCCGGACGCGGCTGGCGCCCGGCGATCACGCTGACCCCGGCCGCGCACCGCTGGCTGGAGTCGACCGGAGGCCTCGCCGACGTCGCCGCCTGCACGGACCTGCCGGTCCGCAGCGTTTCCCGGCTGCCCGGCGAGCCGCGGCCGCACCCGGACCCCGCGGTGTTCCTCTTCGCGCCGGCGTCGGCGAATTCGGTGGCCAAGCTGGCGCTGGGCATCGCGGACAACCAGGCCCTGACGGTGCTCGGCGACGTGCTGGGCGCGCCGGGGGTCACGATGGTGGTGGCGTACCAGATCCAGGACACCCGCGCGCACCACCCGGCGTGGCAGCGTCACCTCGACACACTGGCCGGTGCCGGGGTGACGCTGCACCGCCTCGACGTCGGGCGGCCGTGGACCGAGGTTTTGGATCTGCTGCCTTCAGCTCGGTGAGGCCGCGCTTGGGCGGTGGTTGCTGAGCGGTGCCCGCCGGGTCCGCACCGCGGCGGGTGCTGGGCACCACCTACCGCACTGCGCGGCGCCCGTGCCGCGGTGGCGGTGAGCCGGAGCGGCCCACCGCGATCACGCCGCCCGAACACCGGCCCGCGGGGGCGCCCCCCGTCTTCCACGCTACCGGTGACCACCGACAGTTTCGGGCCGCCGACCTACGAACACACCGCCGCATCCACAGCCGCCAGCAGGTGCCCGCTCGTGTCGGCCGGCGTCGGATTCTCGTTCAGCACCACCGATGCCCGGCGGCCGTCCGGGCCCACTCCGGCGAAGTTCGTGAAGCCGATGATGCCCCCTTCGTGTCCCCACACCACTCCGCACGACACCGGGACGCTGCCCAGCCCGAGGCCGTAACCGGCGCCCGGGATGCCGAGGTCGGCGGGCACCGTCCGGCGCATCTCCGCCAGCTCGGCCGGGCGCAGCAGCCGGCCGCCCAGGAGCGCGCCGTAGAAGCGGTCGAGGTCGGCCGGGGTCGAGACCAAGCCGCCCGCCGCTCCGGCGATCGTGGCGTCGAAGTCGCTGAAGTCCACCAGCTTGCCGCCGAACGGGAGGTAGCCGATCGCGTGCGGGGCGGGCAGCTTCTCGTCGCCGCGGCGGGGGAGGTACGTGTCGCGCAGGCCGAGCGGCCCGGTGATCCGGTGGGCGATTTCGTCCGCCGTCGCGTGCCCGGTGACCTGCTCCACGAGCATCCCGGCCACGATGTAGTTCGTGTTCGAGTACGACCAGCTCGTGCCGGGCGGGAACAGCGCCGGGTGCTTCAGCGCCATCGCCACCAGCTCGGCCGGCTCCGCGCCGCGGTGCCGCAACGCTTCCGGGTTCGTCAGGTCGAGGTCGTCGGTGTAGTTGTAGAGCCCGCTCGTGTGCTGCAGCACCTGCCGGACGGTGATCCGCCGGTCGGGCAGGAGCCCCGGCAGGTACCGCGAAACCGGCGCGTCCAGCCGCACCCGGCCCTCCGCGACCAGCTGCAGCACGACCGTCGCCACGAACGTCTTGGTGACGCTGCCCGCGCGGAACGAACCGTTGCGCGGGAACGGCTTCCCGGTGGCGACGTCGCCCGTGCCGCTGCGGGTGACCTGGGTCCGCCTGCCGTCCTGGACGACCGTCACCGCCCCCGGTACGCCGTCCTGGGCGGTCAGCACGTCCAGGCTCGCCTGGACCGGGCTCGCCACCGCCGGCGCCGCCGTGGTGGCGGCCAGTGCCGGCGCCGCCGTGGTGGCGGCGAGCAGCACGACGAGCGTGCCGGCGGAGACGGCCCGCAATGACTTCCGCATGAGAAAACCCCCTGGTGTCTCGGTGTTCCCCACGCTAGGGGGACCGGACACCAGGGGGTATCGGGGAGACCACCGGAAAAACCCGGGGGCCTGCCCCACCACTCAGCGCAGCTTCAGGGCGCGCTTCAGGGTGCCGAACAGGTCGGTCTGGTTGGTCAGGCCGACGATGTTGGCCGCCTGCGGGCCGAGGCCCGCGATGCGCACCTGCGTGCCCGTGTGCGACTGCGAGCCGCCCGCTTCCGCGGTGCCGTAGGCCAGCGTCATGTTGGCGCCCTCGTTGGTGATCAGGGTCGCGGTCAGGCCCGGCGTGACGGTGGGCTCGACGATCTGGCTGCTGTGGCCGTGGTCGGCGGTCACCAGCACCAGGGTGTCGGGGTGGCTGCGGGCGAACGCCGTGCCCGCCGCGATCGCCGCGTCGAAGTCGATCGTCTCGCCGATCTGGCCGCACGGGTCGGCCGCGTGGTCCTGCTTGTCGATGCTCGCGCCCTCGACCTGCAGGAAGAAGCCCTTGTCGCTGCGGCGGTCGTCGAGCAGCTCCAGCGCCTTGCGGGTCTGGTCCGCCAGCTTCGGCTGGGTGGCGGGCACCTTCGCGTTCGGCGTGCAGCGGGACGGCGCGGTGCCGCCGTGCACGGCCGCCGGGCCGCTCCAGTTCACCGGCATGTTGCCGTCGGCGAACAGGCCGAGGACCGGCTTGCCCTTCTTCGCCGCCGCCAGGTCCGCCGCGGTGTTGACGACGTTGTAGCCGGCCGCCTTGGCCTGGTCCAGCACGGTCTTGCCCTTGAACTGGCCCGCCGTCACCTGCTGGTTGAAGTACTTGGCGCCGCCGCC
The DNA here is from genome assembly GCF_026017845.1 of Amycolatopsis mediterranei. Lineage (NCBI taxonomy): Bacteria > Bacillati > Actinomycetota > Actinomycetes > Pseudonocardiales > Pseudonocardiaceae > Amycolatopsis > Amycolatopsis mediterranei. The sequence goes on from NZ_CP100416.1 coordinate 3,052,496, forward strand.
CAGCAGGACGTCGGGGCGGGTCTGCACCAGCTGCTCGGCGATCGAGCCGAGGCCGCCGTTCTCCTTGGCGTTCTTCGCGCACTTGGCGGTCGTCTCGACCGGGCCCTTGCAGTCGCGGTTGACGACGTGCGAGCCGAGCACGGCCGGGGTCGCGTCCTGGACCTCGGCGGTGGTGACGTCGCCGGTGCGCAGGCCGTTGCGCTTGGCGATCTCGAGGATCGTCGGGACGTCATTGCCGTAGGCGTCGACCGAGATCGCGCCGTTGTAGGTCTTGGTGCCGGTGGCCCAGCCGGTGCCGGACGCGGCGGAGTCGGTCACGTAGTTCGGCTTGGCCGGGTTGTTCTGCTCGACCGCGTAGGTCGTGTAGTCACCGGTCAACGGCAGCTCGTCCATGGCGAGCCGGCCCGCGGCGCCACGCTCGTAGTTGCGCGCGGCGGTGATCTCCGACTGGCCCATGCCGTCGCCGAGGAACAGGATGACGTTGCGGGCGTGGCCGCCCTGAATCGCGGCACGGACGTCGGCGGTGCGGTCACCGGTGCCGGCCGACGAGCGCGCGTCGGCGTTGTCGGAGCCGTTGGTGGCCAGGGCGACGGGGGCGGCGGCGACCAGCGCGGCGCCGAGCGCGCCCGCGACCAGCCACCGGCGGCGGCCGGTGAACAGCGAAGCCATGTTTCTCCTCATTCGCGAACTTCGGGGACTTCGGGGGCTTACGGCCCGGATTTCGGACACGGGTTATTAGTCCTCCCGCATGTGTGCCCCGGAGGGACTGAAGGTGACCTGAGGGTGGCCGCTGGCCGAACTCCTGACTTCATGTGGGTGACCGGGAGCACGTCGGTTATTGACCGGCGAGGTGGCCCGGCTTGACGACCCCGGCTTCGTACGCGATCACCACGGCCTGGCTGCGGTTGCCGGCCCCGAGCTTGGTGAAGATGTGGCCCACGTGGGTCTTCACCGTCTCCAGGCTGACCACCAACGCCGCCGCGATGTCCTGATTGGACAGACCGGTGGCGATGAGCCGGAGCACCTCGGCTTCGCGGCGGGTGAGCGTCTTCGCCGCCCGCGTGTGCTTCCCGCCCGCGGCCCGGCCGATCACCAGCCGCCGGATCGCCTCCGGGAAGAGCAGAGACTCGCCGGCGGCCACCGTCCGCACGGCGTGCGCGATCTCCTCCTTGCGCGCCCGCTTCAGCAGGAACCCGCTGGCCCCGGCCAGCAGCGCCTCGTGCACGTAGTCGTCGTTGTCGAACGTCGTGACGACCAGGATCTTCGGCGGATCCGCGAGCGCGGCGAGCACCTGCCGGGTGGCTTCGATGCCGTCCACGCCGGGCATCCGCACGTCCATCAGCACGACGTCCGGCCGGGTCCGCCGCACGGCGGCCAGCACTTCGCCGCCGTCGGCCGCCTCGCCGACCACCGGCACGCCCTGCTGTTCCAGCAACGCGCGCAGCCCGGTGCGGACCAGCGGCTCGTCGTCGGCGAGCAGCACCGTCGGCGTCACGCGGCCGCCCGCAGCGGGATGGTCGCGCTCAGCCGCCACTGCCCGCCGTCCGGACCGGCGTCGAGCTCGCCGCGCAGGGCTTCGACGCGCTCGGCGAGTCCGGCCAGGCCGCGCCGCCCGGTGCGCGGCCCGTCGCCGGGCAGCGCGTTGACGACCGCGATGCCGAGGCGGTCCGGCCCGGCCTCGACCCGGACGTCGACCGTGCCCGGGCCGGCGTGGCGCAGCGCGTTGGTCAGCCCCTCCTGGACGATCCGGTAGCCCTCCCGCGACACCGCGGCGGGCAGCGCCGCGACCGGCCCGGTGACGGCCAGGCGGACGTCGAGCCCGGCTTCGCGAGCGCGCACGGCCAGGACGTCCACTTCGGCCAGGGTGCGCGTCGGCTCCTTCGTGGCCGGCTCCTCGCGGAGCAGCCCCAGGACGTGGTCGAGGTCCTCGAGGGCGCTTCGAGACGCTTCTTCGATCGTGCCGAGTGCCCGCCGCACCTGGGCCGGGTCCGCCTCGACCAGCTCGGCCGCGGCCGCCGCCTGGATGGTCGACGTCGTCAGCGTGTGCCCGATGGAGTCGTGCAGCTCGCGGGCCAGGCGGTTGCGCTGGGCGAGCACGGCCGACCGGCGTTCGGCCAGCGCCGTGCGTTCGGTGGTGGACGGGCCCAGCAGCGCGGTCGCGCCGGCCTGGAAGGCGCGGGTGGCGGCCGCCGTGACCAGGAGGGCGAGCACGAGCATGACCAGGGCGACCGGCAGCATCCACGGCCCGGCGACGGCCTTCGCGCCGAAGAACGTGAACTCGGCCTGGTCGCCGTTCAGCCACATCGCGGGGGAGAGGACGCCGAGCGCCAGGACGGCATCGACGACGAGCAGGAGGCCGCCGAGTCCGCTGTGCAGGACGAGCCATGCCCCGGACCGCAGCCGGTCCGGCCAGGCGGGCCGTGCCCGGCCCGGGGCCGGCAGGTCGGTGCCGAGCAGGCCGTTCGCGACGGCGACGCCGAACCGCCGCACCGGTCCCGTCAGCCCGAGCAGCCCCAGGAGCGCCGCGAGAGCCAGCACGGCCAGCAGCGCCCGGGACCGGCCCTCACCGGTGAGCAGGGCCCACGGCACGGCGAACGGAGCCACCGGGACGGCCAGGACCGCGCCGAGCACGGCGTAGGGGATGCTGCGGTAGCCACCGGGGCGCAGCAGGGATCTCGCGAAACCGGACATGCGGCCGACAGTAGGGTGCGCGCGGGTCCCGTAACCTCCCTCTCCGGAGCCAGATCCTGGTCACAACCGGTTAGCGAGCGTTAGCAGCGGCCTCCTACACTCGGGATGTGGCAGACCGACCTTTGATCGCACCCAGCATCCTCGCGGCGGACTTCGCCCGGCTCGGCGAGGAGATCGCCGCCGTCGCCGCCGGCGGGGAGACCCGCGCCGACTGGGTCCACGTCGACGTCATGGACGCGCACTTCGTGCCCAACCTGACCCTCGGCCTGCCCGTGGCCAAGGCCCTGATCGACAGCACCGACCTGCCGATCGACTGCCACCTGATGATCGACGACCCGGACCGCTGGGCGATCGGGTACGCCGAGGCCGGCGCCTACAACGTCACCGTGCACGCCGAGGCCGCGAAGGACCCGGTGGCGCTGGCGAAGAACCTGCGGGCCGCGGGCGCGAAGGCCGGCCTCTCCCTCAAGCCGGGCACCGCGCTCGAGCCGTGGCTCGACGCGCTCAAGCACTACGACACGCTGCTGGTCATGTCGGTCGAGCCGGGCTTCGGCGGGCAGTCGTTCATCGCCGATGTCCTGGAGAAGGTCCGCACCGCGCGGCGGCTGGTCGACACCGGGCACCTGAAGCTGATCGTCGAGATCGACGGCGGGATCAACGCCGACACCATCGAGCAGGCCGCCGAGGCGGGCGTCGACTGCTTCGTCGCCGGATCCGCCGTCTACGGCGCCGCCGACCCGGGCAAGGCCGTCGCCGCGCTGCGCGAACAGGCGGCCCGCGGCCGGGCCGGCTGAACCGCGCAGCGGCACCGGAGAAGCCACCGGGCCGCGGCGGGTGTTGGATGGAAGGACCGGCTCTCAGACCGGCTCACAAGGAGGCAGCGCACGTGTTCACCGGCATAGTCGAGGAGATCGGCGAAGTCACCGCGGTCGAGCAGCTGACCAACGCGGCCCGGCTGCGCGTCCGCGGCCCGCTGGTCACCGGCGACGCCGGGCACGGCGACTCGATCGCGGTCAGCGGGGTCTGCCTGACCGTGGTCGAGGTGACGGGCGGCGAGTTCACCGTCGACGTCGTCCACGAGACGCTGCAGCGCTCGAGCCTGGCCAAGGTCGCGGTCGGCGACCGGGTCAACCTCGAACGTGCCACCCCGGCCGGCGGCCGGCTCGGCGGGCACATCATGCAGGGCCACGTGGACGGGACCGGGGTGTTCCTCGGCCGCGACGAGAACGGCGTGACGACGTTCGCGATGCCGGCGCACCTGTCCCGGTACGTGGTCGAGAAGGGCTCGATCGCGGTCGACGGCGTCTCGCTGACGGTCGCGGCGATCAGCGCCGACCAGTTCGCGGTGGCCCTGATCCCGACCACCCTCGAGGCGACCACGCTCGGCGCCCGGGAAGCGGGCGACCTGGTCAACCTCGAGGTCGACGTGGTCGCGAAGTACGTGGAAAAGCTGGCCGAGGCCCATATCCGCGACCAGGTGCACAATCGGGACGGCGGCACGGAGGAGCGGTCATGAGCGAGACGAGTGCGGTGGAGCCCGAGGCGGGCTGGACCCCGTGCGGCAGCGGAGCGGTGTTCGACGCCGACGCCATCGAGCGGGCGATCTCGGACATCGCGGCGGGCCGCCCGGTCGTCGTGGTCGACGACGAGGACCGCGAGAACGAGGGTGACCTGATCTTCGCCGCCGAGAAGGCGACGCCGGAGCTGCTGGCCTTCATGGTCCGCTACACCTCGGGGTACGTCTGCGTGGCGCTGACCGAGTCCGAAGCGGACCGGCTGGACCTGCCCCCGATGTACCACACGAACCAGGACGCGCGCGGGACCGCGTACAGCGTCACGGTCGACGCCGCCGAAGGCATCAGCACCGGCATCTCCGCCGCCGACCGCGCGCACACGATCCGGCTGCTGGCCGACCCGGCGTCCACGGCGAAGGACTTCCGCCGCCCCGGCCACGTCGTGCCGCTGCGGGCCAAGGAAGGCGGCGTGCTGCGCCGGCCGGGGCACACCGAGGCGTCGGTCGACCTGGCCCGGATGGCCGGCCTCGCGCCCGCCGGCGTGCTCTGCGAGATCGTGTCCCAGAAGGACGAAGGCGACATGGCGCGCCGCGACGAGCTCGAGGTGTTCGCCGCCGACCACGACCTGGCGATCATCACCATCGCCGACCTGATCGCCTACCGCCGCCGCACCGAGAAGCAGGTCGAGCGGGTCGCGGAAGCCCGGATCCCGCTGGCCGCGGGCACGTTCCGGGCGGTCGGCTACGACTCCCTGCTGGACGGCATCGAGCACGTCGCGTTCGTCTACGGCGAGATCGGCGACGGCCAGGACATCCTGGTCCGCGTGCACTCCGAGTGCCTCACCGGTGACGTCTTCGGCTCGCTGCGCTGCGACTGCGGCCCGCAGCTGGAGGCGGCCCTGGAAGCGGTGGCCGCCGAAGGCCGCGGCGTCGTGCTCTACATCCGCGGCCACGAGGGCCGCGGCATCGGCCTGCTGCACAAGCTGCAGGCCTACCAGCTGCAGGACGACGGCGCGGACACCGTCGACGCGAACCTCGCGCTCGGCGTCCCGGCCGACGCCCGCGACTACGGCACCGGCGCACAGATCCTCTGCGACCTCGGCGTCCGCACCATGCGGCTGCTGTCGAACAACCCGGCCAAGCGGATCGGCCTGGAGGGCTACGGCCTGCGCGTGACCGGGCGGGTGCCGCTGCCGATTTCGCCGAACCCGGAGAACCTGCGCTACCTGCGGACCAAGCGCGACCGGATGGGCCACGACCTGGCCCAGCTGGAGCACTACGACCAGGTCGGCGCGGCCCCCGAGCACGTCGACGGAGGAACCCTGTGAGCGGCGACGGCCGTCCCGACGTCAAGCTGGACCTCTCCGACTGCAAGTCGCTGAAGCTCGGCATCGTCGCCACCCGCTGGAACGCGGACATCACCGACGTCCTGCTGGAGCGGGCGCTGGCCGCGGCGCGCGAAGCCGAGCTCGAGGAGGAGCCGACGGTCGTCCACGTCGCCGGCGCCGTCGAGCTCCCGGTGGTGGCCCAGGCACTCGCCCGCAACCACGACGCGGTGGTCGCGCTCGGCGTGGTCATCCGCGGCGGCACCCCGCACTTCGAGTACGTGTGCGACGCGGTGACGGCGGGCCTGACCCGGGTGGCGCTCGACGAGAGCACCCCGGTGGGCAACGGCGTCCTGACCTGCGAGACGCACGAGCAGGCCGTCGACCGGTCGGGCCGTCCGGGCGCGAAGGAGGACAAGGGCTACGAGGCGACGGTGGCGGCCCTGGACTCCGCGCACGTGCTGCGGAGCCTGCGCCAGCCGTGGACCGAGCGGGGTTTCGTGTGACCGTGAAGACTCTCCTGGTGATCCGCCCCCGGCGCGCGATGATCATGTGCAGCGTGCTGGCGGTGGCGCTGCTGGCGGTGTTCGTGGTGGTGGCGGTCCTACTGCGCAACGGCGACACGGGGGTCCGCTTCCAGCGCTCCGACCAGGCGGCGATGGTGGGCATCGGCATCCTGCTGGCGTGCGGTGTGATGCTGTTCGCGATCGCGCGGGTGCGGGCGGACGCGGACGGCATCGAGGTGCGGAACGTGCTGGTCACCCGCCGCTTCGCGTGGAGCGAGGTGCTTTCGGTGAGTTTCCCGGATGGTGCGTCGTGGGCCCGGCTGGAGCTGCCGGACGACGAGTACCACGCGGTGATGGCGGTGCAGGCCGTCGACCGGGACCGCGCGGTGGAAGCGGTCCGCGCGCTGCGGAAGCTGCACCGCGCGGCGACGGGCGGCTGACGGGCGTCAGAGGTCCAGGTCCACCACGATCGGCGCGTGGTCCGAAGGGCCCTTCCCCTTCCGCGCATTGCGGTCCACATAGGAATCCGTGACGGCGGAAGTGAAAGCCTCGTTCCCGTACACCAGGTCGATCCGCATGCCCTTGTTGTTCGGGAAGTTCCCCGCCCGGTAGTCCCAGTACGTGAACGGGTGGTCGTACTTCAGCGGCCTCGGGAAGACGTCCGACAGGCCGAGGTCCCGCAGCCGGGCCAGGGCTTCGCGCTCCGGCTTCGTCACGTGGGTCGACTCCGCGAACACCGCGATGTCCCAGACATCCGCGTCCGTCGGCGCCACGTTGAAGTCGCCCAGCACCGCGAACGGCCCGTCGGAAACCTCCGAAGCCACCAGCGAATGCAGCGACGAAAGCCACTCCAGCTTGTACGCGTAGTGCGGGTTGTCCGGCTCACGCCCGTTGGGCACGTACACCGACCACACCCGTACGCCGCCGCACGTGGCCCCGATCGCGCGGGCCTCCGAAGCGCCGTCGAACTGCGGCTCGCCCGGCAGTCCGCGCACGACGTCCGACACGCCCACCCGCGACACGATGCCGACGCCGTTCCAGCGCCCCAGCCCGTACGCCGCGACCTCGTAGCCGAGCGCCTCGATCTCGGCCGCCGGGAACGCCTCCGTCGTGTTCTTCAGCTCCTGCAGGCACAGCACGTCCGGCGCCGTCTCCTCCAGGAAACCCAGCACGCGCGGCAGGCGGGGGACGATGGAGTTCACGTTCCAGGTGGCGATCCGCATGCCGCGAGCATCCCACACGCCACCGACGAGAACGGGGCGGCGCAGGGGACCGCGCCGCCCCGGGGAAGCACCCTCAGACGCCCGCGGTCGTCCGGATCCAGGACCGGCTCGCCGCCACGCTCGCGTAGTTGTTCGTGCCGCGTGTGTTCGACCCGCTCTGGTTCTGGACCGTCGACGCGACGCCGACCTGGACGCCGTTCGCGACCTCCGGACCGCCCGAGTCGCCCTTCCACGCCGAGCCGTTGACGCCGACGCTCTGGATCGCGCGACCGCCGTAGGCGTCCGTGGAGCGGCCGGTCACCTGGACGTTCGCCGTCTTCAGCGACGTCGCCGGCGGGCCGGTCGGGGTGGTGCGGCCCCAGCCGTAGATCTGGTTGCTGCTGCCGGTGGCCGGGTCGGAGCCGCCCAGCGAGATCGGCGCGGTGCTCGTCGCCGACGCCAGGTGCAGCAGCGCGATGTCGCCGTTCGGGGACTGGTACTCGTTGTCGACGGCGATCTTCGTGCCCGAAAGCAGCGTGTTGCTGCCGACCCGGACGTACATCCCCGAGCCGTCCTGGTCGAGGCAGTGCACCGCGGTCATGACCCAGCGCGACGCGATGACCGTGCCCGAGCAGTTGAAGCCCTGGTAGTCGCGCCCGGGCGTGTTGACGTACACCTGGGCGCCCCAGGAGACGGTGGGCGCGGTGCCGCCGCCGACGATGTTCGGCTGGACGCCCGCGGTGGCGACCGCGCCGCCGGCCAGGGTGAGCGCGACGGCGGCCGCGGAGGCGGCACCGAGGAGACGGAGAGGGGTCACGGTGGTGATCCTTTCGACAGGGGGACCGGGTCGGGCCGTCGGAAAGTAACCACCGCGTCACAGGTCCGGACACCGACGAAGGTCGGAACCGGGCGAAGACCCGACTTCCGGCGGATCGGACACGGGCCCCCGGAAGCACCGCCGGACGGGGGCGTGCGGAAACTGTCGGTGTCGCCAAATAGGCTGGGGGTGTGGCTGACCCGACCACCTACCGTCCCTCGCCGGGGAGCATCCCGGATGCCCCTGGCGTGTACAAATTCCGCGACGCGACCAAGCGGGTCATCTACGTCGGCAAGGCGAAAAGCCTCCGGAGCCGGCTGAACTCCTACTTCGCCGACCTCTCCGGCCTGCACCCGCGCACGCGGCAGATGGTCACCACGGCCGCGAGCGTCGAGTGGACCGTCGTCGCCACCGAGGTCGAGGCGCTCCAGCTGGAGTACAACTGGATCAAGGAGTTCGACCCGCGGTTCAACGTCCGCTACCGCGACGACAAGAGCTACCCGGTGCTCGCGGTGACGCTGAACGAGGAGTTCCCGCGCCTGCACGTCTACCGCGGCGCGCGCAAGAAGGGCGTCCGCTACTTCGGCCCGTACGCGCACGCGTGGGCCATCCGGGAGACGCTCGACCTGCTGCTGCGCGTCTTCCCGGCCCGCACCTGCTCGGCCGGGGTGTTCCGGCGCCACGGCCAGATCGGCCGGCCCTGCCTGCTCGGCTACATCGACAAGTGCTCCGCGCCGTGCGTGGGCCGTGTCTCCGCCGACGAGCACCGCGACATCGTGGAGGACTTCTGCGACTTCCTGGCCGGCAAGACCGACGTCATGATCAAGCGCCTCGAAACCGAGATGGCCGCGGCGTCCGAGGAGCTGGAGTTCGAGCGCGCCGCCCGGCTGCGCGACGACCTCGGCGCGCTGCGCCGCGCCATGGAGAAGCAGGCCGTGGTGCTCGGCGACGGCACGGACGCCGACGTCGTGGCGTTCGCCCACGACGACCTCGAGGCCGCGGTTCAGGTCTTCCACGTGCGCGGCGGCCGGGTCCGCGGCCAGCGCGGCTGGGTGATCGACAAGGCCGAGGAGATGGACGTCCCGGCGCTGGTCGACCACTTCCTCACCCAGTTCTACGGCGACGAGGCCGAGCTGGACGCCCGCGACGACGTCGACGCGGGGCCGGTCGTCCCGCGCGAGGTGCTGGTCCCGGAGCTGCCCGCGGACGCCGAGGCGGTCGCGGAGTGGCTCACCGGGCTGCGCGGCTCGCGGGTCCAGCTGCGGGTGCCCCAGCGCGGCGACAAGAAGGCGCTGGCCGAGACCGTGCAGCGCAACGCGGGGGAGGCGTTCACCCAGCACAAGCTGCGCCGCGCCGGCGACCTCACGGCCCGCTCGGCGGCGCTGACCGAACTGCAGGAGTTCCTCGCCCTCGACACCGCGCCGCTGCGCATCGAGTGCATCGACATCAGTCACATCCAGGGCAGTGACGTCGTCGCGTCGCTCGTCGTGTTCGAGGACGGGCTGGCGCGCAAGTCCGAGTACCGGCGCTTCGCGCTGCGGGAGGCGGCCACGGAGGGTGACGTCGCCTCGATCGCCGAGGTCGTCCGGCGCCGGTTCTACCGCTACCTCAAGGAAACCGCCGAGGAGTCGAGCACGCCCGGCCTCGACCCGGAGACCGGCCGGCCGAAGAAGTTCGCCTACCCGCCGAACCTGCTGGTCGTCGACGGCGCGGGCCCGCAGGCCACCGCGGCCGCCGACGTGCTGGCCGAGCTCGGCATCACCGACATCTCGGTGATCGGGCTGGCCAAGCGGCTCGAAGAGGTCTGGCTGCCTGCCGACCCCGACCCGGTGATCCTGCCCCGGACGTCGGAGGGGCTGTACCTGCTGCAGCGGCTGCGTGACGAAGCCCACCGCTTCGCCATCGCCTATCACCGCGAGAAGCGGTCCAAGCGGCTGGTGACGTCCGAATTGGACAGTGTGCCCGGGCTGGGGCAGGCTCGCCGCACGGCGCTCATCAAGCACTTCGGCTCGGTGAAGAAGCTCAAGCAGGCCAGGATCGAAGAGATCGAGGCGGTGCCCGGCTTCGGCAGGCGCACCGCGGAAGCCGTGGTCGCCGCGCTGGCCGGGGAGTCCGGCGCCGGCCACGGCACAGAAGCAGGGGAGTAGGGAAACACAGTGAGTGCGCAAGAGGAGATCCGCGGCTCCGGCATGGAGGTCGCGGTCGTGTCCGGGTTGTCGGGGGCGGGCCGCAGCACGGCGGCCAAGTGCCTGGAGGACCTGGGCTGGTTCGTCGTCGACAACCTGCCGCCGGAGCTGATCGCCACCATGGTCGAGCTGGGCGCGCAGGCGCGCGGCGCGATCACGAAGGTGGCGGTGGTGATGGACGTGCGCTCGCGCGCGTTCACCGACGACCTGGCCTCGGTGATCAAGGACCTCGACGCCCGGGGCTACAAGCCGCGGGTGCTGTTCCTGGAGGCGACCGACGCGGTGCTGGTGCGGCGGTTCGAGGCCGTCCGCCGGGGCCACCCGATGCAGGGTGACGGCCGGCTCGCGGACGGCATCACGGCGGAGCGGACGCTGCTGGAGCCGCTGCGCGAGGAGGCCGACCTGGTGCTCGACACGTCGTCGCTGTCGGTGCACGACCTGCGCGCCAAGATCGAGGACGCGTTCGGCTCCGAGGCGAGCACCCAGACCCGGGTCACCGTGCTGTCCTTCGGCTACAAGTACGGCCTGCCGATGGACGCCGACCTGGTGATGGACGTCCGGTTCCTGCCCAACCCGTTCTGGATCCCGGAGCTGCGCGAGCACACCGGGCTCGACGGCGAGGTCCGCAACTACGTCCTCTCGCAGGAGGGCGCCGAGGAGTTCCTGGACCGCTACCACCAGCTGCTGCGGCTGATCGGCGCCGGCTACAAGCGCGAGGGCAAGCGGTACCTGACGCTCGCCGTCGGCTGCACCGGCGGCAAGCACCGCAGCGTGGCACTGTCCGTCGAGCTCGCCGAGCGTCTGTCCAAAGAGGACGGGATGGCCGTGAAGGTGGTGCACCGCGACCTTGGTCGGGAATAACGTGCGCGCGGTCGCCCTCGGCGGCGGCCACGGACTGCACGCCACCCTGTCCGCGGTGCGGCGGGTGACCCCCGACGTCACCGCGGTCGTGACGGTGGCCGACGACGGCGGATCGTCCGGCCGGCTGCGGCGCGAACTCGGGCTGCTGCCGCCGGGCGACCTGCGGCAGGCGTTCGCCGCCTTCGCCGCGGAAGACGGCGGCACGCTGTGGGCCGAGGTCTTCCAGCACCGCTTCGGCGGTGACGGCGCACTGGCCGGGCACGCGGTGGGGAACCTGCTGCTGGCCGGGCTGTTCGAGGTGCTCGGCGATCCGGTCGCCGCGCTCGACGAGGCCTGCCGGCTGATGGGCGTCTCGGGCCGCGTGCTGCCGATGTCGCCGGAGCCGCTGGAGATCGAGGGGCAGGTCAGCGGCCTCGACAGTGAAGACCCGGCCGCGGTGCGCACCATCCGCGGCCAGGTCGCGGTGGCTTCCACGCCGGGGCAGGTGCAGCGCGTCAGCCTGCATTCGCCGGGCCGGTCGGGGCGGCCGCCGCAGGCGTGCGCGGAGGCCGTCGACGCCGTGCTCGCCGCCGACGTCGTGTTCCTCGGGCCGGGCTCGTGGTTCACGAGTGTGCTGCCGCACCTGCTCGTGCCGGGACTGCACGACGCACTCGTGCACACGGCCGCGACGAAGGTGCTCGTGCTCAACCTTGTCCCCCAGCCGGGGGAAACCGCGGGATTCTCTCCGGAGCGTCATCTCGACGTACTCTTCGAGCACGCGCCCGATCTGCGGGTCGACGCGGTGATCGCGGACCGCGATTCCGTCCCCGACCCGGCGAATCTCCGCCGCGCGGCGGAACGGCTGGGCGGCCGGGCGCACCTGGGGGCGGTCGCCGACCCCGGAGTGCCGGGACGGCATGATCCTGATGCGCTCGCGCGGACGATGCGGGAGGCTCTCGGTCTCGGCAGGGACGGGGAGCACGGGGGAGGAGCGAAAGGCAGGGAGGGGCAGTAATGGCGATGACCGCCGCGGTGAAGGACGAGCTGAGCCGGCTGGAGATCACGAAGATCGGGCCGCGCCGGGCGGAGGTCGCGTCGCTGCTTCGCTTCGCCGGCGGGCTGCACATCGTGGCCGGCCGGGTGGTCGTCGAGGCGGAGCTGGACACGGGCTCGGTCGCGCGACGGCTGCGCAAGGAGATCCACGAGCTGTACGGCCACCATTCGGACGTCCACGTGATCACCGCCAGCGGCGGGCTGCGCAAGGGCACCCGGTACGTCGTGCGCGTGGTGAAGGACGGCGAGGGCCTGGCCCGGCAGACCGGGCTGATCGACCAGCGCGGCCGCCCGGTGCGCGGGCTGCCCGCGGCCGTGGTGTCCGGGGGAGTGGCCGACGCGGAAGCGGCGTGGCGGGGCGCGTTCCTCGCCCACGGGTCGCTGACCGAACCGGGCCGCTCGTCGTCGCTCGAGGTGACCTGCCCGGGCCCGGAAGCGGCGCTGGCCCTGGTCGGCGCGGCGCGCCGGATGGGCATCCAGGCGAAGTCCCGCGAGGTCCGGGGAGCCGACCGCGTGGTGGTCCGCGACGGCGACGCGATCGGCGCGCTGCTGACCCGCCTGGGCGCGCACACGAGCGTCCTGCAGTGGGAAGAGCGGCGGATGCGCCGCGAGGTCCGCGCGACGGCCAACCGCCTGGCCAACTTCGACGACGCGAACCTGCGGCGATCGGCCCGCGCGGCGGTGGCGGCGGCGGCCCGGGTGGAGCGGGCGCTGGAGATCCTCGGCGAGACGGCCCCGGATCACCTGCTGGCGGCGGGCCGGCTCCGGCTGTCCAACCGGCAGGCGTCCCTGGAGGAACTGGGCCAGCTGTCGGAGCCGCAGATGACGAAGGACGCGGTGGCGGGCCGGATCCGGCGGCTGCTGGCGATGGCGGACAAGCGGGCCAAAGACCTCAACATCCCGGACACCGAGTCGGCGGTCACGCCCGAGATGCTCGAGGAAGAAGAGGCCTGACCAGCTCCCACGGCCGGCGGTCGTCCGTCCGCGGTGCCGCCGGAGGTTAACGGGATCGGTGCCGTCCGGGCCATCTCGTAACACCCCGGTAGCACTCCGAAGAAGCCGAGGAAACGCGCAGCCCCCAGCCTCGGAGACGACCGAGGGAAGGGGAAGATCATGCGCAACACACACCTGCAGGTGACGCCCGCGGTCGGCACCTGGCTCGCCCGGCGCAGCAGCAAGGCCGAGGACTGGACCACCGAAGAACTCGTCGCGGCCAAGCGCGGCACCACGGTCTCGGTCGTCATCCCGGCGCGCAACGAGGAAGCGACCGTCGGCGCGATCGTCGCCGCCATCCGCGAAGAACTGCAGGAACACCACGCACTCGTCGACGAGATCCTCGTCGTCGACAGCCACTCCACCGACGCCACCGCCGAGGTCGCGGCGGCCGCGGGGGCGGACGTCGTCGCGCAGGACGCCGTCTTCCCCGCCCTCGAAGGCCTGGCCGGCAAGGGCGAGGCGCTGTGGAAGGGCGTCGCGGCGACGACCGGCGACCTCGTCGTCTTCGTCGACGGCGACCTCCACGACTTCACCACGAGCTACGTCACCGGCCTGCTCGGCCCGCTGCTCACCGATCCGTCGGTGGCCTACGTCAAGGGCTTCTACCACCGGCCGCTCGGCGACCAGGCCGACGGCGGCGGCCGCGTCACCGAGCTCGTCGCACGGCCGCTGCTCAACATGTTCTGGCCGGAACTGTCGGGGTTCGTGCAGCCACTGGCCGGCGAGTACGCGGGCCGCCGGGAAGTGCTGGAGAGCATCCCGTTCGTCGTCAACTACGGCGTCGAGATCGGGCACCTGATCGACCTCACCGAGCTGCGCGGTCTCGACGCACTGGCCCAGGTCGACCTCGGCCACCGCGTCCACCGGCACCAGAGCACCCAGGCGCTGGGGCGGATGGCCGGGCAGATCATGCTGACGCTGTTCGACCGCCTGGAGCGCTACGACCGGCTGGTCACGGCGGTCCCGCCGGCGACGCTGCTCGCCCAGTTCCAGCGGGGCACGTCGGCCGACGGCGTCGAGCGCGAACTGGTGCTGACCGACCTGACCTCGCCGCAGCGCCCGCCGCTGGACAGCCTGCCGGCGTCGATCCGGCCGGAGAACGCCCTGCAGGAAACGGCGTAGGTCTCACGCGGGCACGTGTTCGGGCTGCCAGCCGGGCGGCCCGAACACGTAACCCGCGCGCTCCCGCCACGTCCGGGCCGTGCGGAGGTCGCGCAGGATCGAGCCGTACTCGTGGAAGCCCACCTTGAGCAGGTGGTACGTCTCGATGTTCTTCGTCAGCCCGTACGTCGGCCGCCGGCCTTCGGGGACGAAGCTGCCGAACAGCCGGTCCCAGACGATGAGGATGCCGCCGTAGTTCGCATCGAGGTATTCGGGGTCGCTGCCGTGGTGGACGCGGTGGTGGGACGGGGTGTTGAAGACGTACTCGAACCAGCGCGGCAGCTTGCCGACCTTCTCGGTGTGCACGAAGAACTGGTAGACGAGGTCGATCGACAGCCCGGTCAGGATCATCCACGGCGGGATGCCGCACAGCGCCAGCACCGACCAGAACGGCAGCTGGAAGTACGGGGTCCACTTCTGCCGCAGCGCGGTCGAGAAGTTGTAGTGCTCGCTGGAGTGGTGCACCTGGTGCCCGGCCCAGAGCAGCCGCACGCGGTGGCTGGCCCGGTGGTAGGCGTAGAACACGAGTTCCTGGCCGAGCAGCATGAGCACCCACGCCCACCAGTCGCGCGGATCCAGCTTGACCGGCGCCAGCTCGAACAGCGCCGCGAACACGACCAGCATCACCAGCCGGAACAGGGCGTTGACGCCGACGGCGACCGTGCCCATCAGCATGCTCGTCCGGGTGTCGGCGACGCTGTAGCCGACGATGCCGTCGTCGTGGCCGAGCACGTGCACCGCGACGATTTCGATGGTGACGAACAGCAGGAACACCGGAATCGCGAACAGCACGGGGTCGCGCAGGTGTGCCAGGAACTCGGCCACGTCGCCTCCTCGGATCTGACCATACGGTAACTTACCCTTGGGTCACTTTACGCACGGTAGGCTTTTCGGTGTGACGGAGTCAAGGGCGGTCGGGACCAAGGGGATGCCCCGCGAAGAGCGCGAGGCCCAGCTCGTGGTGGCCGGCACCGAAGAGTTCGGCCGGGCGGGGTACGCGGGCGCGTCGATGGTCGAGATCGCGCGCCGGGTCGGGGTCACGAAGCCGTTGCTGTACCAGTACTTCGGCTCGAAGGACGGGCTGTACCTGGCCTGCCTGCACCGCGCGGGTGGCCGCCTCACCGACGGCGTGGCGACGACCATGGCGGCCGGCGGCCGGCCCGACCAGATGCCGCTGAAGGTGCTTGCGGCGATCTTCACGACGTTCGACCACGACCGGTACGCGTGGCGCCTCCTGCGCGACGCGACGGTGCCGTCGACGGGCGACATCGCCGCGGCGGCCGCGGACTACCGCCGCCGGCTCGACGCGTTCGCCGTGCTCGGCGCCACGCAGCTGCTGACCTCCCGCGGCCTGGCCGACCCGGCGGACATCGAGGCCGTGGCGCAGGTGTGGACCGGCGTGGTCGACTCGCTGATCAGCTGGTGGATCGACCGGCCCGAGGAAGACGCCGACGCGATGACGACCCGCTGCGCCCGCATCATGGGCGGCCTGTTCGGCTGGTGAGGTCCGCGGCCTGGAGCGCCGGTCGGGTCAGTCGCTCCCGGTCAGCTCGGCCAAGGCCGCACGCACCTCCGCCAAGAACCGCGGCCGGTCGTCGCCGTACGTGTGGCCCGCCGCCGACAGCGCCTGCCCCAACGCCTCCAGCTCGTCTTCGCGCACCGCCGCGAAGATCGCCGGGAAGGCCATGGCCTGCTGCAACGCGTTGTCGTGCCGTCCGTCCGGCGTGCGCACGAGCGTGTGCGGGACGTCCGGATCCGCCAGGAGGCGATCCCACGCCGTGGTCCAGTCGTCGAACGGCGGGGGCAGCGGAATCCCCTTGTCGAGCGCGCGCAGTCCCTCGGCGATCCAGCCGACGCCGTCGAGCCGGGCCCGCTCGAACGCGAGGTGGGCCACCCGCCGGGCGAGCGCGCGGCAGAGCTCCGGCCCCGCGGCGACCGCCGCCCCCACCAGGTCGCGGTCGAGCTTGGCGAACTCCCGCAGCGAACCTGGCGGCAGATCGAGGACCGGCGACGCCGGGAGCACACCACCCCACTCGCGAAGCAGCTGCTCGTGCCGGGCCTTCGCGCGGGCCTCTTCCTCGGCCCGGCACCGCGCCTCCCACCGGGCGGCAAGCTCCTCGTCGGTCGGCGGCGGGGGCAGGTCGCGGGCGAAACCGTGCCAGTACGCCGCGATCGCGCTCGTTTCACGGACGATGACGTCGGGGGCGGGCGGCGCGGGCCAGAACTGCAGCAGGTAGCTGTCCAGCCGGGGCTCGCCGTCGAGGCGGGTGTCGCGCTCGCGGCCCGCGTCGATCGCCGTGCCGCTGTAGCGGACGCGGTAGTCGCCGGGCGTCAGCTCGAGGTCCCACCAGGCGGAGCCGCCCCAGGTGACCAGCACGGTCCGGCCCTCGGCGTGGAAAGAGGCCTCGACGACGTCTTCCGCGCCGCTGTCCGGCGGCTCGCTCTCGTGCACTTCGGCGGTGAAGCCGACGTTGCCGGTGTGCAGCCCGGTGATGAGGAACAGGTGCCCGGGATCGGCGGCGCCGCACAGCCCGTTGCGCTGCCCGGCGAAGCACGCCGCCAGGTCACCCTCGAACGGCTCCGCCTCGTCGTCGTGGACGTAGATCTGTCCATAGTGGACGTGAACGTCGCCGTGGACCACGGTTCGCATGCCCGTCAGCATGGCAGAGACCACCGACAGTTTCGGTTTGCCGCTTTTGCCCGCTTCTGTCGACACGGAGAGTGCCCTTCGCGAATTCGTTGCTCGAATGGCGTAGCGAAATCACCCCGGTTCGCGATTAATCTGGGAAGCCGTCCCGTCGAGAGGTTGCCCCATGCCCGAACCAGCCGCATCCATCCCGGCCGATCCCCGGCTCGCCGCGCGGTTCACCGAGGACCTGCTCGACGGCTGCCGGGTGCTGGCCAAGGATTACGGCTACCGGCCCGCCCAGTTCGAACGCATGGTGCGCGAGCACGGCGGTGTCGAAGCGGCCCGGCTGCTGCTGCGCGGGGCCGGCACCGCGGGCGGGTTCACCGTGCTCTGGGAGAAGAACCAGCTCGGCCGCAGCTCCGAGGCGGTCATGCTCCGCGAGGAGTACGCCGAGCTGTTCACCCCCGACGAGCTCCTGCTGGCCCGCCGCCGGCTGGAGGAACACGGCTTCGACGTCGACGCCCACCTGCGCCGGATTTCCGAGCCGGGCTGAGCGGACCCCGATGGCCAAGGGCGGCAGGGGTGACCGGCGCCGCTCCGGTCACCCCTGCCGCGGCTTCTAGGCGGCGGCGCTGGACTTGCCGCGCAGCACCACGTTCGCCGTCGACGCGCCCTTGATCGCCGTTTCGATCTGGGCCATCGTCGAGGACGACGTCAGGCCGGGGACCGTGGCGGTGTTCAGGGCGTAGAGCGTGAACGTGTACGGGTGGCTCGAACCGCCCGGGCAGGGGCCGAAGAACTTCTGCGCGTTCGCCCCGCTGCCCATCGCCTTCTGTTTCGCGCCACCCTGGTTCGGCACGGTGTACCCCGCGCCGAGGCCTTCCGGCAGCGACTTCGTGGCCGCCGGGACGTCCCAGATCGCCCAGTGCAGCTTGTTGCCGCTGTTGGCGACGTCGGCGAACACGATGGCGTAACCCTTCGCGCCGTCGGCGGCACCCCACGCGAGCGGCGGCGACGGGTCCTGGCCCGCCGTGCCGTCGCCGGCGCAGGTGTACTTGTCCGGGATGGTGGCGTTGTCGGCGAAGGCGGAGCTGGTCAACTTGAAGCCGCCGGGCGTGCTGCCGCCCGGGAACTTCAGCCGCACGATCACGTTGTCCAGCACCGACGGCGTGCCGCCGTTCTTGTCGTTGTTCGTCGAGGTCAGCCAGAGCCCGCCGTCCGGGGTCTTCGTGACCGAGCGCAGCCGGCCCCAGCGCCCGGAGAACAGCGTCGACACCGTGCCGACGCCGGTGCCCGCGGCGTTGATCTGCGTGGCGAACAGCTGCTCACCGGTCACGCCGGCGATGTAGATCCAGTCGTTGACGATCTCCACCCCGCTCGGCCCGGCCTGCGACGTCGGCCAGGTCTTCTTCGGGGCGATGTAGCCGCTGCAGCTGCCCTGCGTGCCTTCGCAGCTGGGCCAGCCGAAGTTGCCGCCCTTCTGGATCAGGTTGAGCTCGTCCTGGCTGCTCTCGCCGAACTCCGCCGCCCACAGCTGGCCGCGGGAGTCCCAGGCCAGGCCCTGCGGGTTGCGGTGGCCGTAGCTCCAGACGTACCGGGCGTTGCCGCCGGTGGCGTAGAACGGGTTGTCGCTCGGCGCCGAGCCATCGGGGTTGAGCCGCAGGATCTTCCCGTTGAGCGAGCTCTTGTTCTGCGCGTTGTCGCTGTTCTTGGCGTCGCCGACGGTGGCGTACAGCTTGCCGTCGGGACCGAACTTGATCCGGCCGCCGTTGTGGTAGCGGTTCTTCGCGATCCCGGTCAGCACCGGCGTCGACGTCGACGACAGCGTGCTGCCGTCGTAGGTCATCTTCACGATCCGGTTGTCGCCGGAAGCGGTGTGGTACAGGTAGATCGCGTGGTCGGACGCCCAGTTCGGCGAGATGGCCAGGCCGAGGAGGCCGCCTTCGCCGTTGGTGCCGACCGCGCCCGGCACCTTGCCCAGCGTGGTCTTCTGGCCGGACGGCGTCACCAGCAGGACCTCGAACCGGTCCCGCTCGGTCACCAGCGCGTTGCCGTTCGGGAGGAAGTCCACGGCCCAGCCGAGGTCGACCTTCGCGATGTCCTTGTCGTACTCCGGGATGCCCCCGGCGCCGCCCGGAGCGCTGGTCTTCGCCGTGACGGCGTTGCTGGCGGCCGAGGTGTTGCCGTCGGGGTCACGGGCCTTGACCGTGAAGGTGTAGGACGTGTTCGGGTCGAGGTCCGTGATGGTCGTGCTCAGTGACGTCGTCGTCGCCACCTTGGTGCTGCCCTGGTAGACGTCGTAGCCCGAGATGGTGCCGCTGTCGTCCGTGGAAGCGTTCCACGCCAGGGAGACGCTGTTCGCGGTGACGCCGGTGGAGCGCAGGTTGCCCGGCACGCTGGGCGGGGTGGTGTCGTTGCTCGGCGGCGTGGTGAAGGTGACCACGTTGCTCTGCTGCGACGGGTTGCCGGCGGCGTCGTACGCGCCGACGGAGATGTCGTAGGCCGTGTTCGGCGTCAGGTTGTCGACGGTCGCGCTCGTGGTGTTCCCGTCGACGGTCTTGAGGACGTTGCCGCCGCGGTTGATCTCGTAGCGGACGACGCCGACGTTGTCGGTCGCGGCGGTCCAGGTGAAGGTCGCGGCCGTCGCCAGGATGTTGCTCGCCTTCAGGTTCGTCGGCGGCGTCGGCGGCTCGGGGTCGACCGGCGCGGTGAAGGTGTCGGTGAGCTTGTCGGCGTTCGGGCCGCCGTTGGCGGTGGTCGCGGTGGTCCGGACCTTGTTGACGCCCGCGGTGAGCTGCACGGTCGCGGTGACGGTCTTCCAGGTCGTCCACGCGCCGGTGGCGGGGAAGTCGACGGTGCCCTTGTCGCCGCCGTCGACGGTCAGCTTGACCGGCCGGTTGTCGGCGGTTCCGTTGGCGTAGCGGAAGGTCAGCGTGTGCGTGCCCGCCTGGGCCGCGTTCACGGAGTATTCGACGTAGCTGCCGGTGACGTTGTCGAAGTTGACGAACCCGGTGCCTGAGTACCCGGCGTGGTTCGATTCGACCACGCCCTGGACGACGGTGGCGTTCTCGGACTCGTAGTCGGTGTCCGCTGCCGCTTTCGGGGGGCCCAGGGGGGCTTGCCCCCCGGCCGGGGTCTGGGGCTCGGCCCCAGAAGTCACTGCGAAAGCGTTTACCGGGGTGAGCGCGGTGAGGCCGAGCGCCGCGACCGCGGTACCGGCCAGTACCGCGCGCCACGGTGGACGGGGTGCCACTGGGAGCCTCCTGCGTTGTCGGGGGACAGGGGGTGACCGGGGCGGAATGGTCGGCGGACCACCGGCGACAATAGTTAGGAAAGTTTCCTATCTATGGGACAGATCTCACACCCTCCGAGCGGGCTCTGTCAATACTCGACACGATGGGTTACCCACCGTGCCAAGGGTTTCCCGCTCAGCGGGTCACTCCTCCGCAGTGAATGACTCATTCCTGGCGTCAGACGCCAGGAATGAGTCATTCACTGCACGTCAGCCTGCCGTCACCGGGGTTTCGGCCGCCCAGTCGCGCGGAACCAGGAACGACGCCAGCTCCGCCTCCGCGCTCCCCGGCTCGGGCGTGAACTCCGCTTCCCACCGCGCCAGCGGCGGCAACGCCGACAGGATCGCCTCGGCGTCGGCCTGTACCGCGGTCGCCGCGTCGTGGACCAACGTGAACTCCACGTACCGGCCGCGGCGGTAGAGCTGCCACTGCCGTTCGCGCTCGCCGTGCGGCACGTCCTTGCGCCGCCGCACGATCGGGAAGTACGCCGGGGCGATCGCGGCGATGCCCGCCGCCGTGAAGGCCGCCGACCGCCGCCAGCCGTCCGGGCCGGGCAGGCTCAGGTGGTCGAAGAGGATGCCGCCGATGCCGCGGGCCTCGTCGCGGTGCGGGAGCCGGAAGCGGTCGTCGCACGCTCGCTTCGCCTGGGCGTGGAACGCCGGGTCGAGCGTGTCGCAGTGGTTCTTCAGGACGCGGTGGAAGTGCGTCGCGTCCGAGGCGAAGCCGTAGCAGGGCAGGAGGTCGACGCTGCCGCCGAACCACCACGCGTCCGCGGCTTCGCGGTAGCGGAAGTGCGCCTGGAACGCCGGCACGTACGGGTTGCGCGGGTGGAGCACGACCGACAGCCCGGCCGCGAAGTACTCGTCCGAGAAGGCCGCGCTGACGACGGCGCGCTCGAAGACGTCACCGTTCTCCAGCCGCCGCGTGCGGCCGGAGCGGCCGAAGCGCCCACCGCCGTCGAGGCGTTCCAGCTCGGCGACCAGCTCCCGCTGGCCCGCGCTGACGATCGCCCTGACGGCGTCGCGTCTGTCCCCTGAAGGCATACCCCCACCCCCGGGGGCAGATTACCAGCGAACCGGGGTCAGCCGGCGATGTCGGCCCGCGCGATCACCTTGGTGATCTTCGCCCGGACGAGGGATTCCTCCGGGACGGCGTTGCGCTTGCCGTACGCCTCGCCCTGCTCGACACCCATGTACCGGTCGCCCAGCTTCGTCGCCCACTCGAGCATGTCGTCGAGGTCGTGGGTCAGCCGCGCCTCGGCGGTGAACTGGACGTAGGAGAACGGCGGCTTCTGGTCGTCGACGGCCAGCGAGATGCGCCCGTCGCGGGCGATGGCCTTGCCCTTGAGCGTCTCGGTGCCGGTGGTGAAGATCAGCTCGTCGCCGTCCGGGCCTTCGTTCAGCAGGAACCAGATCGGGGTGACGATCGGGGAGCCGTCCTTCCTGACCAGGCCCAGCATGCCGGTGCGGGTGCCTTCGGACGCGAACTTCCACCACTCTTCGCGGCTCATCTCACGCATAGGAGGGACGTTAGCCCGTCACCCGCGCGTGCGCAGAGGGTGGCCGACTAGCCTGGCCTGCTGTGCGAGACGACGACAGGGCCGCCATGGGACTGGCCGACGAGGGGCTGACCCGCCGCCTCAAGGCGCTGGCCTGCACCGCGCCGCTGCACGACCTGGACGCGCGCAAGGCGAAGCTCGACTGGGCCGACGCCACGATCTACCAGATGGCCGAGATCGCGCTGCACACGATCGACCAGGTCACCATCGCGATGGACTTCGACACCGGCGCCGGCCACGACGAGGTCATCGACCGGCTGCTGCCGTTCATCGCCCAGCAGGCGCCGTCGCGGATGCCCGAGGAACACGTCCGGGTGGCCAAGTGGGTGCTCGACAACCTCATCAACGTCGGGACGACCGACCGCGGCTTCCGGCGCGTCTACGGCTCGGTCGGGCCGGGCGGCTACCAGCGGCGTCAGTTCGATTTCAAGCTGCTCGTCGAGCTGGCCGCCCGCGACGGCGAGGTCTACCTGCGCGCCACCGACGAAGCCATCAACGTCCTGGTCGGCGCCCTCGACACCGACGTCGAGTCCGCGCAGATCGCCGCCGAGGTCAAGCTCGAGAACCTGATCAACCGCGGCCGGCTGGCCGACGCGAAGCTCGCCGCCGAGCAGGCCCGCTACCGGACCGTCCAGTACGGCGAAACCCTGCGCGCGAAGCTCGACGCGACCCGCCGTGACGTCCGGTCGGTCGACTGGGAACGCGAAGTGCCCGAGCTGCTCGACAGCGCGCTGAGCCACATCGAGGCCCGGTTCCGCGCCGAGAACGCCATCCTCAAGAACATCACCACCGCCCGTGACGAGACCGAGGACCTCGACCGCAAGCGGCGCGCCGCCGAGCTCGTCGACATCGTCGGCGACTGCATCCGCCGCCACACCCGCCTGCAGTCCCGGCTGGCCGACGCGGGCGCGGTCTTCCGCGCCGAGCAGGACCGCCAGCAGTTCTCCGGCCCGCCCCAGCGCGCGACCCTCGATCTCTTCGGCCAGCTCCTCGTGCCCACCCTGGGTCTGCCGCTGGCCGACGCCGTCGCCCCGGCCGAGCACTTCTTCCACGCCGTCGCGGGCATCTCCGCTCCCGTCGTGCCGTCGCTGTCGTCGCTGGTCTCGCTGCTCCTCCGCCCGGCACCGGAACGCGACCAGCTGGTCGGGGAGATCCCCGAACGCGAGCTGATGCCCGCCGAGGTCACCGACAAGTTCGGCGACGACGTCTGGCGCGCCGCCGACGAGCTCCTCGACCTGCCCGAAGTGCCACGGCGGCTGTCGGGCCTGCTCGAAGAAGCCCGCCGCAGCCGCCAGCCGGGGCTCGCTGCCCTGGTCGCGCTGCGCGCGGTCCACGCCTACAGTCCCGGGATCGGCGCGGCCCGCCGCCAAGGCGACCGCTCGGTGCTGCTCGCCGTCGACGACGGCACGCTCCTGGACGACCCGGACTTCGGCGGCGCCGACCTGCTCCTGTCCACCGCCGCCGTCGAGCGGGCCGACGAAGAAGAGAACGAGGAGGTCGCCTGATGGCGCTGTCCCACAGCAGCGTGGACGCCGAGGCCGCGGCCCGGCTGGTCGCCTTCGGCATGCGGCCGAAGCAGCTGCCCGCGCGTGACGTCGTCTACGGCGACCTCGTCCGCCGCTACGGCGAGGACAACGCGTTCAAGGCGCTCACCCACGCCGTCGCCGCCGGGCTCGGGCTGATGGTCCTCGAGGTCAACCAGCAGGCCGGCGCGGTCCTCGCGGCCACCGACGAGTCCGTCTTCGAGATCAAGATGGACTCCTACGCCCGTCAGGCCAAGATCCGCGAGCGCCGTGAGACCGAGAAGGTCCTGCACGGCCTGATCCACCTCGCCACCGCGGCGCTGGGCTACCCGCGCCCCGACGATCTCGCCAACGACACCTACATCGGCCGCGTGAGCGTCGAGCAGGTCGACGCGATGGTCCGCGAAGCCGCCCGCATGCTCGACGAGCGCGCCGCGGCGGCCGACGCCAACAACGACCCCCTGGCCGACGCGCCTGAGCTCGAACAGGCGTGGCGCGCCTACGCCCGCCGCCCGGCCGCGGCCGCCACCAAGGACGGCCGCCTCGCCGCCGACACCACCCGCGGCATGGTCAGCCGCGCCTTGCGCTTCCTCGCCGACCAGGGCTTCCTGGTCCCGGTGAGCGACGAGCAGGGCGGCACCTACCGGACCACGCCGCGCTACCAGATCCAGGTCCGCGAGCTCGCGGCCGACGCCGCCTTCGACGACCTGCTCGCGCTCGGCGTCGTGGCCGTCGCGAACGACGGCGGGACGCTGCGCGCGGCCGCGTCGGACACGCTGTAAAAGGGGAGTAGATGTACGAGCTTTCGCGGGTCCGCCTGCATTCGGTGGGCCCGGCGGGTGCCCGCTACCAGGACGTCGTCCTCGACTTCAGCGGCGTCGGCGCCAAGATCACCGCGCCGCAGCAGGACGCGCTGTTCAGCGCGGGCATCCACGCGACCGGCCCCGCCGAGCTGCGCCGCCCCTCACCGGCGAGCGTGCTGTTCCTCGAGAACGGCGGCGGCAAGTCCGTGCTCATCAAGCTGATCTTCTCGGTGATGCTGCCCGGCCGCCGCCAGGTCGTCGGCACCACCAGCACGAAGGTCCTGGAGAAGTTCGTCGCCGCCAAGGACGTCTCGCACGTCGTGCTGGAGTGGCTGCACGTCGAGAGCGGGCACCGGATCATCACCGGCAAGGTCTCCGAATGGCGCGGGCACGTCGTGTCCGCCGACTCCGAGAACCTCGTCGACTCCTGGTACTGCTTCCGCCCGACCGCCGCGCTGGGGCTCGATTCCCTGCCGATGACCCAGGACGGCCGGCTGCTGACGATGTCCGGCTTCCACGACAAGCTCACCGCGGCCCAGCTGGCCGAGCCCGAGCTGGAGCTGTCCTGGACCCGCCGCCACCACGAGTGGACCGGCCGGCTCGATTCCCTCGGCCTCGACACCGAGCTGTTCCGGTACCAGCGCGCGATGAACGCGGGCGAAGGCGAAGCGGCGGACGCGTTCGCCTTCGGCACCGACGACGCGTTCGTCGAATTCCTGCTGCGCGCGGTCATCTCCGAGGAGGAGCCGAAGGACCTCGCCGAGGTCGTCGCGACCTACGCCCACAACCTGGCCCAGCGCGGGGACCTGTTGTCGGAACGCGACTTCGTCGCGGGTGCGCTCGACCTGCTGGGGCCGCTGGCCGCCGAAGAGGGCGTCGCCGCGGAGTCGCGGAAGATCGCGGAGTCCGCGAAGGCCGACATGGCCGAGCTGGCCGGGCGCGTCGTGGCGCGCAACGAACTCGAGAACGCGCGGCTGGCCGGGCTCGAGGACCACGTCACCGAGGTCAAGTCCGCGGAGAAGCTGGCCGAGGGCGACCACCGGCGGCTCGCGGCGGCCGTCACGGAACTGCGCCGCCTGGTCGCGGTGCTGCGGCTGGACGAGGTCCAGGAGGCCCGCAAGCGCGTCGACGCCGAGCTCGCCCAGGCGAAAACCGAGGCGGAGGCCTGGCGCGAGACGGCGACCGTCCTCAACTCTCTGAACGCGGCTCGCAAGGCGAAGGACCTGCGCGAACTCGTCGGCAGCCGGGAGGAAAAGGCGCGTCCGGCCCTGAAGGCGCGCAACGACGCCGCTTCGGCGCTCGCGCGCGGGTTGCACGCGCTGGCCCAGGACGCCCAGCGGCAGGCCGACAAGGCCGAAGCGCACGCGGGCGCGTTGCGTGCCGAAGCCGAGAAGGCGCAGACCGAGCGTGATGAAGCCGCGAACCTCGCGGCCGCGCGCCGGGCCGAGGCGCGCGGGCTGACCACGCGGATCACCGAGCTGCGCGAAGAGGTCCAGGCCGCCGTCCGCGCCGGGTTGCTGCCTTCGGGCGCCGACGTCGCCGAAGCTTCCCGCGCCGCTCGCAGTGCCGCCGAAGCGGCCACCGCCGAACTCGCGCGCCGCGAACAGGAACTCGACCGCGTCGCCACGGATCTCCAGGCGGCGCAACGGGCCGTGAACGAAGCGCACCAGCTCGCCGGCACCACGCAGGACCGCCTGGAACGCGCCACCGAGGACCTCGACCGCGCGCACCGCCGGACCGACGCCCTCGCCGCCGAAAGCCGGCTGGTCGAGCTGCTCGGCGCTGACGACGTCAACCTGGAGAGCGACCTCCCGGTGCTGCTGGAGCGGCTGCGCGAGGCGAGCGCGGCCGTCGAAAAGGAGCAGACCGCGCTGCGGATGGAGGAGTCCGCCGACGAGCGGGCCCTGGCCGCGCTGGGGTCCGGCGGGCTGCTGCCGCCCCCCGAGGACGTCCAGGCGGCGCTCGACGCTCTCGAAGAGGCCGGGATCACCGCGTGGTCCGGCTGGCGCTATCTGTCCAAACTGGACGCTGCCCGGCGGGCCGAGGTGCTGGAAAGCCTGCCGCAGCTGGTGTCCGGGGTCCTGCTGAACGACGCTGCGCACGCTGATCGCGCCCGCGAGGTGCTCACGACGCGGCGGCTGCTGCCGAGCGCGATCATCGCCGTCGGCACGACCGAGGCACTGCAGGAGCAGGCGCCGTCCGCGCCCGGCGTCGAGTTCCTCGTGCCGCCGAACCCGGCGATGTACGACGAAGAAGCCGCCGACGCCGAACGGGAAGCCGTGGCGCGGCGGCACACCGAGCGGCAGCGGCGCCTCGAAGCGTTGTCCGCCAAGCTGTCCGCGGACGGCGCCTTGACGTGGAAGCTCACGACGTGGCGTGAGGACTACCCGGCCGGAGCCGTCGCCACCCTGGCCGAGCAGGCCCAGGCGGCGCGAACCGCCCGCGAGACCGCGCGGACCGCGCTGGCGCAGGCCGACGCGGAATTCGCGCGGTTGAGCGAAAAGGCGGTCTCGCTGCGCGAGCGCGTCCCCGAGCTGCGGGCGGCCGCCGCCGAGGCGGAGGAGAGGGCCCGGCGGCTGGGTGAGCTGGGCGTCCGGAGCGCCCGGATCGCCCAGTGGTCCGAAGAGGCCGAGCGCGCCACCGAGATCGCCGAGCGCGCCGACCTCCAGGCGTCCGACGCGGCGGGCAAGGCCGCGCGGCTGCGCGAGCAGGCGGGGGAGGAGCAGCGCACCGCCGACGGGCACCGCCGGACCGCGAGCACGGCGCGCGCCGAACTGGCCGAGGTGCCCGGGGCGGCCGACGCCGCGGACGGCCCGGCGCCGTCCGAACCGGTGGACGCGCTGCGGCGGACCTACCTGTCGGCGTCCGAGTCGTACGCGAAGGTCGAGGTCGGCAGCGACCTGCGCAGCGAGCTGGAGCAGGCCGAGTCCGCCGAAGCCGCCGCCGGCTCGGCGGTCGAGTCCATGGACGAGGCCGTCCGCACCCGGGCCGCCGAACTCCTGGAGACCCCCGACGGCTCCGACGCGTCGGCGCGGGCGGCCGCGCTGGCTCGCGCCCGCCGGGTCGTCGACGTCCTCGAGGACGAGCGCACCGAAGCGATCGGCCTCGTCTCGACGCGGCGCGCCGAGCTGGACGCGCTGCCGCTGCAGAACGGCGTCAACGGCGAGAAACCGCGGGACATCGAGCACGGCCTGGAGCTGATCGACGCGGCCGGGCTGGAGGCTTCCGCGGCCGCGCGGAAGTGGGAAGAGCTGCAGGAACGCCGGGCGGCGGCGGAAGCGACGCTGGAATCGGCGCGCACTTCGGCTTCGGGCTTCGCGCTGCTCGCCGAGTCGATGGGCCACCTGGTGACCGATACGGACGCCGCCGCCTACGACGGCGACGTCGACACCGCGCGCGCCCAGCACGCGCGGCTGAACGCCACCTTCAACCAGGCCCAGGAGGCCGCCGACGCCGGCGACCGGCGGGTGCGCGCGGCTGCGGACCAGCTCGCGCAGTACGCGACCGAGAAGCGGTTCGAGAAGCTGAGCACCCCGGTGCGCCAGCAGGTCATCTCGGTCAAGCGCGACCAGCTCCCGGCGCACGCCGCGGAGTGGGCCGAAGCGCTGCGGCCGCGGCTGCGGTCGCTGACCGACGACCTCGCCCAGATCGACCGGCACCGCGGCGGCATCATCACCCGCCTGCAGGGCATGGTCGACGGCGCACTCCGGACGTTGCGCTCGGCCCAGCGGGTCTCTCGCCTGCCGGACGGCCTCGGCGACTGGTCCGGGCAGGAGTTCCTCCGCATCCGCTTCACCGAGCTGGAGGACAACGCGCTCACCGAAAAGCTCGGCGAGGTCGTCGACGAGGCCGCCGTGGGCAAGACCGCCGATGGCCGGGACGTCAAGCGCGACGGGCTTTCCCTGGTGCTGCGCGGCGTCCGGGCCGCGGCGCCCAAGGGTTTCCGCGTCGACATGCTCAAGCCGGACTCGGTGCTGCGGACCGAACGCCAGCGCGTCTCGGAGATCCGCGACGTCTTCTCCGGCGGCCAGCAGCTGACCGCGGCGATCATCCTGTACTGCACCCTGGCGGCGCTGCGGGCCAACAACCGCGGCAAGGTCCGCAACCGGCACTCGGGCGTGCTGTTCCTGGACAACCCGATCGGCCGCGCGTCCGCCGGGTACCTCCTGGAGCTGCAGCGCGCGGTCGCCGAAGCACTGGGCGTGCAGCTGATCTACACGACGGGGCTGTTCGACGCGGGCGCGCTGTCGGAGTTCCCGCTGATCGTGCGGCTGCGCAACGACGCCGACCTGCGGGCGGGCCGCAAGTACCTGTCGGTGGACTCGACGATCCGGAACTCCCTGGAGGACCTGGGCGAGCCCGACGGCGTCGCGCGGCTGTCGGCGACCCGGATGTTCACCCGGGCGGCCACCGAGGCCGATGCCGCCGATTCCGCTGAGGACGAACAGACGGCCTAGCGGGAACAACCCGGCGTCTTCCGGGGTTCACGGGCGCATGATGAAACTGGGGCCGCTGGGGGCCACTCACACCGCACTGGACACCGACACGGCCGTGGCGGTCGAGCTCGAAGAGCTGGGCTACGCCACGCTGTGGCTGGCCGGTGGCCAGGGCAACAACCTGCCGCGGATCACCGAGGTCCTCCGCGGGACATCGCGGATCCAGGTGGCGAGCGGGATCCTGTCGGTGGACCGGGTGCCGTCGGCTTCCGTGGCTTCGGCGTACGCGGATCTGCCGGCCGGGCGGTTCGTCGTCGGCCTCGGCGGGGCGCACGGGGCTCGTCCGCTGGCGGCGCTGAACGACTACCTCGACGAGCTCGACGACACCGTGCCTGCGTCCGCCCGGATCCTCTCCGCGCTCGGGCCCCGGATGCTCGAGTTGGCGCGCGACCGCGCTTCGGGCGCCTACCCGTACCTGGTGACGACGGACTACGTCGCCTCGGCGCGGGAAATCCTGGGCGCGGACCGGCAGCTGGCGGTGCTGATGAGCGTCGTCGCCGAGACCGACCAGGCCAAGGTGCGCGAGGCCGTGCGGGGTGGCTCGCTGAAGTTCCTGGCCGGGATGCCGGGCTACGCGGCCAACTTCCGGCGGATGGGCTTCACCGACGCGGACATCGCGGACCTGTCCGACCGGCTGGTCGACGGCCTGACCGTGTGGGGCGACTTCGACACCGTCGTCGCGCGGCTGCAGGAGTACCGGGACGCGGGGGCCGACCAGGTCGTCGTCCCGCTCGGCGGCTTGCCGCGCGAGTGGTGGCCGGAGCTGGTGAAGGCACTGGACTAGCCGCGGATCGCCCGCTGGTAGGCGGCGAGCGCGCCGGCGTCGTCGATGCTGCCGTGGTGGTGGACCTGCACCCAGCGCCCGGCTTCGTAGGCGAAGAACCGCGTCGTGCGGATGCTCAGGGGGACGGTTTCGGTCACGCGGTACTCGCCGGTCTCGCGGCCGGCGAACACCGCGTGACCGGCACCGGAGTACTCGACGATGTCGCCGAAGGTGACCGTGACGCGGGCCGGGCCGTGGAAAACCCGCTCGTACAGTTCGGTGATCGCTTCGCCGCCGCGGAGGACGCCGCCGAGCGGGTTGTTCAGCTGGGCCAGCGGATCACTCGTCCAGACCCGGCCGAACGCGTCGAGATCGCGCTGGTTGAAGGCGTAGTAGAACGATTCGAGCGCGGCCAGCGCACCCTCGCGGCCGGGGTTGCCCGCTTCGTCGAGGCGGTTGCGCGCGCCGGGGCCGAAGGACGTGTCGAGGTGTCGGGGCACGGCTGCTCCTAGAGTGTTCGACGGAGGTCGACTTGATGAGTGTACGACAACCATCGAACACTGCGCGGGCGCGCGGGCTCACGCACGCGCTCCCGGCGGCGGTTTCGCTGCAGGACGCCCTGGCCGCGGTCGCCGATCCGGTGCGCCGCAGCATCCTGCGCGAGCTGGCCGCCGTGCCGGAGTGGACGAAGGCGTGCGGCACGTTCGACCTGCCGGTGGCCAAGGCGACCCGCAGCCACCACTTCGCCGTGCTGCGCGCGGCGGGCCTGATCGAACAGCGCGACGAAGGCCCGCGGCGGCTGAACCGCTTGCGGCGCCCCGAATTCGACGCCGCCTTCCCGGGCCTGCTCGACCTGGTGCTCAGTCACCCCGGCCCGTGAAGGCGAGGGTGGTGCCCAGGCCGATCATGACGAGACCGCCGGTGCCGCCGACCAGCTCCAGGCGCTTCGGCGAGCGGGCGAACCACGCGCGGGCGGTGCCCGCGACCAGCGCCCACGCGCTGTCGGTGGCCAGCGCGATCGCCGGCAGGCACAGCCCGAGGACCAGCATCTGCCCCGGCACCGACCCGGCGCCGGGGTCGACGAACTGGGGCAGCAGGGCCGCCAGGAACACGATCGACTTCGGGTTCGCGAAACCGACGACGAAGCCGTCGCGCAGCACGGTCCCCACCCGTCCGGGTGCGGCACGCACCTTCGCGGCCATCGCGTCGGTCAGCCGCCGGCGGTGGCGCACGGCCTGGATCCCCAGGTACACCAGGTAGATCGCGCCGGCGACCTTGATCGCGGTGAACACCGCCGCCGACGTCGTCACCAGCGCGCCGAGGCCGAACGCGACCGCGACCACCTGCGTGTACACGCCCGCGGAGTTGCCCACGACGGTGAGCAGCGCGTCGCGCCGCCCGACGGTGAGCGCGCGGCTGATCGTGAACAGCACACTCGGCCCGGGGACCACGACCATGAGGAACGTCAGCGCGGCGAAGGCCGCCAAATGCGTGCCGGAGACCATTTTCCGAGGCTATCGCCTGGTCGCCGGGCACGACCACCGGTTTTGTCGGTGCCGGGTGGTAGGAAAAGCGGGTGCCTCCGAAGATCAGCATCGAGCAGCGCCGGGCCCGCCTCGCCGTCCGCCACCACCTCGCCGCGCCCGCGGCCTCGGTGGCGGACGCCGTCGCCGGGGTCGTCGCGCTGCACGCCACCGACCCGGCAACCGTCCACCTGTCCGCGTCCGCCCGCCTGGCGGCACCGGCGGTCGCCGATGTCGAGCGGGCGCTCTACGAAGAGCGTTCGCTGCTGCGGCTGCTGGGCATGCGGCGCACGGTGTTCGTGACGGACGTGGAGACGGCGGCGCTCGTGCAGGCGGGCTGCTCGGCGGACATCCTCGTGAAGCAGCGGAAACTGCTCGAACAGCACCTCGGGCAGCAGGGGCACCCGGAGAACGTGCCGGAGCCGGCGAAGTGGCTGGCCGACGTCGAGGCGTCGGTCGAGGCGGCCCTGCGCGCCCGCGGTTCGGCGACGGCGCAGCAGCTGAGCGAGGACGAGCCCCGCCTGCGCCAGCAGCTGCTGATGGCGGCGGGCAAGCCGTACGAGGCGATCGGCAACGTGACGAGCCGGGTGCTGTTCCTGCTGGCGGCGGGCGGCCGGATCGTCCGCGGCCGTCCGCGGGGCAGCTGGCTCAGCACCCAGTACGTCTGGCACCCGCTGGACGAGTGGGTCGCGGGCGGGCTGCCACCATGGGGCGCGGACGAGGCCCGGGCCGAGCTGGCCCGGCGGTGGCTGCGCGCGTACGGGCCGGCCCCGGTGGCGGATCTGCGCTGGTGGACGGGCTGGACGGCAGGTCAGACGAAGAAGGCGCTGGCGGCGGTGTCCCCGGCGGAGGTGGACCTCGGCGGCGTGCCGGGGGTGGCGCTGGCCGACGACGTGGCCCCGGTACCGGAACCACCACCGTGGGTGGCGTTCCTGCCGTCGCTGGATCCGACGCCGATGGGCTGGCAGGACCGCGACTGGTTCCTCGGCCCGCACCGCGCGGCCCTGTTCGACCGCAGCGGCAACGTCGGCCCGACGGTGTGGGCGTCCGGGCGGGTGGTCGGCGGCTGGGCCCAGCGAACCTCGGGGGAGGTGGTGTTCCGGCTGCTGGAGGACGTGGGTGCGGAGACGCGCGCGATTGTCGAAGCGGAGGCGGAGAAGTGCGCGGACTGGTTCGGCGAGGTGCGCGCCACGCCGCGCTTCCGGACTCCGCTGGAACGGGAGCTGACCGGATGAGCGAGCAATGGCGGTGGGCGTGGGGCAGTCGTGCGGTGTCGCTGGATCGGTCGAGTCATCGACCTCACGCCCGCTCCGGAGCCGGGATGAACCTGCCTCCCTGTGGCCGTCCGCGGCCGGGGAACGCACCATCGACTGAATCGTTCGAGATGCTCCGTGCGCTCTTCGCCGTCCGGGCGACCGGACCCGGCGCGATCAGCCGGAACCGGTCCCGGCACCCGGACCTTCACCCCGCACTGGTCCGCCGTGGTCCGCCCCGCGAAAACGCTCCGGAGCGGCCTCGCTTCTTAATCGATTCTTGACCCGTTCGCCAAGTGGTGGAAGTCTCGTCAGGGCAGTCAGGGACGCGCATGCCCGCACGCTAGGGTGGCCGCGAGCCCGCAAGTCACGGCCGGGGGTCCCGGCCGATCCTCAGAGGAGTGGCAGCAGTGACCGTTCGCGTAGGTGTCAACGGCTTCGGCCGCATCGGCCGCAACTTCTTCCGCGCCGTGCAGGCCAGCGGCCAGGACATCGAGGTCGTGGCCTTCAACGACCTCGGCGACGTCGCCACCATGGCCCACCTGCTGAAGTACGACTCCATCCTGGGCCGGTTCCCGGGTGAGGTCAGCGTCAGCGACGAGGGCATCGTCGTCGACGGCAAGACCATCAAGGCCCTCGCCGAGCGCGACCCGGCCAACCTGCCCTGGGGCGAGCTGGGCGTGGACGTCGTCCTCGAGTCCACCGGCTTCTTCACCAACGCCGACGCCGCCAAGGCGCACATCGCCGGCGGTGCCAAGAAGGTCATCATCTCCGCGCCCGCCAAGGGCGAGGACCTGACCGTCGTCCTCGGCGTCAACGACGACAAGTACGACGGCTCGCAGGTCATCATCTCGAACGCGTCCTGCACCACCAACTGCCTCGGCCCGCTGGCCAAGGTCCTGAACGACGCCTTCGGCATCGAGCAGGGCCTGATGACCACGGTCCACGCCTACACGCAGGACCAGAACCTGCAGGACGCCCCGCACAAGGACCTGCGCCGCGCCCGCGCCGCCGCCCTGAACGTCGTCCCGACCTCGACCGGCGCCGCCAAGGCCATCGGCCTCGTCCTGCCGGAGCTGCAGGGCAAGCTGGACGGCTACGCGCTGCGTGTCCCGATCCCGACCGGCTCGGCCACCGACCTCACCGTGACGCTGACCAAGGCCGCCACGGTCGAGGAGATCAACGCCGCCTACAAGGCCGCCGCCGACGGCCCCCTCGCGGGCATCCTGCGCTACTCGGACGACCCGATCGTCTCCTCGGACATCGTCACCGACCCGGCGTCCTGCATCTACGACGCGCCGCTGACCAAGGTCATCGGCAACCAGGTCAAGGTCGTCGGCTGGTACGACAACGAGTGGGGCTACTCCAACCGCCTCGCCGACCTGGTCAAGCTCGTCGGTTCGAAGCTGTCCTGACCAGATGAGCGTCAAGAACCTCGACGACCTGCTGGGCGAGGGCGTTCAGGGCCGGTACGTACTCGTGCGTTCCGACCTGAACGTCCCGCTCGACGGGGACCGCATCACCGACGACGGCCGGGTCCGCGCCGCGCTGCCGACGATCAAGAAGCTCGCCGACGCGGGCGCCAAGGTCGTCGTCACCGCGCACCTCGGCCGCCCCAAGGGCGAGCCGGACCCGAAGTACACCCTCGCGCCCGTCGCGAAGCGGCTCTCCGAGCTGCTCGGCGCCGAGGTCGCGCTGGCCGGTGACCTGGTCGGCGAGTCCGCCAAGGCGCTCACGGCCGGCCTCGCCGACGGCGGTGTCGTCCTGCTGGAGAACGTGCGCTTCGACGCGCGCGAGACCAGCAAGGACGCCGTGGACCGCTCCGAGCTGGCCGCCGAGCTGGGCGCGCTCGTCCCGGGCGGCGCGTTCGTCTCCGACGGCTTCGGCGTCGTCCACCGCAAGCAGGCCTCGGTCTACGAGGTCGCGTCGGTGCTCCCGGCGTACGCGGGCGGCCTGGTGCTGGCCGAGCTGGACGTGCTGAAGAAGCTCACCGACGACGTCCAGCGGCCCTACGTGGTCGTGCTCGGCGGCGCGAAGGTGTCCGACAAGCTCGGCGTCATCGCGAACCTGCTGACCAAGGTCGACCGGCTGCTCATCGGCGGCGGCATGGCGTACACCTTCCTCAAGGCCCAGGGCCACGAGGTCGGCAACTCGCTGCTGCAGGCCGACCAGCTCGACCAGGTGAAGGGCTTCCTCGCCGAGGCCGAGAAGCGCGGCGTCGAACTGGTGCTGCCGGTGGACGTCCTGGCCGCGACGGGCTTCGCGGCCGACGCCGAGCACGAGGTCGTCGCCGCGACCGCGATCCCGGCCGACCGCGAAGGCCTCGACATCGGCCCGGAGACCCGTGAACTCTTCGCGGGCAAGCTGGCCGACGCCGCGACCGTCTTCTGGAACGGCCCGATGGGCGTGTTCGAGTTCGAGGCGTTCTCGGGCGGCACGCGTGCCGTGGCCGAGGCGCTCGTGAAGAGCGACGCGTTCACCGTGGTCGGCGGCGGCGACTCGGCGGCCGCGGTGCGGCAGCTGGGCCTGCCCGAGGACGGCTTCTCGCACATCTCCACCGGTGGCGGGGCCTCGCTGGAGTACCTCGAGGGCAAGGAACTGCCGGGCGTGACCGCTCTGGAGGAGAAGAACTAGTGGCACGCAAGCCGTTCATCGCCGGCAACTGGAAGATGAACCAGAACCACCTCGAGGCGATCGCGCTGGTGCAGAAGATCGCCTTCGCGCTGCCGGAGAAGTACTACGCGAAGGTCGACGTGGCGGTGCTGCCGCCGTTCACCGACATCCGCAGCGTGCAGACCCTGGTCGACGGCGACAAGCTGTCGCTCACCTACGGCGCGCAGGACGTCGCGCCGCAGGATTCCGGCGCCTACACCGGTGACATTTCGGGCCTGATGCTGGCCAAGCTGGGCTGCAAGTTCGTCACGGTCGGGCACTCGGAGCGGCGCGAATACCACGCCGAGTCCGACGAGCTGGTCAACAAGAAGGTCAAGGCCGCGCTCAAGCACGGCATCACGCCGATCCTCTGCATCGGGGAGAAGCTCGAGGTCCGCGAGGCCGGCGAGCACATCCACCACACCACGACGCAGCTGATCGAGGGCCTGAAGGGCCTCAAGGCCGAGCAGGTCAAAGACGTGGTGATCGCGTACGAGCCGGTCTGGGCGATCGGCACCGGCAAGGTCGCCTCGTCCGCGGACGCCGAAGAGGTCTGCAAGGCCATCCGGGCGACCCTCCAGGAGAAGTACGGCGACGAGGTGGCTTCGTCCGTCCGGGTGCTCTACGGGGGATCGGTGAAGTCGGGCAACATCAGCGAGCTGGTGGGCTGCGAGAACATCGACGGTGCCCTGGTCGGCGGAGCGAGCCTCGACGGCGAGGAGTTCACGAAACTCTGCGCACTCGCTGCAGGCGGGCCGCTGCCCTGATCGAGGCCACGACCGGGTAGCCTGTGTATCCGGTCCGTCACACAGCAGTGGACGAGTCCAGGGGTACGGTGGTGGTCGGAAACGACCATGCCGTACCCCTGCATTCTCCTAGAGCCCAGAGGATGACATGAAGCTGTTCCTGCAAATCCTGTTGATCGTCACCAGCGTCTTCCTGGTGGTCGCGGTGCTGCTGCACCGGGGCCGGGGCGGTGGCCTGTCGTCGCTGTTCGGCGGTGGGATGCAGTCGAGCCTGGCCGGGTCGAGCGTGGCCGAGAAGAACCTCGACCGAATCACCCTGGGGCTGGGCGCGGTTTGGCTGATCAGCATCGTGGGCCTGGGTCTGCTGCTCAAGGTGTGAGGCGTCCGGCGTTCCGTCGTCGGCCGCGACCGGGTCCGGACGGCGGTGCGCAGCGATTCGGCGTGCCTATTGGGGGGCGCGCCGCCGATTCCTAGGTGTGAGGATTCATGGTTGGCGGTAACGCGATTCGAGGCACCCGGGTGGGTGCCGGTCCTACGGGCGAATCGGAACGGGGTGAGTCGGCGCCGCGACGCCGTATTTCCTACTGGTGTGCCAACGGGCACGAGGCTCGGCCATCGTTCGCGCTCGACGCGGAAATCCCCGAGGAGTGGGACTGCCCCCGCTGCGGGCTCCCGGGTGGGCAGGACGAGAAGAACCCGCCGGCCGCGCCGCGGACCGAGCCGTACAAGACACACCTGGCCTACGTGAAGGAGCGGCGCAGCGACGCCGACGGCGAGGCCATCCTGGCGGAGGCGCTCGACCGCCTGCGCAAGCGCCGGGAAATCATCTAGCGGTTCGATCGAAAGCCACCCCGAGGGAAGCCGGACCCCTCGAGGTGGCTTTTCGCGCGCTCAACCAGCCTCCCACGCGCCCGGCAAGCCATCTCCCGTGTCCGGCGAGGCCATCTTGCCCGGGAAGGCATCACACGAGTCTGGCGAGGCATCACACGTGACTGGAGGGGCATCATGTGTGTCTGGGCGGGCATCTCGCGTGACTGCCGGGGCATCACATGTGTCTGGGCGGGCATCACGTGTGTCTGGCGGGGAATCACCGTGATGCCCCTCTGACCACGCGAGATGCCCGCCCAATCACGTGAGATGCCCGCCGATCACGCCCATCCGCGTTCAGGCGCGCGCCCGAAGATGTCGAGCACCAGGCTCTTCGGGTACGCGCCCGCATATCGCAGCCGGCGGAGGCATTCGCGGGTTGCGGTGCTGAGCAGCCCCCGATTTCCACGCTACCGGCGACCACCGACATTTCGCGGCCGGAAAGGCCGCGAACGGGGGATTCCGGACCGAAATGGCCCTGAATCCGCCGTTCGCGGCGTCGAACGATCCGGAAACGTCGGTGCCCGCCGGTAAGCTGGATACCGGGGGCCGGAGGTCAGCGATCGAGCGGGTACCGGGCCCGGACGCGGAAGCCGCCGTCCTCCGTTCCCGATGTCTCGAAGCTTCCGCCCAGCAGGCGCGCCCGCTCGGCCAGGCCCGTCAGGCCGTGGCCGCCCGAGGGCAGCCCCTCCGTCGGGCGGCTTGCCCGCTCGTTGCGGACCTCGATCTTGAGCGCGCCGTGCTCACCCTGGATGCGGATGGTCGCCGTCGCGCCCGGGGCGTGCTTGTGGACGTTGGTCAAGCATTCCTGCACCGTCCGGTACGCCGCCGCCGACACCTGGTTGGGCAGGACCTCCGGGAGGTGCTCCACCGTCAGGTGCACCGGGACGTCGGACGTGCGGATCAGCCGGTCGAGCTCGTTGATGCCCGCCCGCGGGCCGTCGTCGTCCGAGCCGGCCCGCAGGACGCTGACCAGCGAACGCAGCTCCTCCAGGGTCCGCTTGGACAGCGTGCGGATGACCTGCGCGGTCTCCAGCGCGTGGTCGTCGGTGGTCTGGGCCTGCAGCGCGCCGGCCTGCATGGCGATCAGCGTGATCTGGTGGGAGACGACGTCGTGCATCTCGCGGGCCAGCCGGGCGCGTTCCTCGGCGCGGACGGCGTCGGCGTGGAAGCGGCGCTCGCGGTCGCGGCTCGTGGCCAGCTCGGCGAGCTTGTTCGAAATCTCGGTGCGGGCGCCGATGAGCAGGCCGATCGCGATCGGCATGCCGGCCACCAGGACGCCGTAGATGCCGTCGAGGATGTGCTCGCGCCAGCTGAGCTCGGCGAAGTCCTCCAGCGGCCACTGCACGAACCGGCACATCCACACCAGCGCCGCGCCGACCCAGGTCTGCCAGTGCAGCTGACGGCGGGTGGCGAGCATGCCGAGCGTGATCATCGACGCGAGCTGGGCCCAGCCGGCCAGGAAGCCGGGGACCGCGACCAGCACGGCGAGGAACGGGAACTTCCGCCGGAACACCACCGCGAGGCAGGCGGCGCCGGACAGGTAGATCGAGTAGGGCTGGGCCTTCTCCGGAATGACCAACCAGACGTCGAGCACGGCCAGGATGACCGCGGCCGCCTCGATGGCGAACGTGACCACAGCGGGGCGGGGCACCGAGCCGAACAGGCTCAGGCCGCGTTTGCGCACCCGCTCGGCGGCCGATGGCCCCGAGCCGGCGATCGAGATGCCTGGAATCGAGAGTCCCTCTGTACTCATCGCTGGCGACCCCATTCGTCTTGTGGACTTGGTGGTGAGAGGCGCTCAGGGCCCGATCGGGACGCGCAGCGGCAGACAAATGTGCGGATGCTAACGAAGTCACGTACGGAGACGGTTAGTTTCACCCGCGGTCGGTGCTCTGGCGTCCGAATTCCGTAATCGGTTGCGCCGTCCGGGGCATTGGCGGCGACGGGTGCTACTCAGGGTGGAAGTTCTGCTCCCCAGCGTTCGCCAAGACGACCACATCGTGGGATTCATGTTACTCACGTGCGGTCGCCGACGGTAGTTCTCCGGCCGCCATGGACCGGAGGTCGTCCCACCGCGGCCGGAGACCCCGGCCAGAACGAGTGAAGGCCCCCTGCCGAAGCAGAGGGCCTTCACCGAAACACACTCAAGCCGTGGGCGGCTGGTACACCTTGGTCAGCTTCCCCGCCGCGGCCCGGTCCAGCAGCCACAACGTCCGCCGGTGCCCGCGAGCCCCGGCCACCGGCAGCTGGACTTCCCCGGCTCCCGCCAGCGCCAACGCCACCGCGTCCGCCTTCGCCTCGCCGGCCGTCATCAGCCACACGTCCCGCGCCCGCCGGAGCGCCGGCAGCGTCAGGGACACCCGGGTCGGCGGCGGCTTGGGGCAGTTGCGCACCGCCACCACCGACCGCTCGGTCTCGTACACCGCCGGGGACTCCGGGAACACCGACGCCGTGTGCCCCTCCCCGCCGAGGCCCAGCAGCATGATGTCGAACGACGGCACGTCGCCGTGGTCCTCCGGCCCCGCGTTGGCGGCCAGCACCGAAGCGTAGGCCTCGGCCGCCGCGTCGACGTCGTCGCCGAACTCGCCGTCCGACGGCGCTATGGCGTGGACCCTCTTCGGATCCAGCGGAACGTGGTCCAGCAACGCCTCGCGGGCCTGCTTCTCGTTCCGCTCGTCCGAATCCGCCGGGACGAACCGCTCGTCGCCCCAGTAGATGTCGAGGCGGGACCAGTCGATCGCGTCACGGGCCGAGGACGCCTGCAGCTCCGACAGCACCGCGATGCCCGTGCCGCCGCCGGTCAGCACCAGCGATGCCGACCCCTTGGCCGCCTGGACGTCCACCAGCCGGGTGACCAGGCGAGCCGCCGCGGCCGCCGCCAGGAGGTCCTGGTTCGCGTAGACGACGACTTCGGTCTTGCTCATTTCTTGGCACCCGAAGCAGCCGAAGCGCTCGAAGTACCCGAAGCACTTGAAGTACCCGAGTCGGCCGCGGAAGCCGAAGCAACCGAACCGGCGGCCGCGGCCGGTGAGGTCACGTCCGCCTTGGCCGGCGCGCCCGTCTTGCCGTTCGTGCCCGACGTGATCTTGCCCAGGCCCTGCAGGGCCGCTTCGTAGACCTCGTCCGGGTCGAGCCGGCGGAGCTCCTCGATCAGGCAGTCCTGCGTGCTGCGCCGCTGCAACGCGATCCGGCGGGTCGGCTGGCCCGGCTGGGTCAGCGTGCCCACGCGGCCGTCGGGGCGGTGCAGCTCCACCGGGCCCGACTTGCGGTCGAGCGTCACCGAGATGATCCCGGCCGCGCCCGAGCTCTTGACCCGCTTGACCGGCACCTTCAGGTACTCGGCCAGCCAGGCGGCCAGCAGCTCGGTCGACGGCGAGTCGGCCTCGCCGGTCACCGTCGCGCGGGTGATCTTCTCGTACGGCGGCAGGTCCAGCGCCGAGACGAGCTGGGCCCGCCAGTGCGTCAGGCGCGTCCAGGCCAGATCGGTGTCGCCTTCGGTGTACGCCTTCGCCCGCGTGGTCAGCGCCTTGACCGGGTTCTTCTCCGCGGCCGAGTCGGTGATCCGGCGCTGGGCCAGCTCGCCGAGCGGGTCCTTGTCCGGATCCTTCGGACCGGCCCCGGGCCACCAGCACACGATCGGTGCGTCCGGCAGCAGCAGCGGCACCACCGCGCTCTGGCCCTGCGAGGCCAGCGGGCCGTACAGGCGCAGCACGATGACCTCGCTCGCGCCGGCGTCGCCACCGACCCGGATCTGGCCGTCGATGCGCGGCGACGCGGTGCGCGCGCCCTTGGCGACCACGATCACCCGCGAGGGGTGCTCGCGGCTCGCGCCGTTGGCCGCTTCGATCGCCGCTTCGAGGTGGCTGTCGTCGTCGGCCACGATCACCAGCGTCAGGACGCGCCCCAGCGCGACCTGGCCGCCCTGTTCGCGGATCTCCACCAGCTTCTTGTTGAGTGCCGAAGTCGTGGTGGACGGCAGGTCGATGATCACGGGCGCCTCCATTTCCGGCCGGTGCGCTCCAGCATTTCGTCGGCGGACGGCGGACCCCACGTGCCCGGCGCGTACTGCTCGGGCGCGCCTTCCTTCGCCCAGTGCTCGAGGATCGGGTCGAGGATTTTCCAGGAGAGCTCGACCTCTTCGTTCACCGGGAACAGCGACGGCTCGCCGAGCAGGACGTCCAGGATCAGCCGCTCGTAGGCCTCGGGGGAGGACTCGGTGAACGCGTGGCCGTACCCGAAGTCCATCGTGACGTCGCGGACCTCCATCGTGGTCCCCGGCACCTTCGAGCCGAACCGCAGCGTGATGCCCTCGTCCGGCTGGACCCGGATGACCAGGGCGTTCTGCCCCAGCTCCTCGGTCGACGTCGAGTCGAACGGCAGGTGCGGCGCCCGCTTGAACACGACGGCGATCTCGGTGACGCGGCGGCCGAGCCGCTTGCCGGTGCGCAGGTAGAACGGCACCCCGGCCCAGCGGCGGCTCTGCACCTCGAGGGTCACCGCGGCGTAGGTCTCGGTCTTCGAGTCCTTCGCGAAGCCCTCTTCCTGCAGCAGGCCGGGCACCTTCGTGCCGCCCTGCCAGCCGCCCGCGTACTGGCCGCGCGCGGTGGTCTTGCCCAGCGGCCCGAGCGGTTTGGTGCCCGAGAGCACCTTGATCTTCTCCGCGCGCAGGGCCCGCGGGTCGAACGACAGCGGCTCCTCCATCGCGGTGAAGGCCAGCAGCTGCAGCAGGTGGTTCTGGATGACGTCCCGGGCGGCGCCGATGCCGTCGTAGTACCCCGCGCGCCCGCCGAGGCCGATGTCCTCGGCCATGGTGATCTGCACGTGGTCGACGTAGTTGGCGTTCCAGATCGGCTCGAACAGCTGGTTCGCGAAGCGCAGCGCCAGGATGTTCTGCACCGTCTCCTTGCCGAGGTAGTGGTCGATGCGGAACACCGACTCCTCGGGGAAGACGTCGTTGACGATCGCGTTGAGCTCTTCGGCGCTCTTCAGGTCGTGCCCGAAGGGCTTCTCGATGACGACCCGCCGCCAGGTGTTCTCGTCGGCGTTCGCCAGCCCGGAGCGGGCCAGCTGCTTGGTCACCACCGGGAACGCGCCGGGCGGGATCGACAGGTAGAACGCGGTGTTGCCGCCGGTGCCGCGTTCGTGGTCGAGGTCGCGGACCGTCTGCGCGAGCCGGTCGAAGGCGTCGTCGTCGTCGAAGGTGCCCTGCACGAACCGGATGCCTTCGGCGAGCCGGTTCCACACCGACTCCTTGAACGGCGTCCGCGCGTGCTCCTTGACCGAGTCGTGCACGAGCTCGCCGAAGTCCTGGTGCTCCCAGTCGCGGCGGGCGAACCCGACGAGCGAGAAGCCCGCGGGCAGCAGCCCGCGGTTGGCCAGGTCGTAGATGGCGGGCATCAGCTTCTTGCGGGCCAGGTCGCCGGTGACCCCGAAGATCACCAGGCTGGACGGCCCGGCGATGCGCGGGAGCCGCTTGTCCCGCGGATCGCGCAGCGGATTGGTCCAGGTCATGCGCCCGCCTCCTGTACCGCGCGGACGACGGCCGCGAGGCCCGCGGCCCGGTCGGTCAGGTGCAGGCGCAGCACCGGGCGGCCGTGCTCGGCGAGCACCTGCCCGTCACCCAGGGCCTGGGCGTGCTGCAGCTGCCCCAGCGTGTAGGGCCGGTCCGGCACGTCGAGGTCCTGCTCGACGGCGCCGGTCAGCTGCAGGAAGACGCCGTTCTGGTGCCCGCCCTTGTGGTACTGGCCGGTGGAGTGCAGGAACCGTGGTCCCCAGCCGAACGTTGTCTGCTTCCCGGTGCGCTTGGCGATCTCGCCGCGCAGCACCGCCGTCGAGGCGTCGTCGAGCCGGTCGAGGTAGGCCTGCACGGCGATGTAGCCCGCGTCCGGCGCCGAAGCGAAGAACGCGCGCAGCACGTCGGTCAGGCTGCCGTCCGTGGAAACCCCGTCGCTGCCGAAGATCTCGACCGGGCCGTCCACATTGGACGGCTCCTCGCCGCCCTTCAGCTTCTCCGGGGCGTCCAGCAGCGCGCGGGCCGCCTTCTTGGCGGTCTCGACGTCGGGCTGGTCGAACGGGTTGATCCCGAGCAGCCGGCCGGCCAGCGCCGTGGCGAACTCCCAGAGCAGGAACTGCGCGCCCAGCGAGCCGGTGACGGCGATCTTCGCCGCACCCTGCGGGCCGCCGACCGCGGTGGGCGTGGCGTCGGACTTGGCGTCGGCGAAGCCGGGCGCCTCGGGGC
This sequence comes from Amycolatopsis mediterranei, assembly GCF_026017845.1. Lineage (NCBI taxonomy): Bacteria > Bacillati > Actinomycetota > Actinomycetes > Pseudonocardiales > Pseudonocardiaceae > Amycolatopsis > Amycolatopsis mediterranei. The sequence goes on from NZ_CP100416.1 coordinate 3,095,133, forward strand.
CCTCGACCGCGACCGGCAGCAGGCCGGTGCCCTGCTTGCCGGTGGACTCGGCGATCAGCTGCTCCGCCCAGTCCGGGAAACCCTTGATCCCGGAGCCGGTGTCCGCGAGGACAACCTTCTCCGCGCCCGTTTCGTGCGCGGCGGCCCAGGCGGCGGCCAGCTTGACCGCCGGGTTGTCGGCCGAGTCCGCGGCCAGCTCGTCGGCCACCGAAGCGGCCTGGTCGAGCAGCCGGGCGACGTCCGCGCCGGCCAGCCCGGCCGGGACGAGCCCGAACGCGGTCAGCGCCGAGTAGCGGCCGCCGACGTGCGGGTCGGCGAGGAAGACCTTGCGGTATCCCTCCTTTTCGGACAGTTCCTGGAACGGCGAGCCGGGGTCGGTGACGACCACGATCCGCCGCGCCGCGTCGATCCCGGCGTCAGCGAACGCTTTCGCGAAGATCCGCCGGTGGCTGTCGGTCTCGACGGTGCCGCCCGACTTCGACGACACCACGATCACGGTGCGCTCGAGGTCGCCGGCCAGCGCGTCGGCGACCTGGCCCGGGTCGGTGGTGTCGAGCACCGTCAGCGCGACGCCGTCGGTGCCGGTGATCACCTCCGGTGCCAGCGACGAGCCGCCCATGCCGGCCAGGACGACCCGGTCGACGCCCTCGGACCGCAGTTCGGTGCGCAGCGCCTCGATCTCGCCGATCAGCGGCCGCGACGACTTGTGCAGCGTCGTCCACGACAGCCGGATCGACGCCTCGGATTCGGCGTCCGGCCCCCAGAGCGTCGCGTCCTGCGCCGCCAGCTTCGAGGCGGCCTGGTCGTCGACCAGCTGCTCGGCCAGCGGCGCGGCGCGCTCCGCCAGTGCGGCGTCCACGATCTCGACGCCGGTCTTTTCGCCTGTCGTCATGTCGTGCGTCAGCCCTTCGCCTTCTCGAGCTGCCCGTTCACGGTGTCCAGAAGCTCGGTCCACGACTTCTCGAACTTCTCGACGCCCTCGTTCTCGAGCACCAGGAACACGTCGGTGATGTCGATGCCGACGGCCTCGAGCTTGTCGAAGACCTCCTGCGCCTCGGCGCCGCGGCCGGTCACCTGGTCACCCTTGAGCTCGGAGTGCTCCGCGACCGCGTCGAGGGTCTTCTCCGGCATCGTGTTGACGGTGTCCTTCACCACGAGGTCGTCGACGTAGAGCGTGGGGGAGTAGTCCGGGTTCTTCACGCCGGTCGAGGCCCACAGCGGGCGCTGCGCGTTCGCGCCGTCGGCCGCGAGGGCCTTCCAGCGGTCGGTCGAGAAGCGCTCCTCGAAGGCCGCGTAGGCGAGCCGCGCGTTGGCGACGGCGGCCTTGCCGCGCAGGGCCTTGGCCTCGTCGGTGCCGATCGCGTCCAGGCGCTTGTCGATCTCGGTGTCCACCCGGGACACGAAGAACGACGCGACCGAGTGGATCCCGCGCAGGTCGTGGCCGTTGGCCTTCGCCTGCTCCAGACCGGCGAAGAAGGCGTCGATGACCGCCTTGTACCGCTCGACGGAGAAGATCAGCGTGACGTTGACGCTGATGCCCTCGGCCAGGGTCTTGGTGATGGCCGGCAGGCCCTCTTCGGTGGCCGGGATCTTGATCAGCACGTTCGGCCGGTCCACGGTCTTCCACAGGTCCTGCGCCTCGGCCACGGTCCGGTCGGAGTCCTTGGCCAGGCGCGGGTCGACCTCGATGGAGACGCGGCCGTCGACGCCGTTGGTGGCGGTGTAGACGTCGCGGAACAGGTCGGCGGCGTTGCGCACGTCGGTCGTCGTCAGGTCGCGGATGGTGGCCTCGACGTCGGCGCCCTGGGCGGCGAGTTCCCGCGTGCGCTCGTCGTAGGCGTCGCCCTTCGACATCGCGTTGGCGAAGATCGTCGGGTTGGTCGTGACGCCGACGACGTGCTTGTCGCGGATCAGCTCGGCCAGGTTGCCGGTGTTCAGGCGTTCACGCGAGAGGTCGTCGAGCCAGATGGAGACACCGGCCTCGGACAGTGCCGCGAGCTTGTCGTTGCTCATTACTGTCATCCCCTTCAGGAATTCTTGGTGTTGGCGATCGAGCGGCGCGCGGCCTCGACGACGGCTTCCGCGGTGAACCCGAACTCACGGAACAGTGTGGCGGCATCGGCGGAGGCGCCGAAGTGCTCGATCGAAACGTTCACCCCGGCGTCACCCGTGAAGCGGTGCCACGACTGGGCGATGCCCGCCTCGACGGACACGCGGGCCTTCACGGCGGCCGGGATGACGGATTCGCGGTAGGCCGCGTCCTGCGCGTCGAACCACTCGACGCACGGCATCGAGACGACGCGCGCCTTGACGCCGTCGGCCTCGAGGGTCTTCTTCGCCTCGACGGCGAGCTGGACCTCGGAGCCGGTGGCGATCAGGATCACGTCCGGCGTTCCGTCGGAGTCGGCCAGGACGTACCCGCCCTTGGCCACGCCCTCGGCGCTGGTGCCCTCGAGCACCGGCACGTTCTGGCGGGTGAGCGCCAGGCCGGACGGGTGGTGGATGTCCTCCAGGACCGCCTTCCACGCGTACGCGGTCTCGTTGGCGTCCGCCGGGCGGACGACGTTGAGGCCCGGGATCGCGCGCAGCGCGGAGAGCTGCTCGATCGGCTGGTGCGTCGGGCCGTCCTCGCCGAGGCCGATCGAGTCGTGCGTCCAGACGTAGGTGACCGGCGCCTTCATCAGCGCGGCCAGCCGGACCGGCGGGCGCATGTAGTCGGAGAAGATGAGGAACGTCGCGCCGTACGGGCGGGTGCCGCCGTGCAGCGCGATCCCGTTGAGGATCGAGCCCATGGCGTGCTCGCGGACGCCGAAGTGCAGCGTCCGGCCGTACGGGTTGGCCTGCCACATGTCGGTGGCGGCCTTCTCGGGGCCGAACGAGTCGGCGCCCTTCATCGTCGTGTTGTTGCTCTCGGCCAGGTCGGCCGAGCCGCCCCACAGCTCCGGCAGCGGCTCGGCCAGCGCGCTGAGGACCTCACCGGAGGCCTTGCGGGTGGCGATGCCCTTGGCGTCCGGCTCCCACTTCGGCAGGTTGTCGGCGAAGCCCTCGGGCAGGGTGCGGGTGGCCATCCGGTCGCCCAGCTTCTTGCGCTCCGGGTTGGCCGCGGCCCAGGCCTCGTACTTCTCCTGCCACTCGGCGTGCGCGGTCCGGCCACGCTCGGCCGCCTGGCGGGTGTGCTTGAGCACGTCGTCCTCGACCTGGAACGACTGCTCCGGGTCGAAGCCGAGGATCTTCTTGACCGCGGCGACCTCTTCGGCGCCCAGCGCGGCGCCGTGCGCCTTGCCGGTGCCCATCTTCTTGGGGGCCGGGTAGCCGATCACGGTCCGCAGCGCGATGAACGACGGCCGCTGCGTCTCGGCCTTGGCGGCCTTGATGGCCTCCTCGATCGCGACGACGTCCTCGCCGCCCTCGACGACCTGGGTGTGCCACCCGTAGGCCTCGTAGCGCTTCACGGTGTCCTCGGACAGCGCGATGTTGGTGTCGTCCTCGATCGAGATCTTGTTGTCGTCGTAGAAGACGATCAGGTTGCCCAGCTCCTGGCGGCCCGCGATGGACGAGGCCTCGGAGGTGACGCCCTCTTCGATGTCGCCGTCGGAGGCGATCACGAAGATGTGGTGGTCGAAGATGCTCTCGCCGGGCGCCGCGTCCGGGTCCAGCAGGCCGCGCTCGCGACGGGCCGCCATCGCCATGCCCACGCCGTTGGCCAGGCCCTGCCCGAGCGGGCCGGTGGTGGTCTCGACGCCGTCGGTGTGGCGGTACTCCGGGTGCCCCGGGGTCTTGGAACCCCACTTGCGCAGCTGCTTGAGGTCCTCGAGCTCGAGGCCGTAGCCGGCGAGGAACAGCTGGATGTAGAGGGTGAGGCTCGAGTGGCCGGCCGAGAGGACGAACCGGTCGCGGCCCGGCCAGTGCTGGTCGTTGGGGTCGTGGCGCATGACGCGCTGGAACAGCGTGTAGGCCAGCGGCGCCAGGCTCATCGCGGTGCCGGGGTGGCCGCTGCCACAGTTCTCCACCGCGTCCGCGGCGAGCACCCGCACGGTGTCCACGGCGCGGGTGTCGGTGTCGGTCCAGTCGGCGGGCGTGTTGCGCCGGAGGAGTGGGTTGTTCTCGCTGGTAGTGGCGGTTTCGGACACTGAACTCCAACTCCCGGTCATGATGGTTGCGGCTGGTCTTCCTCGTTCCGGTTACCCGTACACGCGGCTGCTTATCTCAATCGATCCCGAAGGGACGATATTCCTGCTCGCGGCCATGCGCAGGGGCAATCGCGGTCCGTCGCGGCCAGCCTAGTGCTTGGGCCGGTCGAGGACCCGCGATCACCCACGGGATTCACCACGTCTAACATCGTTCGAGGGTTCAGACCGGCGTTCCACCACGGCCTTCCGGAAGGACCCGCCCGAACCTGACGCAGGGAGTGAAATGTCGCCGGTGAACGCTGCGCACGGACGCAGTGACGACACCAGCGCCGTGCACCCGACCGGTGAACGACCGCACGGTGATCGGCGAAGCATCCGCCGGGTCGTCGGTGCCTACGCCGCGTTGGCGAAGCCGCGGGTGATCGAGCTCCTGCTGGTGACCACCATCCCGGCGATGTTCCTCGCCGGCCGTCAGATCCCCTCGCCGTGGCTGGTCCTCGCCACGCTGGTCGGCGGGACGATGGCCGCGGGCAGCGCGAACGCGCTCAACTGCGTGATCGACGCGGACATCGACAAGGTGATGAACCGCACGAAGCGCCGTCCGCTGGTGAAGGACTCGGTGCCCCGCCGCGGCGCGCTGATCTTCGGTCTCGTGATGGGCGTCGCCTCGGCGGTCGTGCTCTACCTCACGGTGAACCTGCTCTCGGCGATCCTGGCGATCGCGACGATCCTCTTCTACATCTTCGTCTACACGCTCGGCCTCAAGCGGCGCACGTCACAGAACGTGGTCTGGGGCGGCGCGGCCGGCTGCATGCCGGTGGTCATCGGCTGGGCCGCCGTCACCGGCACGGTGCAGTGGCCGGCGTTCGTGATGTTCGGCGTGATCTTCTTCTGGACCCCGCCGCACACGTGGGCGCTGGGCATGAAGTACCGCGACGACTACGAGCGCGCGGGCGTCCCGATGCTGCCGGTGGTCGCCACCGCCCAGCACGTCGCCCGCCAGATCGTCATCTACTCGTGGGTGATGGTGGCGTGGACGCTGCTGCTGCTCCCGGTGACGTCCTGGCTGTACGGCACGTTCGCGATCCTGGCGGGCGGCTGGTTCCTCTTCTACGCGCACAGCCTGCAGGCCGCGGTGCGGCGGGGTGAAGAGACCAAGCCGATGGCGCTGTTCCACCGGTCGAACACGTACCTGATGATCGTGTTCGTGGCCCTGGCCGTCGACTCGGCGATCGGCCTGCCGACCCTCGGCCTGCCGTTCTGAGACGGATCGGGACCGCGATAGCCGCGGTCGTCGTCCTGGGCCTGCTGGTCCTCCTCGGCCACGGGAAGCTCCCGGCCCTGGACGAGAGCCTGCTCACCGGCGGCTGCACCATCCCGAAACACGTCGACGCCGTCCCGGGCCCGGCACCCGACGGCGGTGCCGTCCGCGTCGCCGAGCAGGGGCCGGGCGCCGCAGTCCTGGAGAACACCAGCACCCTGGCCGCCTACCGCATCCCCGTGACGTCCGGCTCGACGACCGTCGAGGTGCCGGTGCTCACGCCGGGACAGCGGATCGGCGTCGCGCTCGACCGGCCCACCCCCGGCCCGGTGATCTGGCTCGCACCCGAGGCGCTGGGCGGCTTCACGCCCGTGACCGCCGAGGTCGTGCCGGGTGGCGTCCGCTACCGCTCGGCCAACTGCCGCGCGCTCACCAGCCGCGGGGCCGCCGTGCTGCACCGCGACACCGCCGGGCACCTCACCGGAGGCGAGCGGCTGCCGCCCGCGAGTGTCTCGTGCGCGCCGGGGGAGCGGGTGCTGCCGGTGGTGCTCGGGCCCGGCAGCGAGGTCCACCCGTACTGCGATCTGCCCGGAGCCTGATTCCGAAACCCTGAGTACATCCACGGACACTGTGAGAGACTGCCGTGGTCGGGCTTACTCGGGGAGGGTGCCATGCCTGATCACGGTGTCGACCTTGCCGCCGATCTGTATCGGATGCTCGTGGTCGCCGAGGACGATCTGCCCTCTGTTGCCGCTGTGTACGGCGACGTCGTCGCCAAGTACGGCCGGGCGAGGTCCGGGCTGGACGGCGCGATGACGCGACCCGGCCATTTCGGCGGAGCCGCCCTCGGGCCGGTGCACGCGGCCTGGGTCGAACTGCACGCCGCGGCGGCGAAGTTCCTGACGGACACCCAGGCCAATCTGAACGACACGGCCACGGCCCTGGCCAAGGCCGCCGAGATGTACGCGACGACCGATCGCACCGCCGCGGACCAGCTGCACAAGCTGATCGCGGAACGCGGCGAGCCCACCCCGGGACGGTGACGGTGAGTTTCGACGAGCTGATGGCCCACGCCAGTGAAATCAAGTTCCTGGCGATCAAACGCGCCCTGGACGAGCACGAGACCGAGCCGGAGTACGCCCGGCAAGGTGTCGACGGCTACTACGAGCAAGTGGTCGAACCCCTGTTCAAACCGTTCTCTCGCGTTCCCGATCCGGCCGGCTACCAGCCGATGATCGACGATTTGTCCGCCGCGATGCACGACCTGTCCGGCGGGCACATCGACCAGGACCCGATCGACAAGAACCCCTACCTGGCCAATCCGACTCTCGAGAAGATCCACACGGCGGGCGACTACCTCCAGGACTGGTCGGGACAGGCAGCGATGCAGTTCAAGCAGAAGTTCCTCGACCCGTTCCCGGCGATTTCGGCCAACCAGTTCATCCTCACGGCGATCCTCAAAGCAGCGCTGGAGGCCCACCAGGCGATGTGGGCGAAGACCCGGGACGACATCGACAAGATCGCGCACGCCACCATGGACGCGTTCGACAACAAGTGCTGTGACAAGAACACGTGGAACGTGTCCTTCACCGTGTTGTCTTCGATCGGTGCCACCGCCGCCGCCGTCCTCACCGTGGCGACGGACGGTGTCGCCGCTCCGCTGCTGTTGCAAGTGATCGGTGCGGCGGCGCAGGTCGGCGCGACCCTGCCGCCCGACAGCTTGTCGGATCCCCCGAAAGGCGGCGGTGAGTCCGCGCTGCAGATCGTCAACTCGATGAAAGCGGCGATCGATCAGCTCACGCAGGTGGTCCAGAAGGCGGAGGCGGTGATCACGAAACACATCACCGGCATCACGAAGTTGCTCGGCGAGCACGGTTCGTACTTCGTCTCCGCCCGTCCGGCTCTCGCGTCGGTGCCGGACGACAAGATCACCGGCGGCAGCGGTCTCGGCGATTCGAACTGAGGGAGCGGGATCATGGGAAGACTCGCCGACCGGCTCGATGGCATCCGGGTCCGGGTTCGAGCACCCGGTACCGACATCGAGGCCGAACTGCGCGACCGGACGAACGTCACGATCACGTTCGGCGAAAGCGTCTACGGCTTCGCCGATGAGCGGGGGCTCGAGCGCTCCCTGGCGGCCCTGGCACGCCTGGTGTACGCGGGCTGGCTGCGGCAGTACCGGGCGGCGATCGACGAATCCGCCCTCGACATCACACCGCGTGACGACCGGGACGACGAGTTCCTCGACGAACGGTCGAAGATCGAGGCCGGTGGAAGGTCGAGCGACGGCCGGATCTCCCTGACCTGCGTGGGTATGCAGGAGATCTCGGTGGAGATCGGGCCGGGCACGGTCCGGGAGCTGGCCGAAGAAGAGTTCGCGGCGCGCGCCAAGGAGGCCGTCACCCTCCTGATCCGGGAGTACCTGGCGAAGGTCAGCGAGCTCAGGAAACGGTTCTACGGATGAACCGGAACCGGCTGGCGGCGATCATCGGCACCATCATCCTCCTCGGCGCCCTCGTCTTCGTCGCCGGCGGGAAGCTGCCGTGGACCGGCGGACCCGCCGCGGACCAGCCCTGTGACATCCCCGGCCGGCTCCCCGTGAGTTCGCCGGCGGTCACGTCCGGGCTGATCAAGGTGGTCGAGCAGGGATTCAGCCAGGACCCGTCCGGCCTGGTCAGCCTCGGGGCCGTCGTGGAGAACACCGGCGCCGACGTCGCGTACCGGATTCCCGTGCGGTTCCGGCTCTTCGACGCCGCGCACCACGAGCTGCCCGAAACCACCGCGGGTGAGCTGAGCGTCGAGATCCCGCTGCTCCTGCCCGGCCGGCGGATCGGTGCCGGGACGGGCGCCTACCGGCGGAATACCCAGGTGATCGACACCGAAGCGGGCGCCGGGCCGAACGCTTGGCTGCCGCGGGCCGCCGTGGGAAGCCTCACCCCGGTGACCGCGACCTACGTCCGCAGCAAGCGGTTCTACCCGGACAACCCCGGCTACATCGACGTCCACTACCGGGAGACGTCCGCGAACTGCCGAGCCCTCGACCACCGCGCCACCGCCGCGATCTTCCGCGACCGCACCGGCCGGATCGCCGGGGGCGACAGCGGCCCCGCCGGCGCGCCGCTCACGTTCCGGGACACGCACGGCCACGACGTCGTCGTCGAGCCGCAGCCTGCGGCCGGCTCGTCGTGTTCACCCGGGGAGCGGGAGACCTGGGTCATCCCCTCCGTGGGCGCCCCCGCCGGCGCCGACGACTCCCGCACCGAGGTCTACCCGTACTGCGGCCTCGGGCCGGAATGATCCCGGGGCCGGGGCCGTTAAACTCTGCTGGCCCTTTCCTTGAGGCGAAAGCAGGATGCTCTTGTCCGTCTCCTCGGACGACTTCTCCGCCGAGCTCGCCCGCGAGCAGGCGTACGTCACCACCCTCTACTCGAAGCTCGACGCCGAGCGCCTCGAAGCCCAGCGCCGCCTCGACGAGACGCTGCGGCAGACCGGCGGCACCCCGCAGGCCCGCACCGAACGGGACGTCGCCACCACCCTCTACACCGACCGGCTCGCCCAGCTCGGCTCCGTCGAGCAGGGCCTCGCCTTCGGACGGCTCGACTTCGTCCCCGGCAGCGCCGAGGAGACCACCTACATCGGCCGGCTCGGGCTGTTCGACGAAGACGACGACTACCAGCCGCTGCTGGTCGACTGGCGCGCGCCGGTCGCGCGGCCGTTCTACCTGGCCACCGCCGCGTCACCCGAAGGGGTGCGGCGGCGACGGCACCTGCGGTCGCTGAGCCGCAAGGTCACCGGCTTCGACGACGAGATCCTCGACCTCACCGCCGCCGACCAGGGCCAGGACCTCGGACTGGCCGGCGAAGCCGCGCTGCTGGCCGCGCTGGAGCAGCGGCGCACCGGCGAGATGAGCGACATCGTCGCGACCATCCAGGCCGAGCAGGACCGCATCATCCGCGCCCCCCTCGGCGGCGTGATGGTCGTGCAGGGCGGCCCGGGCACCGGCAAGACCGCCGTCGCGCTGCACCGCGCGGCCTACCTGCTGTACACGCACCGCCAGCAGCTCACCACCCGCGGCGTGCTGGTCGTCGGCCCGAACAGCACGTTCCTGCGCTATATCGGCCAGGTGCTGCCCTCGCTCGGCGAGACCGGCGTGCTGCTCGCCACCATCGGGCAGCTCTACCCCGGCCTCACCGCCGACGGCGTCGAGCCGCGCGAAGCGACCGAGGTCAAGGGCCGGCTGGTGATGGCGGACGTGCTGGCCAACGCCGTCCGCGACCGCCAGCGCGTGCCCGAGCCGGTCCTGGAGATCGAGTACGAGCACGACGTGCTGCGGCTGGACCGCAAGACCTGCACCGACGCCCGTACCCGGGCCCGCCGTTCGCGGCGCCCGCACAACCCGGCGCGGCGCCTGTTCGTCTCCGACGTCCTCGACGCGCTGACCCGCCAGGCTGCCCGCAGGCTGGGGGAGGACCTCCTCGATGGGCAGGACCTGGCCGACATCCGCGCCGAGCTGGCCGCGGACGAGAACATCGCGGCGGCGCTCGACTCGCTGTGGCCGGTGCTGAGCCCGGAAGGTGTGCTCGACGACCTGTTCGCCGACCGCGAACGGCTCGACAGCGCCGCGCGCAAGCTGCTGCCGGAAGCGGATCTCGCGCTCCTGGAAAGCGGCCGCGACGCCCGCTGGACGCCGGCTGACGTGCCGCTGCTCGACGAGCTCGCCGAGCTGATCGGCGTCGACGACACCGAGGCCCGCGTCGAGCGCAAACGCCGTGAGCGGGAGGATCGCGCGTACGCCGAAGGCGTCCTGGACATCCTGGAGCAGGACGAAGAGATCATCGACGAGGAGCTGCTGCGCGTCTCCGACGTCCTCGACGCCGAGCTGTTCGCCGAGCGCCAGCAGGCGCGCAGCGAGCTGACCGCCGCCCAGCGGGCCGCGCAGGACCGGACCTGGACGTTCGGGCACGTGATCGTCGACGAGGCGCAGGAGCTGTCGGCAATGGACTGGCGGCTGCTGATGCGGCGCACGCCGAACCGGTCGATGACCCTGGTCGGCGACGTGGCCCAGACCGGCGCGGCGGGCGGGGCGCGGTCGTGGGGCGAGGTGCTTTCGCCCTACGTCGAGGACCGCTGGCGGCTGGAGCAGCTGACGGTGAACTACCGCACGCCCGCCGAGATCATGGCCGTTGCGGCGCGGGTGCTCGCGGAGGTTTCGCCAGGGCTGTCGGTGCCGTCGTCGGTGCGGGAAACCGGGGTGCCGCCGTGGTCGGTGCGGGCCGGGGACCTCGCGGCGGAGCTGCCCGGGCTGGCCGCGCGCGAGCTGTCCGAAGTGGACGGTGGCACGGTGGCGGTCCTGGTGCCCGCGGCCCGCTTCGATGCGGTGTCGGCGCTGCTCGCCGGCCACGACGAGCGGCTGAGCGTCCTGACGGTCGAGCGGTCGAAGGGCCTGGAGTTCGACTCGGTGGTGCTGGTCGCGCCGGACGAGGTCGTCGCGGGCTCGCCGCGGGGCCTCAACGACCTGTACGTGGCCCTGACGCGGGCGACCCGGCGGCTCGGCGTGATCCGGACCGGTGACGATGTTCCGGCACTCTCCGTGCTTGGCTAGGGTGCCCGGCATGCAGAACATCGGGAAGATCGTGGTCGCCGCCGTGGCGGCGCTGTCGCTGGCCGCGTGCGGCCAGCAGGCCAAGACCCAGTCGGCCGCTCCGGCGGGGCCGTCCGTCCCGTCCTCGAGCGCCGCGCCGGCGCCGCAGAGCAAGGGCCGCGAGTGCACGGCGGACGACGTCAAGACGACGGGCAAGTTCGGCGAGGTGCCGACGATCACCATCCCCGACGACTGCGACCCGCCGAAGAAGCTGATCACGAAGGACCTGTCCGACGGCACGGGCGACCCCGCCAAGACCGGGCAGAAGCTCCAGATGAACTACCTGCTGGTGACGTGGTCGGACAAGCAGAAGCTGGACAGCTCCTTCGACCGTGGCAAGCCGTTCGACCTGAACCTGGGCGCGGGCGAGGTCATCCCCGGCTGGGACCAGGGCCTGGCGGGCATCAAGCAGGGCGCCCGCCGGCTGCTGATCATCCCGCCGGACCTGGCCTACGGCGAGGGCGGCAACGGCATGAAGCCGAACGAGACGCTGGTGTTCGTCACCGACGCCGTGGCGGTCGGGGCCGCCTGACCTGCGCCTGCGCGAAGGCCGCCGCGGGGGTTCCCCGGGGCGGCCTTCGGTGCGTCAGGGGATGAGCAGGAGCTTGCCGGTGGTGCGGCGGCCCTGCAGGTCCTCGTGGGCCTTGCGGGCGTCGGCCAGGGCGTACTTGCCGCCGATGCGGACGTTCAGCTCGCCCGCGAGGATGGCGTCGAACAGCTCCTTCGACCGCCAGTCGATTTCCTCCCGCGTGCGCGTGTAGTGCCCGGACGTCGGGCGGGTCAGGTAGAGCGAGCCGCCGGAGTTGAGGCGCTGCGGGTCCAGGGGCGGCACCGGGCCGCTCGAGGCGCCGAACAGCGCGAGCAGGCCGCGGACCTTCAGGCTGGCCAGGCTCCCGTCGACGGTGTCCTTGCCGACGCCGTCGTAGACGACGTCGACGCCCTCCCCGCCGGTCAGCTCCCGGGTGATCTTCGCGAAGTCGTCGCGATCGTAGCGGATGACCTCGTCGGCGCCGGCTTCGCGGGCGAGCTTCGCCTTCTCCTCGGTCGACACCGTGCCGATGACGCGGGCACCGCGCGCCTTCGCCAGCTGGACCAGGAGCAGCCCGACGCCGCCCGCGGCCGCGTGGACGAGCACGTCGTGGCCCGGCTTGACCTCGAAGGTGGAGGCGACCAGGTAGTGCGCGGTGATGCCCTGCAGCATGATCGCGGCCGCGGTCTCCAGGGACACACCCTCGGGCACCTTGACGGCCACCGACGCGGGGACGAGCTTGCGGGCCGCGTAGCTGCCGATCGAGCCCTGCCAGGCGACGCGGTCGCCGGGTGCGAAGCCGGTGTCGGCACCCGCCTCCACGACCGTGCCGGCGCCCTCGAGGCCGAGCACGACCGGCAGCTCCATCGGGTAGGTGCCCTGGCGCTGGTAGGTGTCGATGTAGTTGACCCCGGCCGCGGCGACGTCGACCAGGAGTTCGCCGGCCTGCGGGGCGCGGACGTCCACTTCGGCCGGTTCGAGCACTTCCGGGCCCCCGGTCTTCGTCACCTGCACTGCGGTGGGCATGGGTCCTCCTCGGGTCGGTTCTCCCGGGTGCAACTATGGCCGACGCCACGCTGTTCCGCGTTCCGGCCGGTTCTTGGTTATCGTTCGGGACGTGACTTCGGAAGAGACTGTCGTATCGCCGACCAGCGCGCAGCTGGGCGCGGCCCGCAAGTTCGTGAAGGCGCACGGCAAGCCGTCCCGCGCGGTGGTGGAGAACATCGGCCGGGCGGGCGCCCGCGTGGTCCTGGTCGGCGCGGACGGCGCGCTCGGGGACGTCGTGGTGCCCTCGGTGGCGACCGGCGAGGCCCTGATCGAGGCGGTCGAGGACCTCGACGCGGCTTCCTGGGACGCGGAGACGGTCAACCAGACGAAGATCGGCGCGGAGCACCGCCGCAAGATGGCGGGCAAGTGAGCCCCACCGCGATCCTGGTCGGCTGCGCGGAACTCCCTTCGGGTGACGGCGACGACGACGCCGTCGTGCCCGCGTTGTCCTCGCTGGGCTTTGCGGTCTCGTGGGCGCCATGGGACGCTCCGGCCGACTTTTCTTCGGCTGACGCGGTGATCCTGCGCGCGACCTGGGACTACGCGGCTCGGCGGGCGGAGTTCCTGGCGTGGTGCGAGTCGGTGCCGTCGCTGTTCAACTCCGCCGCGGTGGTGCGGTGGAACACGGACAAGTCGTACCTGGTGGAGCTGCTCGACGCGGGCGTGCCGGTGGTGCCGACTTCGCTGGTTTCGCCTGGTTCGCCGGCGTCGTTTCCTTCCTCGGACTTCGTGGTGAAGCCAGCTGTAGGGGCGGGCTCGCGGGGTGCGGCCCGGTTCGCCGGGGGAGCGGACGCTTCCGCGCACGTCGCGGCGTTGCACGCCGAGGGGCACCCGGCGCTGATCCAGCCGTACCAGTCCAGTGTGGACACTTCCGGCGAGCTCGCCCTGGTGTACCTGGGCGGGGTCTATTCGCACGCGTTCACGAAGGGCGCGATGCTCGGGTCCACAATGGACGACTCGGGGCTGTACCTGTCGGAGAAGCTGGCGCCCGCCTCGCCTCCCGCGGACGCCGTGGCCGTGGCGGAGGACGTCCTCGACGCGGCATCGGCGTTGCTGGGGATCCTGCGGGCGGAGTTGTTGTACGCGCGGGTGGATCTGGTGCGCGGCGCGGACGGGAAGCCGTTGCTGCTGGAGCTGGAGCTGACCGAGCCGTCGCTGGGCTTCCGCCAGGCGGACCCGGCCGCGGCGACGCGGTTCGCTTCGGCGGTGCGGCAGCAGCTGGCTTAGTCATCGCGCGGCGTGCTGCACCACGGCGAGCGCGAGGGCGACGACGGCGCCGATCAAGGTTACGGTCACGGAACCGGTGAGCACGTAAAGCCCGCCGATCCCGGCGAAACCCGCTTTGATCATTTTTCCCGAATCTCGGAAATCGGCCTTTTCTTTGCCCGCTGTACTACCCCTCTCTATGGTGTACTAGTACGCTGCTGTTTCAGTGTGGCACGGGAGAGCGGTAACCGGAAATGATCTTTGGTGGTGCGGAGGTGTTTCTTCTTGCCGGACTTTTCCGCGGATTTTCGATCTTCGCCGGGGGTACTGGAGGAGTCGCCCGAAAAGGCTGCGCTGGCGTCGCTGGCCAGGCGCCGTGACGGGGATCTGCTTGGCGCGTTGCGCCGGGCGGCCGAATCCTCGGCGACCGGTTCCGGCACTTCGCTGGGCTGCCTGGTGGATCCGACGGCTTCGTTACCGGGGGCCACGCCGGCATCGCGCGCGTGGGCGATCTGGGGGCTGCTCGTCGACGAGATCGACAAGCTGGGGTCGGTCGTGGAACCGCGGGAGCATTTCGTCCTGCTGGCCGCGTTCCGGCTCCCGCCGGTACCGGCAGGCAGCGCGAACTGGGCCGGCACCCTCCAAGATCGATTCCGGCAGCTGGCCAAGGTTCGCGGGCTCTTCGGGAGCCGGGAGCCGCTGTCGAACACGCCGATGAACAAAGCCTGGGCCGGCGCGCTCGAGATGCTCAGCGCCGCCGTGGCGCGGAAGCTCGGCCGGATCGCGGGGGCGGGCTGGCTGCCCTACGTCGGCATCGGGCAGTCGGCCACGGTGGGAACGCTGCCCGGGAACAAGGGCACGGAAGGGTTTCGCGCTCCTTCCGAAGGGGCGCAGCCGGTGTTCATGAAGCGGATGATCGTCACCGTCGTCATGCACCGGAAAACGGCTTTGCGCCGGATCACCGAGCGTCACATCGTCGCTTGCGAGGACGGAGTCGACGGGTACGACGTCCATGCGCTGACCGGTTGGTCGGGAAACCTCGCCGACATCCCCGTCACGGCCTTGTGGAACTGCCGCCTCGACGTGTTGCCCGGCAGGTACCCGAACGAGCCTTCCACGGCCAGGCTGTGCTTCGGGCGGAAACTGCGGTCGAACGACTCCCACGAGTTCAGCTCGGAAGCGGTCGACGTGAACCTCGACGAAGAGCGGAAGTGGATCAACGTCAAGATCGATCACCACGGGGTGCGGGAAGCCGGGCTGACGATCCGGGTGGCCTTCGACGCCGAGTGCTTGCCCGAAGCCTGCTGGTGGTACGCGGAGCAGCTGGAAGTCGAGAGACTGCGCCGGCCGCCGGCGGGCAGCTCGCGCCTGCTCGATGTCGGCAACGGGTTCGTGCAGCACACGTTCGAGGCCTGCTGCCACCCGCGCGAAGAGTACGGGATCGCCTTCAGCTGGCCGCGGGGGTGAAGAGAATGAAGCCACGTCACGCCAACGTGGCTTCATATCCTTCCCTGGAGAGAGCTGGCACAGGGCCAGATCAGTTGCCGGTGTTGCCGCCGCCTTCGCCGCCGCCTCCGCCAGCGTGGTCGTGATGCTCCACGCGCTCTCTCCCTCTATGTGACTGTGCAGGTCTGCAGCAGTTGACTGTCTGCCGAAGAAGGTTACCGTCCGTGAATGGCGGGACCGAACTCAGGCCCGCTTCGCGGCCAGCCGGTCCGCTCGCGGCCACCGCACGTCGGTCGCCCACCCGAACCGCTCGAACGCCCAGATCACCCGCGCCGAAACGTCCACCTGCCCCCGCAGCACCCCGTGCCGGGCGCACGTCGGATCCGCGTGGTGGGAGTTGTGCCAGGACTCGCCCATCGACAGCAACGCCAGCGGCCAGAAGTTCGCCGCCTTGTCGCGGCTGGCGAACGGCCTCTCGCCGATCAAGTGGCAGACCGAGTTCACCGACCACGTCACGTGGTGCAGGAACGCGATGCGCACCAGGCCCGCCCAGAAGAACGCCGTCACCACGCCCCACCAGGACCACGAGATCAGGCCGCCCAGGACCGCCGGCAGGGCCAGGCTCAACGTGATCCACAGCCAGAAGTACCGGTTCACCCAGCGGACGTCCGGGTCCGCCACCAGGTCGGGGGCGAAGCGGTCCGCGTTGGTCACCTCGCGGCCGAACATCCAGCCCATGTGCGCGTGCCAGAAGCCGCGCAGCAGGGCCGACGGGGAAGTGCCGAACAGCCACGGCGAGTGCGGGTCGCCCTCGCGGTCGGCGAACGCGTGGTGGCGGCGGTGACTGGCCACCCAGAAGATCACCGAGCCCTGCACCGCCATGCTGCCCGCGATGGCCAGCAGCACCCGCAGGGGACGCGACGCCTTGAACGCGCCGTGGGTGAAGTACCGGTGGAAGCCGACCGTCACCCCGAGCGTTGCGAACGTGTAGAACGCCGCCGCGAGGATGAGGTCGATCCAGCTCATGCCCCAGCCCCACACCAGCGGGACCGCGATGAGCAGGGCCGCGAACGGCACCAGCAGGAAGGTCTTGAGCACGATCATCTCGCCGGTGCCGCGGCGGTGGGAGATCAGCGGCTTGGGCGCGGTGCGCGACGTCATGGCGCGAACAGTAATACACGGCCGGGACGGGCACGCCGACGCGGAGTTAAGCCCGCGTTGACGTCAGGCGGCCGTGAGTTCCCGGGGCGCCGCTGTCAGCGATGTCACCGGGCCGCGGTCGCGGCTGCCGGTCCACAGGGACGCCGTCGCGACGATGACCGCCATCGCGCCCAGGACGTGGAACGACACCATCGCCTCCGGTACGCCCAGCGCGTACTGCAGCGAACCGAGACCTCCCTGCGCGACGGCGACCACCCAGACCACCGTGTAGCGCCGCCAGAGGCTCTTCGGGGCGCCGACGCGCAGCAGCTGGAGGCCGAACACCGCGAGCAGCAGCAGGTAGAGCACCAGCAGCCCGCCGTGGACCTGGGCGAGCGTCTCGACCGGAGCGTCGAGGCGGTGAGTGTTGATGTCGCCGCTGTGCGGGCCGGCGCCGGTCACCGTGGTACCCGCCGCGAGCACCAGCCACATCACGGCGGCGAGCAGGACCAGGATCGTGCGGCCGGCCGCCGGGACCAGCGGCCGGGCGGGTTCGTCGCCTTCGTGGAACGCGCGCAGCAGCAGGACGGCCAGCCAGACGAGCGGGGTCGTCGCCAGGAAGTGGATGGCGACAGTCCACCACTCCAGCTTCGCGAGCACGGTGAGCCCGCCGACGACGGCCTGCAGCACGACGCCGCCGGGCATCGTCCAGGCCAGCTTGACCAGGCGCTTGCGGCCGGGGTGGTCGATCTGCACGCGCCACGCCGTGACGACCGCGATGGCGGCGACGATGATGACGACGCCGGTGAGCAGCCGGTTGCCGAACTCGATCCACTGGTTGAGCGCGTCGATCCCGGAGTCGTGCTTCGGCACGAGGCTGCCGGCGACGCACTGGGGCCAGGTCGGGCAGCCGAGCCCGGACCCGGTGACGCGCACGATGGACCCGGTGACGCCGATCAGCGCCTGCGCGAGGACCGCGGCGATCCCGACGGCCCGCTGCACGGCGGCGGACGGAAACGGCAGACGGGCGACGAGGCTGGTGAACGGCACGGCATCGATGGTAGAGCGCGCGGAAAACCCGCTTTCGGCAGGTCCCGGCGCCCAGAACCGCTCAGCCGGCGCAAGGGACCAAGGTCACCCGGTTTCCTCGACCTTCTTCCGGAACCAGCCCATCGACTGCGCGAAGACGGCGCCGAAGCCCAGCACGGCCAGCGGGACCGTCCGGATCCAGAACGCTCCCGCGTCCAGCTTCACCAGGAGGACGATCATCCCGATCGCCACCACGAGCAGCAGCAGCATGATCAGGAAGACGCGCGTTTTCGAAACCATTCGATTGCCCCCTCAGAGCACGGAACCGGACCGGAGAACCGTCTCAGGAACGTCCCGGGGGCGTGAGGTCGGTTTTACCCGTCCACACAGGACCTCAGGTGAGCTTCGTCGTCCGCGAAGCCACCGCGCCCGCGACCACCGCCCAGACCGCGAGCACCGCCATCGGCCCGGGCGCGAACACCCCGTCGACCAGCGCCGCTCGCATCCCCTCCGCCAGTGCGCCCGACGGCAGCAGCTCCACCACGCGCGCCAGCCCCGAGGGCAGGGAAGACGGCGCCAGCAGGATGCCGCCCGCCAGCAGCAGGGCGAACCACACGATGTTCGCCAGCGCCAGCACGGCCTCCGCCCGCAGGGCGCCGCCCAGCAGCACACCCAGCGCACCGAACGCGAGCGTCCCCAACACAAGCAGCACCAAGGCCGACAAAAGCCCGGACAGCGACGGCGACCAGCCCAGGAACGCCGCCACCACGCCGATGATCACCGACTGCAGGGCCACGACCACCAGCGCCGCCGCCAGCCGGCCCGCCACCAGCAGCCAGCGCGGCAACGCCGTCGCCGAGAGGCGCTTCAGCACCCCGTAGCGCCGGTCGAAGCCGAGGGCGATCGCCTGGCCGGTGAACGCCGAGGACATCACCGCCAGCGCCAGGATGCGGGGGGTGATCCAGTCCACTTTGGACGTCGAGCCGAGCGAGGACGCCGGCAGGATGTCCAGCAGGGACAGCCCGATCAGCAACGCCAGCGGGATCAACAGGGTCAGCAGCACCTGCTCGCCGTGGCGCAACGTCAGGCTCACCTCGACGCGCGCGTGCGTGCGCAACATCCGGCCCAGGGACCCCCGGCCGGGCGCCGGGGTGAACACGCCGGGCTCGAACACGCTCATGCCCGCAGCTCCCGTCCGGTCAGCTCCAGGAAGACCTCTTCCAGGGTCCGCTTGCCGACCTGCAGTTCCTCCGGCAGCACGCCCTGCTGCGCGCACCACGCCGTCACCGTCGACACCACCTGCGGGTCGACCGAGCCCACCACCACGTACGTCCCCGGCGCCGACTCGCGCACCGCGTAACCCTCCGGCAGCGCCGCGGTCAGCAGGGCCGTGTCGAGCCGCGTGCGGGCCTTGAACCGCAGCCCCGCGTTGCCCGTCTCGTCCATCGTCAGCGACTGCGGCGCGCCGGACACGACGACCTTGCCGTGGTCCATGATCACCACCGTGTCGGCCAGCGCCTCGGCCTCCTCCATCAGGTGCGTGGTCAGCAGCACCGAGACGCCGTCGGCGCGCAGCGCGCCCAGCAGGTCCCACACCAGGCGCCGGGCCTGCGGGTCCATCCCGGCGGTCGGCTCGTCGAGGAACACCAGCTCCGGGCGCCCGACCAGGGCGCACGCCAGCGAAAGCCGCTGCTGCTGGCCGCCGGAGAGGCGCTTGAACGGCGTCCGCCGCACCGAGGCCAGGCCGAGGACGTCCAGCAGCCACGCCGGGTCCAGCGGGGTGGCGGCGCAGGAGGCGACCAGGTTCAGCATCTCGTCGGCGCGGACGCCGGGGTAGGCGCCGCCGCCCTGGGGCATGATCCCGACGCGGGGACGCAACTCGGCCGACTCGCGGACCGGGTCGAGGCCGAGCACGTGCACCGAACCGGCGTCAGCGCGGAGGAAGCCTTCGCAGATCTCGACGGTGGTGGTCTTGCCGGCCCCGTTCGGGCCGAGCAGGGCGAGCAGGCTGCCGCGCTCCATCCGCAGGTCGAAGCCGTCGACCGCGCGGGTGGAGCCGTAGCTTTTGACCAGCCCGCTGATCTCGACGGCAGGGACACTCACATCGGGTCACGATACGGCGTCGACCGGCTCGGGCACCCGCGGGGACGGCTTGGAGAGCAACACGGGAGCGAGCCGCCGCACGATCAGCATCCCGCCGCCACAGACGACGATCGCCGCGACGTAGGCGAACGGCAGCACGTACGGGCGGCCGTCGAAGGTGCTGCCCGTCGGCGGGAGGAGGAACGGCAGGGCGGCCGACAGCACCGCCGCCGCCACCCGGAACCGCGAGGTCCCGGCCGCGGCGGCGAGCGGGATCACCGCCCAGAGCACGTACCAGGGCTGCAGGTTGATCTGCAGGATCATCACCGCGCCCATCGAGACGCCGAGCCCGATGATCGGCCGGTAGCGCCACTTGAAGCTGTCCCACAGGAACTTGACGGTGATCCCGACGGCGACGAGGTAGCCGAGCACGCCGAGGATCGGCACCAGCGCGTCGGTGTGGTTGCCCAGCCCGAGCGCGATGCCGAGGACGCCGGAGAGGTTGGCCAGCTCGGCGGTGGGGGAGATCCAGGAGCGGACCAGGCCGGGGGTGTTGAACGTCGCCCCGAACCAGCCGAAGCCGAGCCCGGTGCCGAAGCAGACGGCGACCAGGACCACGCCGAACCACAGCGCCATCGGCACGCCGGCCACGAACAGGTCCTTGAGGCGGCCGTGCCAGCGCCGGGCCACCATCACCGCGAAGAACGGCAACGCGAACACCGCGGGCAGCTTCACCGCGACGCCGAGGGTGATGATCGCGACGCCGAGCCCGATGTACAGCAGCTCCCCGCGCGCGAGCGGGGGCGGGGTGTCGCCCTTCACCCGGATCGGCAGCCGCCGGATGCCCACCTCCAGCCCGGCGAGCATCAGGCCGACGGCGAGCGCGTCGTTGTGGGCGCCCGCGACGAAGTGGAAGATCAGCAGCGGGTTCAGGGCGCCGAGCCACAGCGCGGTCGCGGGCTGGACGCCGAACCGCCGGGCCAGCCGCGGCAGCGCCCAGACGATGAGGACCACGCCGGCCAGCGCGAGCACGCGCTGCAGCAGCACGCCGACCGCGATGCTGTTGCCGGCCAGCGGGGCGAGCCAGCCGCCGAGGCGCAGCACGACCGGCCCGTACGGCGCCGGCGTCTCCCGCCACATGTTCGACACGCCCGCGGTGAACTTGTCCGCGACGCCGAGGGCCTGCGCCGGGCCGAGGGTGTAGGGGTCCATCCCGCGGTGCACGATCTCGCTCTGGGCGAGGTAGCTGTAGACGTCGCGGGAGAACAGCGGCGGGATGACCAGCAGCGGCAGCACCCACAGCGCGATGGTGCGCGCGAGCTGGCCCTGCGACGCCAGCCGGGTGCGGCTGGGCTGGGCGAACCGGCCGAGCATCAGCCAGCTCAGCACCAGGATGCCCATCCCGGAGATGGCGATGGCCAGCGAGACCGTCGGGATCCGGGTGAACAGCCGCAGCACCGGGATCTCCTGCACCGGGTTGATCACCGGGGCGGCGCCGGCGCCGAGGGAGCCGAGCGCGAGGAAGAGCGAGCCGACCGTGCCGAAGCGGCGGACGACGTCCAGCCCGCGCTGCTCGGCGGCCTCCAGGGGGAGCGGTTCGCGGGGGTGGACCGGGGAGAGCGTCACCGGGTGGGCACTGCCGGTTTCGAGCCGTGCCACTTGCTGGTCCTGTTCGCCCACTGCCACGCGTGCAGGATATCGGTCCGCCCCCGAGTGAGTCGGGTCACTGCCGGACACCCCGCCTTTGCCGACCGGCGGGAAATAAGACACACTTGTGTTGTGAAAAAGACGGAGGCGGGTGACCAGGCGGGCGGCGGCATGCCGCGTGCCCTGCACCCGCACGTTCCGTCGCAGGTCAGCGCCGAGGGCAAGACCCGCCAGGAGGTCGCCCGGCTGCTGCTGGAACAGGGTCCCATGACCGCCGTCGTGGTCGCCGAGCAGCTCGGGATCAGCCCCACCGCCGTCCGTCGGCACCTGGACGCTCTTCTCGCGGATGGCGAAGCCGAGACGCGGGACGCGCCGCGGCGAGGACCCCGGGGCCGGGGCCGTCCGGCGAAGCTCTTCCTGCTGACCGAGCCCGGCCGCGCCCGCTTCGGGCACGCCTACGACGACCTGGCCGTCTCCGCCATCCGCTTCCTGGCCGAGCACGCCGGGGAAGACGCTGTCCGCGCCTTCGCCGAGCAGCGCATCGAGAAGCTGGTCGGCCCGCACCGCTCCGCGATCACCGCACCGGGTGATCCGGCGGCCCGCGCGGAGGCCCTCGCGACCGCGCTGAGCAGGGAAGGCTACGCTGCGTCGACCCGCCAGATCGGCGCTGGTGCCCTCGAAAAGCAGGCGCCGGGGCAGAACACCGGGGCCCAGCTCTGCCAGCACCACTGTCCGGTCGCCCACGTGGCCGCGGAGTTCCCGCAGCTGTGCGAGGCCGAGACCGAGGCGTTCGCCAAGCTGCTGGGCACCCACGTCCAGCGGCTGGCGACCATCGCACGCGGTGACTCCGTGTGCACCACCCACGTACCCGTCACGGCGGGTCAGCCGGCCCATCCCGAGCCGGTAAGCACAGAGCCTCCGAGGGCGGCCCCGCTGCGGTCCCCGGAGGAAGCACGGATCCCGAATGGAGGGAAACCCGCATGACTGCCGCTGCCGAGCAGCGCACTCCCACCACCGCGCCACTGAGCCAGGAAGAGACCATCGAGTCCCTTGGCAAGTACGCGTTCGGCTGGGCCGACTCCGACGAGGCGGGCGCCAGCGCCCGTCGCGGGCTGAACGAGGATGTCGTCACCGACATCTCCGGGAAGAAGTCCGAACCGGAGTGGATGCGCGAAGCGCGACTGAAGGCGCTCAAGCTCTTCGAGAAGAAGCCCATGCCCAACTGGGGGGCCGACCTCTCCGGGATCGACTTCGAGAACATCAAGTACTTCGTGCGGTCCACGGAGAAGCAGGCCACCTCCTGGGAGGACCTGCCCGAGGACATCAAGAACACGTACGACCGGCTCGGCATCCCCGAGGCGGAGAAGCAGCGCCTCGTCGCCGGGGTCGCCGCGCAGTACGAGTCCGAGGTCGTCTACCACCAGATCCGCGAGGACCTGGAAGAGCAGGGCGTCCTGTTCCTGGACACCGACTCCGCGCTCAAGCAGCACCCGGAGCTGTTCCAGGAGTACTTCGGCTCGGTCATCCCGGCCGGCGACAACAAGTTCTCCGCGCTGAACACGGCGGTGTGGTCCGGCGGCTCGTTCATCTACGTGCCGAAGGGCGTGCACGTCGAGATCCCGCTGCAGGCCTACTTCCGGATCAACACCGAGAACATGGGCCAGTTCGAGCGCACCCTGATCATCGTCGACGAAGACGCCTACGTGCACTACGTCGAGGGTTGCACGGCGCCGATCTACCAGTCCGACTCGCTGCACTCGGCGGTCGTGGAGATCATCGTCAAGAAGGGCGCCCGCTGCCGCTACACGACCATCCAGAACTGGTCGAACAACGTCTACAACCTGGTCACCAAGCGCGCCAAGTGCGAAGAGGGCGCGACCATGGAATGGATCGACGGCAACATCGGTTCCAAGGTGACGATGAAGTACCCGTCGGTGTTCCTCATGGGCGAGCACGCCAAGGGCGAGGTCCTGTCGGTCGCGTTCGCGGGCGAGGGCCAGCACCAGGACGCGGGCGCCAAGATGGAGCACCTCGCGCCGTACACGTCCTCGACCATCGTGTCGAAGTCGGTGGCGCGCGGCGGCGGCCGCACCTCCTACCGCGGCCTGGTCCGCGTGGCGAAGCGCGCGCACCACTCGCGCTCCAGCGTCGTCTGCGACGCGCTGCTGGTGGACACCATCTCGCGCTCGGACACGTACCCGTACGTGGACATCCGCAACGACGAGGTGTCGATGGGCCACGAGGCCACGGTGTCCAAGGTCAGCGAAGACCAGCTGTTCTACCTGATGTCGCGCGGCCTCGACGAGGCCGAAGCGATGGCGATGATCGTGCGCGGCTTCGTGGAGCCGATCGCCCGTGAGCTGCCGATGGAGTACGCGCTCGAGCTGAACCGCCTGATCGAGCTCCAGATGGAAGGGTCCGTCGGCTAGTCATGTCGGTTACCGAGAACAACGTTTCCGAGGCTCTTCGCGAGGGGGCGGTCATTCCGGCCGCCTCCCGCGCGGAGCGCTTCACCTCCTACGACGTCGAGGCCTTCGAGGTCCCGGGCGGCCGCGAGGAGAACTGGCGCTTCACGCCGATGAAGCGCCTTCGCGGCCTTCACGACGGCAGCGCCACCGCGACCGGCGAGATCACCATCGATGTCGAGGCCGCGCCCGAGCTGAAGATCGAGACCGTCGGCCGGGACGACGAGCGGCTGGGTGCCGCCGGTGTCCCGAGCGACCGGATCGCCGCCCAGGCGTACTCGGCGTTCACCAAGGCCACCGTCGTGACGGTGCCGAAGGAGACCAAGGCGTCGAAGCCGTCGGTGCTGCGCATCCACGGGCCGGGCGAGGACCAGGTCGCCTACGGGCACCTGCAGGTCCGCGCCGAGGCGTTCGCGGAGGCCGTCATCGTGCTCGACCACGTCGGTTCCGGCACCTACGCCGACAACGTCGAGTTCGTCATCGGCGACGGCGCCAAGGTCACCGTGGTCAGCGTCCAGGACTGGGCCGACGACGCGGTGCACGTCTCCGAGCAGCACCTGAAGCTGGGCCGCGACGCCGCGCTGCGGCACACCGTGATCACCCTCGGCGGCGACCTCGTGCGGGTCTCGCCGACCGCGACGTTCGCCGACAAGGGCGGCGACGTCGAGATGCTCGGCGTCTACTTCGCCGACCGGGGCCAGCACCAGGAGCACCGGCTCTTCGTCGACCACGCGGTGCCGAACTGCAAGTCGCGCGTGATGTACAAGGGCGCGCTGCAGGGCGAAGGCGCACACACGGTGTGGATCGGCGACGTCCTGATCCGCGCCGCGGCCGAGGCCACCGACACCTACGAGCTCAACCGCAACCTGGTGCTCACCCCCGGCGCCCGCGCGGACTCGGTGCCGAACCTCGAGATCGAGACCGGCGAGATCGAAGGCGCCGGCCACGCGAGCGCGACGGGAAGGTTCGACGACGAGCAGTTGTTCTACCTGCAGTCGCGCGGGATCGCCGAAGAAGCCGCGCGGCGCCTGGTCGTGCGCGGGTTCTTCCACGAGATCCTGGTCAAGATCGACGTCCCCGAGGTGCGCGAGCGCCTCGAAGCGGCGATCGAAGCCGAGCTCGAAGCCGTTGGCGCCTGACCGCCCTCTCTGACTTAGGAAACGAAGAATGGCAACGCTGGAAATCAAGGACCTGCACGCCTCGGTGACCACCGAGGAAGGCGCCAAGGAGATCCTCAAGGGCGTCAACCTGACCATCAAGTCGGGCGAGACCCATGCGATCATGGGCCCGAACGGCTCGGGCAAGTCCACGCTGTCCTACGCCATCGCGGGTCACCCCAAGTACCAGGTGACCTCCGGCGAGGTGCTCCTCGACGGCGAGAACGTCCTCGAGATGAGCGTCGACGAGCGCGCCCGCGCCGGCCTCTTCCTGGCCATGCAGTACCCGGTCGAGGTGCCCGGCGTGTCCATGTCCAACTTCCTCCGCACCGCGGCCACCGCGGTCCGTGGCGAGGCCCCCAAGCTGCGCCACTGGGTCAAGGAGGTCAAGGAGGAGATGGGCAAGCTCGAGATCTCGCAGGAGTTCGCCGAGCGCTCGGTCAACGAGGGCTTCTCCGGCGGCGAGAAGAAGCGCCACGAGATCCTGCAGCTGGCGCTGCTCAAGCCGAAGTTCGCCATCCTCGACGAGACCGACTCCGGCCTCGACGTCGACGCGCTGCGGATCGTCTCGCAGGGCGTCAACGAGTACAAGGCCAACGGCGAGGTCGGCGTCATGCTGATCACGCACTACACCCGGATCCTGCGGCACATCACGCCGGACTTCGTGCACGTCTTCGCCGGCGGCAAGATCGTCGAGTCGGGCGGCAAGGAGTTGGCGGACGAGCTGGAGGAGAACGGCTACGTCAAGTACGTGGGCAAGCCCGAGCCCGCCGCGCTCTGACGTTTCCCAGTAGGACACCGAGAAGAGAGGAGTCGGCCCGATGACCACCACCTCGGCCAGCTCTGTGCCACTCGACGTGGCGGCCCTCAGGGCCGACTTCCCCATCCTGTCGCGTACGGTCCGCGACGGGAAACCCTTGGTGTACCTGGACTCCGGGGCGACGTCGCAACGCCCGACCGCGGTGTTCGAGGCCGAACGCGAATACGTGTTCACGTCGAACGCCGCCGTCCACCGCGGTGCCCACCAGCTGTCCGAAGAGGCGACCGACGCCTACGAGTCCGCGCGCGCGAAGATCGCGGAGTTCGTCGGCGCCGACGCCGAGGAGCTGGTGTTCACGAAGAACGCGACCGAGGGCATCAACCTCGTCGCGTACTCGATGAGCAACGCCGCCACGGCCGGTCCCGAAGCTGCGCGTTTCGTCGTCGGCCCGGGTGACGAGATCGTCATCACCGAAATGGAGCACCACGCCAACCTCGTGCCGTGGCAGCAGCTGTGCCAGCGCACCGGGGCGACGCTGAAGTGGTTCAAGGTGACCCCTGATGGCCGCCTCGATCTGTCCGATGTGGACGAGCTGATCACCGAGCGCACCAAGGTGGTCGCGTTCGCGCACCAGTCCAACGTGCTCGGCACGGTCAACCCCGTCTCGCTGCTGGTCGAGAAGGCCAAGGCGGTCGGTGCGCTCACCGTGCTCGACGCCTGCCAGTCCGTTCCGCACTTCGCGGTCGACTTCCACGCCCTCGGCGTCGACTTCGCCGTGTTCTCCGGGCACAAGATGCTCGGCCCGTCCGGCATCGGCGTCCTTTATGGACGCACCGAGCTGCTGTCGGCGATGCCGCCGTTCCTCACCGGCGGGTCGATGATCGAGATGGTCCGCATGGAGGGCTCGACCTTCGCGCCGCCGCCGCAGCGGTTCGAGGCAGGCGTGCCGATGACGTCGCAGGCCATCGGTCTCGGTGCGGCCGTCGACTACCTCTCGGCCATCGGCATGGACCGCGTCGCGGCCCACGAGAAGGAGCTCGCCGCGGCGGCCCTCGAGGGCATCGGCGCCATCCCGGGCGTCCGGATCATCGGGCCGACGGACCTGGCGGACCGCGGCGCGACGGTGTCGTTCGTGATCGACGGCGTGCACCCGCACGACGCCGGCCAGGTGCTCGACAGCCTCGGCATCGCGGTCCGCGTCGGTCACCACTGCGCGTGGCCGCTGCACCGGGCCTGCAACGCGCAGGCGACCGTGCGCGCGTCGTTCTACCTCTACAACGACCTGTCCGAAGTGGACGCCCTGGTGGCCGGGGTCCGCGAGGCGCAGAAGTTCTTCGGGGTGAGCCAGTGAACTTGGAGAGCATGTACCAGGAGATCATCCTGGACCACTACAAGCACCCGCACGGGCGCGGCCTGCGCGAGGAGTTCGACGCCGAGTCGTTCCAGGTCAACCCGACCTGCGGCGACGAGGTGACGCTGCGGGTGAAGCTCGACGACGGGAAGGTCGCCGACGTCTCCTACGACGGCCAGGGCTGCTCGATCAGCCAGGCGTCGACGTCGGTCATGACGGACCTGGTCGTCGGGCACACCGTCGAGGAGGCATTCACCACCATGGACGCCTTCGTGGAACTGATGCAGGGCAAGGGAAAGGTCGAGCCGGACGAGGACGTGCTGGAGGACGGGGTCGCCTTCGCGGGCGTCGCCAAGTACCCCGCCCGCGTGAAGTGCGCCCTCCTCGGCTGGATGGCTTTCAAGGACGCCGTCGCCCGGACCACCAGTGGAGCTGAGAAAGCATGACCGAAGACACCGCCACCGACGCGCGCGAGGGCCGCACGGCCGCCGATCTCGACGCCGAAACCACCGCGACGCAGGACCTCGACCTCGCCAAGCTCGAGGACGTCGAGGAAGCCATGCGCGACGTCGTCGACCCGGAGCTCGGCATCAACGTCGTCGACCTCGGGCTGGTCTACGACATCCGCGTCGAGCCGGACAACACCGCGACCATCGACATGACGCTGACGTCCGCGGCCTGCCCGCTGACCGACGTCATCGAGGACCAGACGTCGGCGGCGCTGACGTCGGGCGGCCTGGTCAAGGACTTCCGGATCAACTGGGTCTGGATGCCGCCGTGGGGCCCGGAGAAGATCACCGAGGACGGCCGCGAGCAGCTGCGCGCCCTCGGCTTCACCGTCTGAACCGGTTTTAGTCGAGCGGGTCACCTTCCGAGGTGGCCCGCTTGGTGTATAACGCCCCATACCGCGCGTGCCAGGCCAGCGCGTAGAGCACGAGCGCGACGACGAACCCGCTGCAGGCGCCCGTGACGAGCAGGTAGGTCGCGTTGCCGGCCACGTCGGCGCGGGTCATCGGGTCGTGGTGGGCCAGGAACGGCAGCGCTTCGAGGAGCCCGCCGGTGAGCGTGCCTGCCGCCAGGAACGCGGCGACGGTCTTGCGGTGGCGGATGCCCGACGGTGCCGGTGTGACGGGGGCGGTGCGGTACCAGCGCCACAGCCACCAGGCGAGGATCGCGGCGCCGACGATCGTGCTGATCAGCTGGATGAGCCGGCCGACGTCGACGCCGGTGACGAGCGGGGTCCGCAAGAACGCCGGCCCGCCGCTTTCGTGGGTGAAGGCGTCCCAGCCGACGTGCGTGGCGGCGCCGAGCACCAGCGAAAGCGCGATCCAGCCCGGCTTCCGCCAGTCGAAGCGGCGGGGGAGCCGTCCGGCGAGCGGGCCGGGTGCCAGCGCCAGGAGCGGCCGCTTCAGCAGCACCTGGAACACGGCCAGCAGGACGAGCGCGATGAGCGGGTCCAGCCAGAGGACCGCGGTGAACTCGTGGGTCTCCGTCAGGCCCACACTGTGGAGCCGCGGTACGAACCAGAAGACGTCCGGCGCGACCGACCCGGCGACGAGCGCCGAGGGCACCAGCGGTCGTCGCGCCAGGGGGAGCACAGCGGCAGGATGACTCAGTGTGAACGGCACGGGGTTAGTATCCCGGGGTGGTCCTGCGGTCGATCGTCCTGTTCCTGGCCGCGGCGGTGTGCGAGATCGGCGGCGCCTGGCTGATCTGGCAAGGCATCCGCGAACACCGGGGTCTGCTGTGGATCGGCGGCGGGGTGGTGGCACTGGGCGTGTACGGCTTCGTGGCGACCCTCCAGCCGGACGCCCACTTCGGCCGCATCCTCGCCGCGTACGGCGGGGTGTTCGTGGCGGGCTCGCTGGCCTGGGGCGTGGTCGCGGACGGCTACCGCCCCGACCGCTACGACGTCATCGGCGCCTTGCTGTGCCTGGCCGGGGTCGCGGTGATCATGTACGCGCCTCGCACCGGGTAACGCCGCAGGTGGGCGGGCGATAGATCGGCGTGACCGAACTCGCCTTCCCGCCCGCACCGCCTGACGTGCCGAAGCGGCGCTGGATCTCGCCCGCCCTCGTGGTGTGCGTCATCGTGACCGTGCTCGGCATCGGCGGCACGGTTTCCGGGCTGGGGCTGATGTTCTTCAGCTACCGGAGCTTTACGGTTCCGGGGTCGGTGATGAGCCCGGCGCTGAAGCCGGGCGGCTCGATCGTCGTGCGGGCCCGCCGGGGCGAGGAGGTCCACCGCGGGGACGTGGTGATGTTCGACCGCAGCGCGTTCGCCCATCCGGACAGTGCCGGTCTCAGCGCCTTCCGGGTCGTCGCGGTCGCCGGGGACGTCGTCGCCTGCTGCACCGGTGGGCAGCTGTCGGTGGACGGCCGGCCGATCAGCGAGACCTACCTCAGCCAGGACCAGTACGCCCACGACTCGAGGGCCACGATGCCGTTCCTCACCCGCATGCACGAAGGCGAGGTGTTCGTCCTGGGCGACGAGCGGGGGAAGGCCATGGACTCGCGCTTCCACGGGGTCGTCCGGCTGTCCGGGGTCGACGGGTTCGTGGTCGGCACCGGGGGCGTCTTCCGCCCGGAGCCACTGCCGCGCACCACCGCGTTCACCGACGCCGGCCTGCCGGGCGCGCCGTTCGACGACCGGATGTACCCCGCGCTGCGCTGGTGCCTGCTCGGCGGTGCGGTCGTCTTCTTCGCCGGCTTCACCGGGCTGATCGTGACGGTCGTCCGGACCGCCGGAAGACGACGAAGAGCAGCCGCAGGCCCACCAGGGCACTGATCACCAGCAGGTTGTAGCCGAACACCTGGTGCAGCGTCAGGTCCGCGGCGATCCGCGGCCCGCCCGAGCCGGTCAGCAGGAACACGGCCATCAGCCCGGTCGCCGCGCCGACGAAGGCCAGCAGGGCTTCGTGGACCAGGCCGGTGACGACGTCGCGGTCGCGTTCGTCGGAGAACAGCCGGACGTTCACCGACAGCCGGCCCTCCTCCAGCGCCGCGCCGATCCGGTCGATGCGGCGGGGGATGCGGCGCAGCACCGGCAGCAGCGCCGTCAGCTCGCCGACCGCCGTGCGGCCGAGCGAGCCCGGCCGCAGCCCGGCGCCGACCTGCTCGACAGCGAACGCGCGGGACTCGGCGACGACGTCGAAGCCGGGATCCAGCGCGGCCAGGGTGCCCTCGACCGTGGCCAGCGCGCGGAACACCGCGGCCACCGGCGGTGGCACGCTGAGCCGGAAGTCCGCGACCACCCGGAACAGGCCGGTGAACAGGTCGAGGTCGGGGGTGCGGCCGGGACCGAAGTGCCGGGCGACCAGGGCGCCGAGGGCGCGTTCGAGGCGCTGTTCGTCGATTTCGCCGGTGCGGTCGACGATTTCGAGCAGCCCGTCGCGCAGGCCCGCCGGGTCGCCGCGGTCCAGGGCGAGCAGGAGGTTCTGCAGGCCGCCGCGCAGGCCGCTGTCGAGCCGGCCGACCGAGCCGAAGTCGAGCAGGCCGAGACGGCCGTCGCTCAGCAGCATGAGGTTGCCCGGGTGGGGGTCGGCGTGGAAGACGCCGCCGATCATCACCTGGTCGAGCAGGCAGCGCAGGAGCGAGCGCGCCAACCGCTTGCGCTCGGCCGCGGGCAGCGCGTCCTTCGCCGCGGTGAGTGGCCGGCCGGCCAGCCGGGACATGACCAGCACGCGGTCGGTGGAGAGTCCTTTGTGGACCTTCGGCAGCCCGACGTCCGGGGAGCCGGTGGCCGCGATGGCGCCGATGTTGCGGGCTTCGATGGTGAAGTCGAGTTCTTCGGCCAGCGCGGCGGCGAACCCGTCGGCCAGTTCGGTGACGCCGAGTGTCCGCGCCCAGTCCGCGCGGTCCTCGCACGCCGCGGCGACGCGCCGGAGGATGGCGATGTCGCGTTCGGCCTGCTCCCGCACACCCGGCCGCTGGACCTTGACCACGACGTCTTCGCCACTGCGCAGCTTCGCGCGGTAGACCTGCGCCACCGACGCGGCGGCCAGCGGTTCGGGGTCGAACTCGGCGAAGACGTCGTCGGGGGAGCCGCCGAGTTCGTCGGCCAGCAGCGCCCGCACGGCGTCGGCGGGGGCGGGCGCAACCCGGTCCTGCAGCCGGCCGAGCTCGTCGGCGAACACCGGGGGCAGCAGGTCCGCGCGGGTGGAGAGCAGCTGGCCGAGTTTCACGAACGTCACCCCGCCCTCTTCCAGCGCGCGGCGCAGGGACCGCGCGAGCTTGGCGTGCCGCCCCGGCGCGAGGCCGGGTTCGCGGCGGCCGGTCAGGTAACGGCCGAGGCCGTGCTTGACCGCGATCCGGCTGATCTGCGCGTACCGGCGGGCGCGGGAGAGCCGGCCCCGCAGCCGGCCGAGCCCGATGCCGTGGGGGAATGCCATCTCGGCGACGAACAGGAAGATGAGGGCCGCGAGGAAAGCGCTGCCCGCCAACGGGATCAGCAGGCCGAGGGCCGCGCCGCCGTGGTGCAGCAGCGAACCGGGGAAGGCCTGCGCGATGCTCCCGGCGACGAGCCACCCGAACGCGGCGGCGCACAGGGCGCGCACGGCACCGATCCGGACGCCGAGCACGCGCCGGGCCGCGGCGACGAGCGGCCACAGCAGGAGCACGTACAGGGGGAGGGTCAGCAGGCCCAGCAAGATGTCCATCGGTTCCCTTTCGCCGGGAACGAGCAGACCACGGCGGCCGCCGCGGGCGGCTCACGCGGCGGCGGGAGGAGTCTCCCTCCCGCGGGGGAACGACTTTCGGCCGTGGCCCCGGCTGTGGTGGCCTTCTAACCTGATCGCGCGAACCACGGTGAAGTGCTTCCTGAACCGGACGAAGGAGACACGATGAACGGACGCGTGATGGGCCGGGTGGCGGCGTTGGTCATTGCGGCCCCGCTGGCCCTGGGCTTGGCCACCGCCCCGGCCGCCTCGGCGGCGGCTGTCACGACGCTGTACTACAGCTCTTCGGGCGCGCCGGACTACCTCGCCCAGATCGACCAGGGCGCGGCCAACTGGAACGCCGCGGTCACCGACGTGAAGCTGGTCAAGCGGAACACGAGCGCCACCATCGTGTTCCACGAAATCCACAGCGGCGGCTCGTACACGAACACGAACGGCCACGGCCGCGGGCAGATCTACCTGGACACGAGCCAGGTGGCGGAAGGGTTCGACCCGACCCGCATCGCGGCGCACGAGCTGGGGCACAACCTGGGCCTGCCGGACCACTACAGCGGCCCGTGCACGGAGCTGATGTCCGGCCACGGCCCGGGCACGGCGTGCAAGAACGCGAAGCCGTCTGCGGCGGAAGCGGCGAAGGTGCAGTCCTTGTGGGTGAACGGATTGGTGGCCCAGGCGGCTGCCGAGAACCGCGCGGTCGCTTACTGAGGCTTTCTCGCGGCAGGTTGTCCACAACTCCGCCGAGGTGTGGGCAACCAGGCCGCGGCTGCCGCTTTTCCGGCTTTTCGACGGACCTGCTCGATAGACTGGCCTGGGGGCCGCCCCCGGGAGGGTGGGGGGTCGCTCCCGCGCGAGAGGGAGGCGCCCACCGGCGTCCGGCTGCGAAGATCGGCCGGTGCGCATCTTCGGGCCCCTGACGAGCAAGGCGACCTACCGCCGCTGGGTCTACCTCGTCCTCGGTGGCGCCATCAGCGTGCCCTACCTGCTGTTCTCCGCGGTCGCCGTGCCGTCGCTGTTTCCCTTCGTCACCACGCCGGACCGGGCCGTCGCCGTCGGCGGGCTGCTCACCCTGGCCGTGCTGGCCGGGACCGCCTTCCTGCCCGCCGTCCACGTCCTGGAGTCCACCGCCGTCCGCGAGCTGCTCGACGACCCGGTGCCGGACGCGCCCGCGAAACCGCACACCCGCCAAGGCCGGCTGCGCGCCGCGGTGATGTTCGTGCTGCACGTCGGGGCCGGGTTCGTCGTCAGCTTCTTCAGCCTCGCCGCCCCCGTCGCGATCGGGCTGTCGATCAGCGCCGTCTTCACCGGGGAACTCTTCCGGACCGGCGAGGGCGACGCCGTCACCGTGCCGGCCGGCTGGGCCTCGGTGTGGCTGCCGGTGGTTCTCCTGTTCGGCCTGGTCCTGCTGATCTACGCCGTCAGCGTGGTCGGCGGGCTGCTGCGCCGGGCGGCGACCGGGCTGCTCGGGACCACCGCCGCCGACCGGATCGCCCGGCTCGAACGGCGGACCGAGCAGCTCGCCGAACGCAACCGCCTGGCCCGGGAGCTGCACGACTCGGTCGGGCACGCGCTGAGCGTCGTCACCGTCCAGGCGGGCGCCGCCCGGCGGACGCTGCGCACCGACCCCGACTTCACCGAGCGGGCGCTGGGCGCCATCGAGGAGTCCGCCCGCACCGCGCTCGACGACCTCGACCACGTCCTCGGTCTGCTGCGGGAGGAGACGGCCGGCCGGACGCCGCTGCCGACGCTCACGGCGCTGCCCGCCCTGCTCGAAACGACCCGGCTCGCCGGCACCGACGTCACCGCCGAGCTCGGTGGCGACCTGGCCGCCGTGCCGCCGGTGGTGTCGCGCGAGGTCTACCGGATCCTGCAGGAATGCCTGACCAACGCGGTGCGCCACGCCGGTAGGGTCCCGGTGACGGTGGTCGTCGGCGTCGCGGCGCACGAGCTGCGCGCACGGGTCGCCAACCCGTTGGGGAGCGGCGCTCGCCGGTCCGGGGGCGGCCGGGGCCTGCGCGGGATGGCCGAACGGGTGGCGGTGCTGGGTGGGGAGCTGTCGGCCGGGCCGGTCGACGGGCAGTGGGAGGTCGTGGTGCGGGTGCCGTGGGGGAGCGGGCGATGAGTGTGCGGGTGCTGCTGGTCGACGACGAGCCGCTGATCCGGGCCGGGCTCCGGGCGATCGTCGACAGCGAAGCCGGCTTGAGCGTGGTCGGCGAGGCCGCCGACGGCGCGGAGGTGCCCGGGCTGGTGGCCCGGCTGCGCCCCGACGTCGTGCTGATGGACGTGCGGATGCCCGCGGTCGACGGGATCCGGGCCACCACCCACCTGATGTCCACTGTGGACGAGCCGCCGAAGGTGATCGTGGTGACCACCTTCGAAAACGACGACTACGTCTACGACGCACTCGTCGCGGGGGCCAGCGGTTTCCTGCTCAAGCGCGCCCGGCCGGAGGAGATCGTCGCGGCCATCCGGACCGTCGTGGCCGGCGAATCGCTGCTGTTCCCGGCGGCGATCCGCCGGCTGGCCGCCCAGCACGCCCCGGCCCCGGCCGGTGACGGCCTGGCCTCGGCCGGGCTGACCGAACGCGAGCGCGACGTGCTGCGGCTGGTGGCCGCCGGACTGTCCAATGTGGAGATCGCGAGCGAGCTGTACGTGGGTGTCCAGACGGTGAAGACCCACGTGGGCAACGTGCTCGCGAAGCTGGGCGCGCGGGATCGCACCCAGGCGGTGATCCGGGCGTACGACTCGGGCTTCGTGACGCCGTCGCGCTGATTCGGGCAAGATGGGCCGCATGACTGCCGCATACGACGACTTCGCCGAGGCGTACACGGCCGAGAACGAAAACAGCCTGATGAACGCCTATTACGAACGGCCCGCGACCCTGGCGCTGGTCGGCGACGCGGCCGGACGGCGGATCCTCGACGCCGGCTGTGGCTCCGGCCCGCTGTCCGCGGCGCTGCGGGAGCAGGGCGCGGTCGTGACCGGGATCGACCAGAGCGCCGAAATGCTGGCGCACGCCCGGCGGCGGCTCGGCGACGGCGCGGACCTGCGGGTCGCCGACCTGGCCGGCCCACTGCCCTTCGCCGACGGAGAGTTCGACGACGTCATCGCGTCCCTGGTGCTGCACTACCTGCGGGACTGGGACCCGGTGCTCGCCGAGCTGCGGCGCGTCCTGAAACCCGGCGGCCGCCTCATCGCCTCGGTCAACCACCCGATGATGGTCAACCTGACGCACCGCCACGAGGGGCCCCGGCCCGACTACTTCGAGTCCTACACCTGGACCGACGAGTTCGAGCTCCACGGTCGGAAAGCCCGGATGACCTTCTGGAACAAGCCGCTGCACGCGATGACGGACGCCTTCACCGCGGCGGGTTTCCGGATCGCCGTCATCAGCGAACCGCACCCCGTGCCGCCCGCCCGCGAGCTGTTCCCCGGCGACTTCGAAATCCTTGACACCTTCCCGAGCTTCCTCTTCTTCGTCCTGGAAGCCGAATAGGCTCAGTCGAGGCAGAACTCATTGCCCTCGACGTCCTGCATCGTCAGGCACGACTCGTTCTCCTCGTCCGCCTTCTGGAGCCACAGGCGTTTCGCGCCGAGCGCCTCCAGGCGCGCGCACTCGGCCTCGAGCGCGGCAAGGCGCTCTTCACCGACGAGCCCGGTGCCGACCCGCACGTCGAGGTGCACGCGGTTCTTCACGACCTTGCCTTCGGGCACGCGCTGGAAGTACAGCCGCGGGCCCACGCCCGTGGGATCGGTGCAGGCGAGGCCCGAGCTGTGCAGCTCGTACCCCAGCACCTCGCACCAGAACCGGGCGACGCGCTCGGGTTCCGCGCAGTCGAAGGTGACCTGGACCTGCCTGACCGACGTCATGAAGGACACCTTAACGGCGCGAGCAAGCGAATTCAGCCCAGATCGTCCAAGAGCGCCTGGATCGCCGCCGCCATCGCCGCCGGGTCGCCGTCGCCCGGGCGCAGCACCAGATCGGGCGACGCGGGGCGCTCGTAGGGAGCGTCGATGCCGGTGAAGCCGGTGATCTCCCCGGCGCGCGCCTTCGCGTACATGCCCTTCGGGTCGCGGGCTTCGCAGACCTCCAGGGGCGTGTCGACGAAGACCTCCACGAACGGCAGCCCGTCGTGGGCCGCCCGAGCCCGGGCCCGGTCCTCCGAGTACGGGCTGATCAGGGACGCGATCGCCACCACGCCCGCGTCCGCGAACAGGCGCGCGACCTCCGCCACCCGCCGGACGTTCTCCGCGCGGTCCTCCGGGCTGAACCCCAACCCGGCATTGAGGCCGTGGCGCAGGTTGTCGCCGTCGAGCAGGTACGCCGGGCGGCCCGCCGCGACCAGGCGGCGCTCCAGCTCCACCGCCACCGACGACTTGCCCGACGCCGAAAGCCCGGTCAGCCACACCGTCGCGCCGCGGGTCGGGCGGTCCTCGCGCCGCACCGCCGCGGTGTGCCAGACGACCGGGGACACCGGTGCGCCGGTGATCATGCCCGCCGCGACCGTGTCGCCGGTGTGCTCGTCGACCAGCAGGAAGCCCCCGGTGGCCCGGTTGCGGCGGTACGGGTCGAACAGCAGCGGCGCCCGGGTGCGCAGCCGGATGCGGCCGATGTCGTTGAGCCGCAACGATTCCGCCGTCTCATCGCGGTGCAGGGTGGTGACGTCGAGGCGGTATTCCAGCCGCTCCACCGTGCCCCGCGTCTCGGTGGTCGTGTGCCGCACCGCGTACGTCGCGCCCGGCGTCAGCGCGGCGCGCTCGGAGAACCAGCAGACCAGGGCGTCGACCTCGCGGGCCGACTCCGCGCGGTTGCCCGGGCGGCACAGCATGGCCCCGCGGCCGAGGTCGAGGTCATCGGCCAGCTCCACGGCCACCGCCTGGCCCGTGAACGCCTCGGAGAGCGGGCTCCCGCCCGGTCCCCAGACCGCACGCACCTTCGACGTGAACCCCGACGGCAGCGCCACGACCTCGTCACCCGGCTTGAACACCCCGCCCGCGATGGTGCCCGCGTAGCCGCGGAAGTCGGACCGGCGGATCACGTACTGCACCGGGAACCGCGCGTCGATGAGGTTGCGGTCGGAGGCGACGTGCACCTCTTCGAGCTGGTGCAGCAGCGAGGTGCCTTCGTACCACGGCATGCTCGCGCTGCGGTGGACGACGTTGTCGCCGTGCAGCGCCGAAACCGGCACGAACGTCAGGTCGGCGACGTCGAGTTTCATCGCGAACCGGCGGAAGTCTTCGCGGATCTCGTCGAACCGCTCCTGGGACCACCCGACGAGGTCCATCTTGTTCACGCACACCACGAGGTGCCCGATCCCGAGCAGCGACGCCAGGAACGCGTGCCGTCGCGACTGCTCCAGCACGCCCTTGCGCGCGTCGACGAGGACCAGCGCCAGGTCGGCGGTGGACGCGCCGGTCACCATGTTCCGCGTGTACTGCAGGTGCCCCGGCGTGTCGGCGATGATGAACTTCCGCCGTGGTGTGGCGAAGTAGCGGTGGGCGACGTCGATGGTGATGCCCTGCTCGCGCTCGGCCCGCAGCCCGTCGGTGAGCAGGGCGAGGTCCGGGTAGTCCTCGCCGCGGTCCCGGCTGGCGCGTTCGACGGCGGCGAGCTGGTCGGTGAAGATCGCCTTCGAGTCGAACAGCAGCCGGCCGATCAACGTGGACTTCCCGTCGTCCACGCTTCCCGCCGTGGCGATCCTCAGCAGCTGCATCAGAAGTAGCCCTCCCGCTTGCGGTCTTCCATGCCTGCTTCGGAAATCCGGTCGTCGGCGCGGGTGGCGCCGCGCTCGGTGACGCGCGTGGCGGCCACCTCGGCGACCACTTCGGACGGTGTCGTCGCCGAGGACTCGACGCAGCCGGTGCACGTGGCGTCGCCGACGGTCCGGAAGCGCACGGTCGCCTCGTACGGCGTCTCACCGTCCAAAAGGGACAGGAAACGCGTGGCCGCCAGCAGCATGCCGTCGCGCTGGACCACGGACCGCTTGTGCGCGTAGTACAGCGGCGGCAGCGCGATCCGCTCGTCCCGGATGTACTGCCAGATGTCCAGCTCGGTCCAGTTCGACAGCGGGAAGACGCGGATGTGCTCGCCGCGGCGGTGCCGGCCGTTGTAGAGGTTCCACAGCTCCGGGCGCTGCGCCCGCGGGTCCCACTGGCCGTGCTCGTCGCGGAAGCTGAACACGCGCTCCTTCGCGCGGGCCTTCTCCTCGTCGCGGCGGGCGCCGCCGAACACGGCGTCGAAGCGGCCCTCGCGGATCGCCCGCAGCAGTGTCACCGTCTGCAGCCGGTTGCGGCTGGCCCGCGGCCCGGTCTCCTCGACGACGCGGCCGGCGTCGAGGTCGTCCTGCACGCTCGCCACCTCCAGGCGCAGGCCGAAGGCGGCGACGGTCTCGTCGCGGAACCGCAGCACCTCGTCGAAGTTGTGCCCGGTGTCGACGTGCAGCACGGGGAACGGCAGGGGCGCGGGCCAGAACGCCTTCGCGGCGGCGTGCAGCATCACCACCGAGTCCTTGCCGCCGGAGAAGAGCAGGACCGGGCGCTCGAAGGTCGCCGCGACTTCGCGGAAGACGTGCACGGCCTCCGCTTCGAGCGCGGCCAGGTGCGAGAGCTCGTACGAGGTCACGGACACCGGAAAAAAGTAGAACATGTTCTTGTCATCGGTCAAGCAGTGGGGGACCCTATGGGCATGGACCTGGTCGTACTCGAAGAGATCAAGCGGCTGAAGTACCGGTACCTGCGCGGGGTGGACCTGAAACTGTGGGACGAGGTGGCCGACACGTTCACCGCCGACGCCACCGCGAACTACGGGACGCACGCCGTGGGCGGGAACGGGAAGCAGTTCGAAGGCCGCGACGCCATCGTCGGATTCCTCACCCAGAGCCTCGGCAACGGCATCATCACCGTGCACCACGCGGCTCAGCCCGAAATCGACGTCGACGGCGACACCGCGACCGGGCGGTGGTCGTTCACCGACCGGGTGATCGTGCCCGACCACAAGGTGATCATCGAAGGTGCCGCGTTCTACGAAGACACCTACCGCCGCGAGAGCGACGGCGTCTGGCGGATGTCGCACATCGGGTACGTCCGGACCTACGAGTCGATGACGTCCTTCGACGCCATCCCGGGCTTCAAGCTGATCGCCAACCGCTGGGCCGTCCCGGCATGATCGAGAACGAGTTCTCGTTGACCCGGTCGTTCGCCGACGCCATCGTCGAGGCCGAGAAGCTGATCGCCGAGGCCCCGCCGGCGCAGACCGAGCAGGGCCTGCTCGAGGGCTACGACTACCTCGCGGGCAGCATCCGGGCGTCGCTGCAGATGGCCTGGGCCTACCAGCGCGACTTCCCGTACTTCACCGCGTCCACCGGGCCGTACACGAAGATGGGCCTGGACAACCCGGACACGCTGTACTTCAACGCGAACATCCGCGCCGACCGCGAGTACCTGGTCACCGGCGTCCGCGGGACCACCGCCGACCTGAGCTTCCAGGTCCTCAACGGCGACTACTCGCCGGTGGAGGTGCCCGACAGCCTCGCCGCGTTCGACGACCGGGCGATCGAGATCGGCCCGGACGGCCGGTTCGAGCTGCGGTTCGGCCCGGCGCGCGAGAACCCGGGCCCGAACTACTTCGTGCTCGGCGAGGGCTCGTCGATGCTCGTGGTCCGCGAGGTCTACAGCGACTGGGCGACCGAGCGGCGGGGCGAAATCCGCATCCGGTGCGTCGACACCGCGGGCCAGGCGCCGCCGGTGCCGGACCGCTCCGCGCTGGCCAAGCGCTACGGCGTCACCGGCAAGATCCTGCTGAGCCGGCTCAAGACGTTCCTGGCCTTCCCGAAGTGGTTCTACGACGACCTGCCGGTGAACACGCTGACCGAGCCGCGCTCGACGCCGGGCGGGCTCACCACGCAGTTCTCCTCGGCCGGGCACTACGAGCTCGGCCCCGAAGAGGCGATGATCGTCACCGTGCCGCGCTGCGCGGACGCGCCGTACCAGGGCATCCAGCTCGGCAGCCTCTGGTACGTCTCGCTCGACTACATCAACCACCAGACGAGCCTCACCGCCGACCAGGCCCGCGTCGACCCGGACGGCAAGATCCGGTTCGTGCTCGCCGAGCGCGACCCCGGCCTGGCGAACTGGCTGGAGCTGACCGGGCACGAGCGCGGGTACCTGCAGATCCGCTGGCAGCGGCTCGCCCGCGACCTCGGCCCGGACGACGGCCCGGTCGTCGAGGTGGTCAAGGCCGACGAACTGCCCGACCGGCTGCCCTACCACGCCGACGCGCGCGTGACGCCGGAGCAGTGGACGGCGAGGATCGCGGCCCGGCAGGACGCCGTCGCCGCCCGGATGCTGGGGTGAGCGTGGAGAACGTGCTGCAGGGCAAGGTCGTCGTCGTCTCGGGGATCGGTCCCGGGCTGGGCCGGTCGATCGCCGTGCGCAGCGCGCTGGCCGGCGCGGACGTCGTGCTCGCCGCGCGCACCGAGTCGAGGCTCAGTGAGGTCGCGAAGGAGGTGACCGACCTCGGCCGCCGGGCGGTCGCGGTCCGCACCGACATTGACGACGCGGACTCCGCCGCGAACCTGGTGAGCGAGGCGCTCGAGGCGTTCGGCCGGGTGGACACGGTGGTGCACAACGCCTTCGCCGTCCCGCCGCTGACCGATCTGGCGAAGGTGGAGTTCGACGCCGTCCGCGCGGGCTTCGAGACCGCGGCCATCTCGGTGCTCCGGCTGACCCGGCTGTTCCTGCCCGCGCTCAAGGAGAGCAAGGGCTCGCTGGTGATGATCAACTCGGCCGTGCTGCGGCACTCGCGGCGCACGTTCGGTGCCTACAAGATGGCGAAGTCGGCGCTGCTGTCGCTCTCGCAGAGCCTCGCCAGCGAGCTGGGGCCGGACGGCGTGCGCGTCAACACCGTGGCGCCCGGGTACATCTGGGGGCCGAACCTCCAGTGGTACTTCGCCTACCTGGCCAAGGAACGCGGCATCACGCCGGAGGAAGTCTACGCCGAAACGGCGTCCACAACAGACCTGCGCAAGCTGCCGGAACCCGACGAGATCGCCGACGCGGTGGTGTTCCTCGCCTCGCCCATGGCGCGCGCGATCACCGGGCAGTGCCTCGACGTCAACGGCGGCGAATACCACCACTAGGAGGATCGATGCTCCCCGGCCGCGAAGACGTGGGCACCGTCGAGGACCTGCACGCCTCGGCGTCGAAGCTCACCGGCCTCGGCGACTTCGGCGCCGACGAGTACGTCGAAGGCCTGCGCGTGCTGCTGGAGTCGTACGAGGCGGACGAAGAACTGACGCCGTACGGCAACAAGGTGCACCGGGCGATGCTGCGCGGCGCGCTCGTGGCCCGGCTGCTCAGCGAGGCGTCGTGGAAGCAGAACCCGGGGTACGCGGACGTCCGCCTGGAGCGGCCGATCTTCGTCACCGGGCTGCCGCGCACCGGCACGACCGCGCTGCACCGGCTGCTCGCCGAGGACCCCGCGCACCAGGGTCTCGAAGTGTGGCTCGCCGAGGTCCCGCAGCCGCGGCCGCCGCGGTCGTCGTGGGCCGACAACCCGATCTTCCAAGGGATCCAGGCCTCCTACGATCGCCACCACGTCGAGCACCCGGAGTTCATGGGCGTGCACCACATGTCCGCCGACCAGGTGGAGGAGTGCTGGCAGCTGCTGCGCCAGTCGATGCGGTCGGTGTCCTTCGAGTGCCTCGCGCACCTGCCGCGGTACTCGCGCTGGCTGGCCAAACAGGACTGGACGGACGCCTACGCCCGGCACAAGCGCAACCTGCAGCTGATCGGGCTGCCGGACGCGGGCCGGCGCTGGGTGCTCAAGAACCCCAGCCACCTCTTCGCGCTGGACGCGCTGATGGCGAACTACCCGGACGCGCTGGTGATCCAGACGCACCGGGCGCCGAGCACGATCATGGCGTCGATGTGCAGCCTGGCCGAGAAGGCCGCGGACGGCTGGTCTTCGAAGTTCCGGGGCGAAGTGATCGGACGTGGGCAGCTCGACCTGTGGGCACGCGGAGCCGACGAGTTCGGCTGGGCCCGTGCGCGCCACAACCCGGCGCAGTTCTTCGACGTCCGCTACGAGGACTTCGTCGCGGACCCGATCGGCACGGTGTCCACTGTGTACGACCACTTCGGACTGGAGTTCACGCCGGAGGCGCGGGCGGCGATGACGGCGGTGCACGAGGCGAGCCGGACGGGGGAACGGAAACCGGTGCACCGGTACAGCCTGGCGGACTTCGGCCTGACGTCCGAGGAGGTCGACGAGCGGTTCGCGAGCTACCTGTCGGCGCACGGCTCGCTCAACCGGTGATCAGCTGCACCACCTCGTCCATCGTCGGCCCGGCGGCCATTTCGGCGGCCAGCTCCCGCGCCCGGTCGCGGTAGCGCGGATCGTCGAGGACGGTGCGGACGGCCCGCCGCAGCGTCCGCGGCGTGGCCGAGGCGCGGGCGCGGCCGATCCCGGCCCCGGACCAGGTGACCCGGGCGGCGACCTCGCGCTTGTCCTCGCTGGCCCCGACCACGACCAGCGGCACGCCGTAGCGGAGGGCGTGGTTGACGCCGCCGTACCCGCCGTTGCCGACCATGGCGGCGCAGCGGGGGAGCAGCTCGTCGTAGGGCAGGAAATCGGCCACCCGGACGTTCTCCGGCAGCGGGCCGGGCCGCAGGAGCTCGCCGC
Organism: Amycolatopsis mediterranei; assembly: GCF_026017845.1. Lineage (NCBI taxonomy): Bacteria > Bacillati > Actinomycetota > Actinomycetes > Pseudonocardiales > Pseudonocardiaceae > Amycolatopsis > Amycolatopsis mediterranei. Next base: position 3,137,377 of record NZ_CP100416.1, read on the forward strand.
ACGTCGTCGCGACGACCAGGACGTCCTCGCCGGCCAGCGCCTCGATGGTGGGCTCGACGAGCCGGCCGAGGTCGTCGTTCGCGACCGTCCCTTGGGTCACGTGCACCACCGGCCGGCCGCCGTCCAGGTCGGCCCACCACGGCGGCAGCGGGTGCTCGCTCGCCGCGCTGACCGTCGTCGGCCCGATGAAGTGCAGCGGCACCCCGGTGCGTGGGTACTCGAAGCCCGGGCAGGTCATCTGCAGGACGCCGTCGCTGAGCAGGGGCCAGTCGGTGAACAGCAGGCCGGGGTCGCCGCCCAGCAGGTCTTTCGTCAGTTTCCGCGCCGGCCCGGTCACCCACGGCACGAGCGTTTTGAGGAGCGCGGCGCGCAGGGGATGCCCGGGCGGGCCGGTCGGGACCGGCGGCATGAACGGCAGGAACCCCAGGGTCAGCAGGCGCGGCCGCCGTTCGCGCCGGACCAGGGCCAGCCCGGCCATCATCAGCGGATCGCACAGCACGACGTCGGCTTCCTGCGCGTCGATGACGCTCAGCTGGGCAGGCATGGCGCGGACGAAGTGGGTCAGCTCGAACCGTGCGAGATCGAGCCCGCGTCGCCCGGCCCGGCCGGGGATGCTGCCGTCCAGGTCGGTCTCGTCGAAGTCGGCCTGTCCGGGCAGGAGCCGCACGGCGGCGCCCAGGTCTTCGAACGCCTGCCGGTAGCGCGCGCCGGTGACGACGGCGACGTCGTGACCGGCGGCGACCAGCGCTCCGACGATCGGCTTGGTCGGCCCGACGTGACCGCGCGCGGGCTGCACGCAGACGAGTACCCGGGTCATGGCCCCTCCCTCCCGCTATTGGTCGATACGCTGTACCGTCCAATATTGATGACGATACCGGATTCCGAAGGCGCGCGGCGCCGTTACGCGTCGCCGGTGCGGGAGGCCCGCGCCCGGCGCACCCGGGCCCACGTGGTGGCGACCGCCGGGAAGTTGTTCGCCGCGCGCGGTTATGCGGGCACGAGCATGCGGCAGATCGCGGCGGAGGCCGGGGTGAGCCTGGAGACGGTGACGCAGACGGGCCGCAAGCCGCAGCTGCTGCTGGCGGCGTTCCGCGACGGCTTCGCGGGCGACCCGGACGCGATGAACCTGGACGCCTTGGCAGGCCCGCCTGGACCGGCGGACCTGCCGGCGGTGGTGTCCCGGGTGGCTGTGGGCGTGCGTGGATCATTGCCGATCTGGCGCGCGTTCACGACGGCGGCCGCGGCGGACGCAGAGGTGGCGACGGCCCGTGCGGAGCTGGCGGCGGTGCGCCGGGCGGAGATCGCGGAACGCCTCGCGGCGGCGGGGCTGGCGCCGGAAGGTGGTTCTGTGGGACGGCTCGCCGATGCGATCGGGCTGATCATGTCGCACGAGGCTTATGACCACCTGACGGCGGTGTGCGGGTGGCCGCACGAGGAGTACGTGACGTGGGCGGCGGTGGCGATCCAGGCGCAGCTGACGCTCGGCTGGCAGTGAGGGCGGCCCCGGCTCAGCAGGCAGTTCACCGATCCTGGTGCTCGTGACCCAGCGGTTCCAGGGTGACGGCGAGGTCGATGAGTTCGGGAAGAGTTCGCCGGCCACTGAGGCAGGCGGCCGTCTCACCGACCCAGCACGCCACGGCTTGGCCCCCCTTCGGATGTCCGGGGCCGAGAGTGAACAGCTCGCGGTTCTCGCGGACGATCCTCGTCCAGTCGTCATCATCCGCGCGGATTGCGCGGGACAAAGTGAGGAAGAGGACGCCCCGTCCCGGGGCCTGCCACGAGAGGATGACGTTCAGGCGTGAACGAGGGACGAGGGCATGAAAGAACCCCTCCGGTGTGGGTCGTGGCACAACCAGCGGGAAATCGACTGCGTTCGAGGTGTCAGTCAGGGTGAGTAAACGCAGATGGTCGGACATGCCCTCGCCCTGTCGCTGTGATGGCAATTTCTCAGGTCAGGTTACCACACTGGCGGAAGGGTTCCGAGGTCATAATGGTGCTGGCAGATCAGTTGCTCTGGGAAATTGATCTCGTCCACAACGCACGCGTCGGGATAGCCGGTCCAGCCGATGCCCCGGTAGGTAGTGAGAATCTCGTCGGAGTAGATTCGGAAGAAGCCGGCACATGCGGTGCCTGTGTCGCAGTGGTACTCGCCGGGTGACAGTACGGACAGACATTGATCTTCACATTCGTCCTCGACTCCGGGGGCCACGGAGAAGCCGTCCTTGGCGAGATAGTTTCCGACATACAGCTTCCACAAGGCCGGGGTGCCGTAGCAACTGACTCCGGTATTCCACGAGCCGTCCACCCGGGTCATGGTGTATGGGCCGCCGACTGGCCCGTATCCGGTGGCGTAGAAGTAGGGACTTTCCCATGTGATGTCGCAACTGGCTTCGGGCGTCATTTTGTTCGTGGCGAGGTTCTTGTTCTTGAAGGTCAGCTTCAGGTGCAGTGGTTTGATGTCCAGTGACTTCGTCACTTTGACTTTCAATGGCGTAGTCTGCGCGTCCGCTGTCCCTGTCGCCAATGCCATCACGACGGCGATTACGCTGAGGATGGACACGGCATGCCGCATGAATCTTCGCATCATTGACTCCCCGAAATGATTGCATTAGAATTCAAGAAAGGCGTGCTTCATTCAGGGCGCGCTGCCTGCGGTGTCGAACCTCCCCGTGTTTCTTGTCCGCATTTTGGTAGCCATGTCGCGAAATGCCGGTTGGATCGACTTTCTGCGCGGCAGCTTCCGCAGCGTCCGCGGCTGGAAGTGCTGGATTCGTAAACCAAGGGTGAGCAGTCCTCCATGCGTCCGGAGTTGCTGCGGTTGCTGGACGGCCGGGCGCGCCAGATCGTGGCGAACCGGCCTGAGCTGACGGAGGCAGTGCCCGTTCAACGCACCGAAGGCAGCCCGGGGTCAGCCCGCGGCAGCCTGCAAACCGCGGGTTCCGATGCCGCGCAGTACTTCCACCCGCTCCGAGCCCGGGCGGCTCAGCACCCAGCTAGACCCCGGCACCGCCTTCGCGCGCTTCTTCAGCGGCGCCAGCAACCGCGAAACCTCCTGGTACGAACCGATCGCCCCGCTCGAGCAGACCAGCGTCGCCAGCGACACCGTCACCGGCAGCCCCTCCGCCGACCAGGAGCGGTCCAGCAACGCCCCCGCCACCGTGGCGATCTCGTCGACGTCGCACACCACCAGGAAGTCGTCGCCGCCCACGTGGCTCACGCGCATCCGGCGCAGGCCGCCGGCCAGCTCGGTCAGTGCCGCGCCGAGCTCGCGGATCAGGTTGTCGCCCGCCGCGAAGCCGGCCGTGTCGTTGATCGCCTTGAAGGCGTCGATGTCCAGCCAGGCCGCGACGAACGGCTCGCCGATCGTGATGCGGCGGGCGACGTCGCGGGCGATCGTGTCGCTGCCCGGCAACCGCGTCAGCGGGTTCAGCGCCGCGGCCGCCTCGACCTTCGCCTCGGCCACGCCGCGGACCACCTCGGTCACCAGCACCACGCCGAGGCAGCGGCCGAGCTCGTCGACCACCACCACGTCGTCGCCCGTGCGGCCCCAGTCGGCGTCGGTGACCAGCTCGAGGAACTCCATCGCGCCGGCGCGGGCCTCGATCGTGTGCGGGGTGTCCGCGAGCCGGGCCGCCGGGCGCTTGGCGTGCAGCGCGTGCCCGTACGGGCCGGTGACCGCCACCAGGAACCGGGTCCGGTCGACCGACCAGCGCGGCCGGCCGAGCTCGTCCACCCCGACGACGCCCGACGGCGCGTCCGCGGCCGCGAGCACCTCGCGGACTTCGTCGCACGTCGCCGTTTCCGGCAGGGTCGTCGCCGGGCGGAGGAAATCGCCGACGCAAGGCGCCGGTGCCCCCGGTCCGGCTGCCGGGCGGCCGCGCGTGAGCAGGGCCGGCGCGGGACCGGCGGCGGTCGGCGGCGCGAGGAGGTGCCCCTGCGCGATCCGGACGCCCAGGCCGCGGACGGCGTCGAGCTGCGCGTCGGTCTCCACGCCGGTCGCGACGAGCCGGGTGCCGGTGCGGTTCGTGTAGTGCAGCAGCGCCTCGACCACCGCGACCGAAGCCGGGTCGTCCGGCAGCCCGCGCAGCACGGTCCGGTCGAGCTTCACCAGGTCGACCGGCGCCTCGACGAGCATCCCCAGCGGCAGGTCGCCGCGGCCCAGGCCGTCGAGCGCGAGCCGGAAGCCGAGTTCGGTGAGCTCGCGCATCCCGGCGAGCGCGCGGCCGGCCGGCAGCGGCGCGAACGGCGGCCCGATCTCCAGGACGACGTCGCGGGTGCGGCGGCCCGCGTCGCCGAGCTCTTCGAGGAGGTCGTCGTACATCGACGGCGGCGCGGCCAGGGTGCGGGCGGAGAGGTTCAGGTGCAGGGGGAGCGATGTCGGGTTTTCGGCGTCCTGCCGGACGGCGGCCACCGCGAGCCCGAGGTCGGCCTCGGCGAGCCTGCCGTCGCGGCGTGCCTGCGCGAGCAACTCGGGGACGGTTCCGCGGCCGGGCCTGGCCAGCGCTTCGTACGCCACGACGCCTCCCGTGTGGAGGCTGTACAGCGGCTGGAAGGCGAAGCGGACCGCGCGTGGCGACTTCACGGCCCCGATCGTCGCGGGTCCTGCGGCGAAGCGGAACCGATGTCGACTGATGTTCATCGGGGTTACTCACATCGGCGTAAATACTCAGCCTTGACTTATATAAGTCGGCGCTTGTAGCTTGGCCGGGTGCACGCGTTCGACGTCCTCGGCGACCCGGTCCGCCGCCGGATCCTCGAGCTGCTGGCCGACGACGAACGGGCCGCCGGCGCGGTGACCGAGGTGATCCGGGCCGAGTTCGGCATCTCGCAGCCGGCCGTCTCCCAGCACCTGAAGGTGTTGCGGGACAACGGCTTCGCGGTCGTCCGCCAAGACGGGACGAGGCGGCTGTACGCGGTCGGCCACGCCCCGCTGCGCGACATCGACGACTGGCTCGGCCGGTTCCGCCGGTACTGGACGCCACCGCTGGACGCACTGGCCACCGAAATCGCCCGCGGCAAACGCGCCCGGCGCCCCACCGAAGGAGACACCCCGTGATCGACGTCAGCCACCAGATCAGCGCCGTCCGCCGGACCCTCGGCGACCGGGTGCTCGAGGGCAAGGAGGCCCGCGTCCTCACGATCAGCCAGGTCTACGACACCGACGTCGACGACCTGTGGGACGCCTGCACCGACCCCGAGCGAATCCCGCGCTGGTTCCTGCCGGTGACGGGCGAACTGAAGGTCGGCGGGAAGTACCAGCTGGAGGGCAACGCGGGTGGCACGGTCGAGCGCTGCGACCCGCCGAAGAGCTTCGCGGCCACGTGGGAGTTCGGCGGCAACGTCAGCTGGATCGAGGTGCGGCTGACGCCCGAAGGCGCGGGCACCCGGTTCGAGCTGGAGCACGTCGCCCACGTCGACGAGCGCTGGGAGGAGTTCGGCCCGGGCGCGGTCGGCATCGGCTGGGACGGCGCCCTGGTCGGCCTGGTCCTGCACCTGGGCGCGCCGGGCACGGCGGTCGACCCGGAGGCGGCGATGGCCTGGATGATGTCGCCCGAGGGCATCCGCTTCATGACGGCGTCGAACGAGGCCTGGTACGAAGCCGACGTGGCGGCGGGAGCGGACCCGGAACAGGCGCGCGCGGCCGCGGACCGCACGCTGAAGGCGTACACGACACTGCCGGAGGCCTAACGGTCGGTGTACTTGACCGCCGTCAAGGTGATCACCGCGTCGGCGTCGACTTCGGTGCCGGCGGGCGGGTCTTGAGCCGTCTGGCGCCAGTTGCGGTCGATCACCAGCGCGCGGCCCTGGCCGGTGCCGTCGACCTCGCGCAGGTTGTAGAGCCCGGCGCGCTGCATCGCGTTCTGGGCGTCCTGGTGGTTCATGCCGGAGACGTCCGGGACCTTGATCCGCTTCGCCGGAGCGGAGGCCGAGGTCGAGGCTGACGTCTTGGTGGTCGAGGTCGTGGTGCCGGGCGAGCCGGGCGGGGTGCCGCACGCGGCCGCGGCGAAAGCGAGCGCCGCCAGGGTCGTGACCATCCGTCGGGACATACCTCCGGGGTACCCACGCGCCTGCCCGCCGTTCAGGTGAACCTGCGGATAGGGTCGGCGCATGGATCAGGAGACCGACCCGCGGACGGCCCGGCGCGATCCCGTGGCGAACGCCGGCGGGTTCACCGACCTGGCGACCAGCCCGTTCCGGATCGACCGCGACCGGATCGCCGCGTCGCCGTTCTTCGCGCGGCTCGGCGGGGTGACGCAGGTCGTCAGCGCCGCGGGCGCCGGGCTGCTGCACAACCGGCTCACCCACAGCCTCAAGGTCGCGCAGGTCGCGCGGGCCATCGCCGAGCGCGTCACGAGCGGGCCGGACGCCGGGCTGGCCGACAAGCTCGGCGGCTGCGACCCCGACGTCGCCGAGGCCGCCGCGCTCGCCCACGACCTCGGGCACCCGCCGTTCGGGCACCTCGGGGAGCAGACGCTCGACCGGATCGCCCGCCACCGCTTCGGCCTCGCCGACGGCTTCGAGGGCAACGCGCAGACGTTCCGGATCATCACCACGACCGACGTGCGCGGGCCGTCGGCGATCGGGCTCGACCTGACCGCCGCGGTGCGCGCCGCCGTCCTCAAGTACCCGTGGCTGCGGCTGCACCACCCCGCGCCGCACCCGTCCGAGCTGGCGGTGCCCCCGCGCGGGGCGGCCGAGCCGGGCGACCTGCCGGGCACCGGCGCGGCCAAGTTCTCCGCCTACGCCACCGAACTCGACGACTTCGAGCAGGCGCGCGCGGCCTTCGCGGGCCGCGTCGAAGGCTGGCAGCAGACGGTCGAAGCGTCCGTGATGGACACCGCCGACGACATCGCCTACGCCATCCACGACCTGCAGGACTTCCACCGCATCGGCGTCCTGCAGCACGCGCCGGTCGCCGCGGAGCTGGGGCAGTGGCTCGAGCACGCGGTGGAGCTGGCGTCGCTGGACGACGAGACGCTGCACGCGGACCTGCGCCGCCCGGGCCGCTCGCTGGAACGCCTCCGCCGCCGCCTGCACGCCAAGGACGCCTGGATCGTCGACGACGACGCGTTCGCCGCCGCGGTCGCGCGGGTGCGTGCGGAGCTGGTCGACGGCCTCCTGGCCGGCGAGTTCGACGGCTCGATCGAGGCGGAACAGGCCACGGCGGCGTTCTCCGCGAACTGGACGGCCCGCCTGGTCGACGGCGTGTACCTGCTGCCCTCGCCGTCCACCCGCACCGGGCACGTCTCGCTGCGGCCCGCCCAGTGGCACGAGGTCCAGGTGCTGAAGTTCGTGCACCGCCGGTTCGTGCTGCTGCGCCCCGACCTCGCGCTGCACCAGCGCGGCCAGGCGGGGGTGGTGACGAGCCTGGTCGACGCGCTCGACGCGTGGCTGCTCGACCGCGACGAGGTGTCCCGGTTGCCGCGTCGGCTGCACGACCTGGTCGAGCTGGCCCGCGCCGAGTACGCGGGGCTGGCGCGCTCGGCACCGGAGCTGCTGGTGGGGGCGACGGGGGAGCCGGTGACGGGAGCGGACGCGGTGCGGGGGCTCGCGCGCGGGCGGGCGGTGGTCGACTTCGTGGCTTCACTGACCGACAAGCAGGCGGTGACCCTGCTGGACGCGCTGTCCGGGCGGGCCTCGCAGCCGTGGTCGGATTCGTTCGTGCTCTGAGTGGAGTGCGCGGGCCGGCGGCCGGGAAGCCGGCTCACGGGTGGTCGCGTACCGGAGCGGCGAACTCGCGTGCCTGGACGGACGACTCGCGTGCCTGGACGGACGACTCGCGTGCCTGGACGGACGACTCGCGTGCCTGG